>RHMC01000084.1 GCA_003719395.1 Streptomyces altiplanensis
CCGGGGCCGCGCCGGGGTCCGGTTCGGGCTCCGGCCCGGTGCCGGCGGCGGAGCGGTTGTCCGCGGTGGTCGTCATGCGCCCTCCCCGTCGTCCTTCTTCCCGCCGGCTTCGGCTCCCGACATCAGCCAGGCGTACTCGTCGCTGGTGCGCAGCAGTTCGTGGTGGGTGCCCACGGCCGTGATGCGGCCGCCGGACAGCAGCGCCACCCGGTCGGCGAGCAGCACGGTCGACGGCCGGTGCGCGACGACGAGCGCGGTGGTGTCCTCCAGTACGCGCCGCAGCGCCGCCTCCACCAGGGCTTCCGTGTGCACGTCGAGCGCCGACAGCGGATCGTCGAGCGCGAGGAACGCGGCCTGCCCACCACCGCCCTGGCCAGCGCGAGCCGCTGCCGCTGCCCGCCCGACAGGCTCAGGCCCTGCTCGCCGACCTGCGTGGCCGTGCCCTGGGGCAGCCGGTGCACGAAACCGGCCTGGCGGGTGTCCAGCGCGCGCGCCAGATCGGCCTCGCCCGCGCCCCGCCCCGCCCCCATCAGTACGTTCTCCCCGACGCTCGCCGAGAACAGCGTGGGCTCCTCGAAGGCGACGGACACCAGCTCCCGCAGCCGCTCGCGCGGCATGGCCGTGATGTCCGTCCCGTCGAGCGTGATCCGCCCGCCCGTCACCTCGTGCAGCCGTGGTACGAGCGTGGTGAGCGTGGTCTTGCCGCTGCCGGTGGCTCCGACGAGGGCCATGGTCTCGCCCGGCCGTACGTGCAGATCGATGTGCGCGAGGACGGGCGGAGCCCCTTCGGGCGCGTCGGGGTACCGGAACTCGACCCCGTCGAAGACGATCCCGCGCCCGGGAGCCACCGGGCCCGGGGCCGGGGCCGCAACCGGGCCCGCAACCGGGCCCGCGCCGGAGGAAGGCCCGTTCTCCTCCGCCCCTTCCGCCCCTTCCGCCCCTTCCGCCTCCTCCCGCGCGTCCATCACCTCGAAGTACCGTTCGGTCGCCGTCGCCGCGTCCTGGCTGATCGCGAGCAGGAAACCGATCGACTCCACCGGCCAGCGCAGCGCCAGCGCCGTGGACAGGAACGCCACCAGCGTGCCCGCCGACAGCACGCCGTCGGCGACCTGCACCGTCCCGAGCACCAGCGCGGCCCCGACGGCCAGTTCCGGCAGGGCGGTGATCGTCGCCCAGATCCCCGCGAGCAGCCGGGCCTTGGACAGCTCGGTGCCCCGGAGCTTCAGCGACAGCTCCCGGAAGGCGTGGGCCTGGCTGCGGTTGTGCCCGAACCCCTTGATGACGCGGATGCCGAGCACGCTCTCCTCGACGACGGTCGTCAGGTCGCCGACCTGGTCCTGCGAGCGCCGCGCGACCAGCGAGTACTTTGCCTCGAAGACCGAGCACAGCACCACCAGCGGGATCACGGGCGCCAGCAGTACCAGTCCCAGCGACCACTGCTGGAGCAGCAAAATGACGACCCCCACCAGGATCGTCACCCCGTTGACCAGCAGGAACGTCAGTGGGAACGCGAGGAACATCCGCAGCAGCATCAGGTCCGTGGTCCCCCGCGACAGCAACTGCCCCGACGGCCACCGGTCGTGGAAGGCCACCGGAAGCCGTTGCAGATGCCGGTACAGATCGCCCCGCATCGCCGCCTCCACCCCCGCCAGCGGCCGCGCCACCAGCCACCGCCTCAGCCCGAAGAGCGCCGCCTCCGTGAGCCCGAGCAGCAGCAGGTACAGCGCCCCGAGCCACACCCCGCCCGGGTCCCGGTCCGCGACCGGGCCGTCCACGATCCACTTCAGGACGAGCGGGATGACCAGGCCGAGGCAGGAGGCCAGCACCGCGACGAGGGCCGCGCAGGCCAGGCGCGCTCGCACCGGCCGTACGTAGGGCCACAGGCGCAGCAGCGAACGTACGGCCGATCGTTCCTTGGAGGGTGCGTCCGTTCCGGTCATCACGATCGAGCCTACGGTTCGCCACTGACACCGCTCAGTGGTTTTACGCCGTACGCGCCTTCAGCAAGAGCACCGATCTGGCCGCCGCGGTGATCACCTCGCCGCCCGCGTGCGCCGTTCCCGGAGGGCTCTCCTGGCTCTCCCGTGACGTGTCGACGACCAGTTCGTACGTACGTGCCCACGGCGGGCCGGGCAGCAGGAAGCTCGCCGGGCGGTGCCCCGCGTGCAGAATGGCGAGAAAGCTGTCGTCCGTGATTTTCGCGCCGCGCGCGTCACGGCCCGGGATGTCGCGGCCCGACAGGTACATCCCCAGGGTCGACGCCGGGGCGTACCAGTCCTGCTCCGTCATCTCCTCGCCGCGCGGGGTGAACCACGCCAGGTCGCGCAGCCCGTCCGCCGCCTGGGCCCTACCGGAGAAGAAGGCGCGGCGGCGCAGCACCGGATGCGCGTGGCGCAGCCTCAGCAGGCGGGACGTCAGCTCGAAGAGCTCCCGCCAGCCGGGTTCCTCCAGGAGCGACCAGTCGATCCAGCTGACCTCGTTGTCCTGGCAGTACGCGTTGTTGTTGCCGCCCTGCGTGCGCCCCATCTCGTCGCCCGCGACGAGCATCGGCACTCCCGTCGACAGCAGCAGCGTCGTCACCAGGTTGCGCAGCTGCCGCCTGCGCAGCTCGTTCACCCCGGCGTCGTCCGTCTCGCCCTCGGCGCCGCAGTTCCACGAACGGTTGTCGTCCGTCCCGTCCCGGTTGCCCTCGCCGTTCGCCGCGTTGTGCTTGTGGTGGTACGACACGAGGTCCCGCAGCGTGAAGCCGTCGTGCGCGGTGACGAAGTTGACCGAGGCGTACGGGCGCCGGCCGCCCCACGCGTACAGATCGCTCGACCCCGACAGCCGGTACCCTAGGTCCCGCACATCCGGCAGCGCGCCCCGCCAGAAGTCCCGCACGGCGTCCCGGTAGTGGTCGTTCCACTCCGTCCAGAGAGGGGGGAAGGCGCCCACCTGGTAGCCGCCGCTGCCCACGTCCCACGGCTCGGCGATCAGCTTCACGCGCCGCAGCACCGGGTCCTGCGCGATCACCGCGAGGAACGGCGACAGCATGTCGACGTCGTGCATCGAGCGCGCGAGCGCCGCCGCGAGGTCGAAGCGGAAGCCGTCCACGCCCATCTCGGTGACCCAGTACCTGAGCGAGTCCGTGATCAGCCGCAGGACGTTCGGCTGCACGACGTGCAGGGTGTTCCCGCAGCCCGTGTAGTCGGCGTAGCGCCTGGGATCGTTCTGGAGGCGGTAGTAGCCGCGGTTGTCGATGCCGCGCAGCGACAGCGTCGGCCCCAGCTCGCCCGCCTCCGCCGTGTGGTTGTAGACCACGTCGAGGATCACCTCGATGCCGGCGGCGTGCAGCGCCCGCACCATCGCCTTGAACTCGCCGACCTGCTGCCCCGCCGTCCCCGTCGCCGCGTAGGCGGCGTGCGGCGCGAAGTACCCGATGGAGTTGTAGCCCCAGTAGTTGTGCAGGCCCCGCCGCAACAGGTGGCCCTCGTGGGCGAACTGGTGCACCGGCAGCAGTTCCACCGCCGTCACGCCCAGCCGCTGGAGGTGCTCCACCGCCGCCGGGTGCGCGAGTCCGGCGTATGTACCGCGCAGTTCCTCGGGAATGCCCGGGTGCAGCTTGGTGAAGCCGCGCACGTGCAGCTCGTAGATGACCGAGTCCGCCCACGGCGTCTTGGGCCGCCGGTCGTCCGTCCAGTCGTCGTCGGGCGCGTCGTCGTGGACGACCACGCCCTTGGGGACGTACGGCGCCGAGTCCCGGTCGTCGCGCACGGTGTCCGCGACGTGCTGCTGCGGCCAGTCCCTGACGTGTCCGTACACCTCACCGGGCAGCGTGCTGTACTCCTTTCCCGGCGGCGCGTCGACGGCCCGCGCGTACGCGTCGAGGAGCAGCTTCGCGTGGTTCCAGCGGGCGCCGGTCCACGGGTCCCAGCGGCCGTGCACGCGGAAGCCGTAGCGCTGCCCGCGCGGACGCCCGGTACGAAGCCGTGCCAGATCTCGTGCGTCAGCTCGGTCAGCCGGCACCGCGTCGCGGTGCCGTCCTCGTCGAAGAGGCACACCTCGACGGCTTCGGCCCCGCCCGCCCACAGCGCGAAGTTGGTGCCGGCGACCCCGTCGGGGCCGACGCGAAAACGCGCCCCCAGGGGGGTCGGTGCGCCCGGCCACACGGGTGGCCCGCCCGCGCCGTGGCCGGGGCGCCGCCCGTTGACCGCGACCGGGGCGCAGGCGGGCCGGCCGTCGTCCCCCGGCTCCCGCACCGCCTCCTGTACTGCCTCCTGCTCGGGTGCGCTGGACACCTGTAAGCCTCCCGCGGCTCGTTGGGACCGACGGATCCATGAGGCCCCGCGGCGTCCCGGCCGCGGCTGCCTCGCGTGGTCCTCCCACCTGTTCTGCCCGCAACAGAGGTCGTACTCACGTTTCCACCGCAGGGGGGAGATCGTTGGGTCGGACGTGAGAGACGCAGTGAGACGCGCACGGGCGGCCCTGGCCGCCGTACTGGCAGGGGCAGGGCTGATCGCCGGACTCGCGGGCTGCACGGCCGGCGGCGAACCGGTGTTCGGCGGAAAACCGCGTTCGCCCCAGGACGCCATCCGGATCGTTCCCGGGAACGGGGCGAAGGACATCAGGGCCGACGGCCGCATCGAAGTGAGCGTCGCCGACGGGCGGCTGGAGCGGGTCGAGGTCGTACGGGTCGAGGACGCCGACCAGCAGGAGGTCACGGGCCGGATCTCGGCCGACGGACGGAGCTGGCGGCCGGACGGCGGACCGCTGCGGCTGGCCGCCAAGTACACGGTCGACGCGGTCGCCGTCGACGGCCGCGGCCGGCGCTCCGCCCGGCACACCTCGTTCACGACGATCGTCCCCGAACACCGCTTCATCGGCTACTTCAAACCGGAGAACCGGTCCACCGTCGGCACCGGCATGATCGTTTCTTTCTCCTTCAACCGGCCCGTCGCCGACCGGGCCGCCGTCGAACGCGCGATCAAGGTGACCTCGCAGCCGCCGGTGGAGGTGGCCGGCCACTGGTTCGGAGCCCAGCGCCTCGACTTCAGGCCGCGCGACTACTGGAAGCCCGGCACCCGCGTCGGCGTCGACCTGCGGCTGCGCGACGTCGAGGCGCGCCCGGCGTGTTCGGCATCCAGCACAAGGCCGTCGGTTTCACGGTCGGCCGCTCCCAGGTGTCGACGGTGGACGCGGAGGAGCACACCATGGTGGTACGGCGCGGCGGCAGGGTGCTGGCGAAGGTGCCGGTCAGCGCCGGGGCGCCCAAGAGCACGACGTACAACGGGAAGATGGTCGTCACGGAGCTGTACGACGTGACGCGGATGGACGGCAGGACCGTCGGCTTCGGCGGCGAGTACGACATCCCGGACGTCCCGCACGCGATGCGGCTGACGGATTCGGGGACCTTCCTGCACGGGAACTACTGGGCTCCGCCGGAGACGTTCGGATCGGTCAACACGAGCCACGGATGCATCGGGCTGCGCGATGTGAAGGGCGGCAGCCCGGACACCCCGGGCGGCTGGTTCTTCGACCGCACGCTCGTCGGGGACGTGGTGGAAGTGGTGAACTCCCGCGACCGGAAGGTCGCTCCCGACAACGGCCTCGGCGGCTGGAACATGGACTGGGCCCGCTGGAAGGCCGGGTCCGCTCTCCGGTGACCCTCGCTGACCTGCGCGGGCCCGTACCTGCCCCCGGGCACTTGGAACTGAACGGTGACATACAGGGGGAGTCCGTGACACGCCCGGTGTGATTACCTTTTCTCGTGCGCGCTGTTGCTGCGCGTGGGGGTGCGGGCCGTGGCTGGGGCCAGGCCGTGCGAGGGGAGAACACCGAATTGAACAGGCAGCAGATATCGGGGATATCGACCGGAGCGCTGCGGGGGCGCGCGTCCCGGCACGGGGGCCGGGGGCTGCTGGCTCTGCTGCTGGGCGCCGTGCTGCTGCTGGTGACGGCGTGCGGCGGAAGCAGTGACTCCGGTGGCGGCAGGGACGGTGGCAAGGGCGGATCGGCGAAGGCCGGGGACACCAGGGCGTCGCAGGCGGTGGTGACGGTCACGCCCAAGGACGAGGCGGAGAACGTCGCCACCAGCGGGGCCCTGAAGATCGGTGCGGACAAGGGCAGGCTGACGTCCGTCAGGGTCGAGGACACCAAGGGCAACGAGGTCGAGGGGAAGATCGGCAAGGACGGCACCGTCTGGGAGCCGGCACACCACCTCGCCGCCGCGACCAAGTACAAGGTCCACGCGATCGCGAAGGACTCCGAGGGCCGCGAGTCCGCGAAGGACACCACCTTCACCACGCTCGTGCCGAAGAACACCTTCGTCGCCCACTTCACGCCCGAGGACGGCTCGACGGTCGGCGTCGGAATGCCGGTCTCGCTGCGCTTCAGCCGCGGCATCACCGCGCCCGAGGACGTCGAGAAGGCCGTGAAGGTGA
The DNA here is from genome assembly GCA_003719395.1 of Streptomyces altiplanensis. Taxonomy (GTDB): domain Bacteria; phylum Actinomycetota; class Actinomycetes; order Streptomycetales; family Streptomycetaceae; genus Streptomyces; species Streptomyces altiplanensis. The sequence continues at coordinate 6,420 of RHMC01000084.1, forward strand.
CGGCCGAGCCCTCGGTGCCGGTCGAGGGCCACTGGTTCGGCAACGACCGCCTCGACTTCCGCCCCGAGAAGTACTGGGCCGCGGGCACCGAGGTCACGCTGAAGCTGAACCTCGACGGCGTCGAGGGCCGGCCCGGGGTGTACGGCAAGCAGACCAAGACCGTGAAGTTCACGGTCGGCCGCAGCCAGGTCAGCGTCGTGGACGCGGCGGCGCACACGATGACGGTCAAGCGCGACGGCAAGGTCCTCAAGACCGTCCCGATCACCGCGGGCGCCCCGTCGACGACGACGTACAACGGCCAGATGGTGATCAGCGAGAAGTACGAGGTGACGCGCATGAACGGCGCCACCGTCGGCTTCGGCGGCGAGTACGACATCAAGGACGTGCCGCACGCGATGCGCCTGTCGACCTCCGGCACCTTCATCCACGGCAACTACTGGGCGGGCGCGGGCACCTTCGGGTCGGCCAACGTCAGCCACGGGTGCGTGGGTCTGCGGGACGTGCGGGGCGGGTGGGACAAGCAGGCCCCGGCGGCCTGGTTCTTCGACAACTCGATCCTCGGTGACGTGGTCGTCGTGAAGAACTCCCACGACAAGCAGATCCAGCCGGACAACGGCCTCAACGGCTGGAACATGTCCTGGGCGGAGTGGAAGAAGTAACACACACCGTACGTACGGGCCCTGTGCTGTTGTCCACAGCACGGGGCCCGTTGTCGTTAACGGGGGCTAACCTCGCTCGTATGACTGTGAATCTCGAAGTCTCCGAGGGCGTCGGCACCATCCGCCTGGCACGCCCCCCGATGAACGCGCTGGACATCGCCACCCAGGACCGGCTGCGCGAGCTCGCCGAGGAGGCGGCCCGGCGCGAGGACGTGCGCGCCGTGGTCCTCTACGGCGGCGAGAAGGTGTTCGCGGCGCGCGGACATCAAGGAGATGCAGGCGATGGACCACGCGGCGATGGTCGTACGGTCCAAGGGCCTCCAGGACGCCTTCACCGCCGTCGCCCGCATCCCCAAGCCATGGTCGCCGCGGTCACCGGCTACGCGCTGGCGGCGGCTGCGAGCTCGCCCTGTGCGCCGACTTCCGTGTCGCCGGGGACAACGCCAAGCTCGGCCAGCCCGAGATCCTCCTCGGCCTGATCCCGGGCGCGGGCGGCACGCAGCGGCTCGCGCGGCTGGTCGGCCCGTCCAGGGCCAAGGACCTGATCTTCACCGGGCGCCAGGTGCGGGCGGACGAGGCGCTGGCGATCGGCCTGGTCGACCGGGTGGTGCCGGCGGCCGAGGTGTACGAGCAGGCGCACGCGTGGGCGGCGAAGCTCGCGCAGGGGCCCGCGCTGGCGCTGCGCGCGGCGAAGGAGTGCGTCGACGCGGGGCTGGAGACGGACCTGGAGACCGGGCTGACCGTCGAACGGAACTGGTTCGCCGGGCTGTTCGCGACCGAGGACCGCGAGCGCGGTATGCGCAGCTTCGTCGAGGAGGGGCCCGGAAAGGCCAAGTTCCTCTGACGGTCGTCCAGTTGGCGCGTACTCCTCCCGGGCGGATCGGTCCGGCCCTGGCGGGGCCCGGGGGCGGCCTTGCTCCGATTGCCCGGTGATCAGACATAAGCACCGCGTCACCGCAGGTCGGAGGGGGTGCGGCGAGGTATTTGCCGCCAAGGGCATATGCCAAACCGCACCCCCGGGCAGGGTGGTACGGGTGGGTCGAATCCACGGGAACGGCCGCGGACGGCCTCTCGGGCGGTCATGATGGGGGGCATGGCGGGGCTGGAGGATGTGGAGCAACCGCGGTCGCGCGCAGGTGCGGCCGCCGCGCGGTGGACGTCGGCGGTGGAGGACGAACAGGCGTTCCAGGCCGTGGAGTTGTTCGGGAATCCGACGGAGGGGGAAGTGCGGCTGCCCTCCCGTCCGGAGTCGGCCGCCACGGCCCGGCGGCTCACGCACTGCGTGGTGTTCCGCCAGTGGGGGCTCTCCCCGCAGACCGCGGAGTACGCGGTGCTGCTCGTCTCGGAGCTCGTGGGCAACGCCGTGCGGCACACCGGCGCCCGCACCTTCGGACTGCGCATGCTGCGCCGCCGGGGCTGGCTCAGGATCGAGGTGCGCGATCCGTCGCGGGGCCTGCCCTGTCTGATGCCCGTGCACGAACTCGACACCAGCGGCCGAGGGCTCTTCCTCGTCGACAAACTCTCCGACCGGTGGGGGGTGGATCTGCTGCCGCGCGGCAAGACCACCTGGTTCGAGATGCGCGTCTGCGACCGCACCGCCGAACAGCGCTGAGGCCCGCCCCCGGATGCACAAAAGCCCCCTGCGGGTCGGGGTGCGACGCTTCGGGGGCTTCTGTGGAGCGCCGTGGAACGAGGGGGTGTGATCCACGGCGGCTTGTGATGGCGACCTGGCCCGGGTCAATGGGGGTCGTGGCACCGACTATGGCAGACAGGTGAGCACGGTGCCAAAAGCCCATAATCGGGCAAAGTTCCGTAAGACCGGACAGGCGCGGCCTGAATCGTAGGTGAGTTGGACCACTTACCTCGCAATGGGTGCATAAATATAAGCCAGGGCGAGTGAATCATTGCCCGGCAAGAGTGAAGGCTCCCTCACGATTGACGACCCGCTGGGCTCCGAATTGGCTCAATCATTACCTTCTGCTCCCATTACCCCTTAAATGGGGCGCGTGACACTGACATGCCGCAGCGTGCTGTGCGCGGTGACCACCACGGAGCTGCTGACCCGATGACGACGATCATTCGACGTACGACCGCGCTGCTCGCCGGCGCCCTCCTGGCCGCCCTCGCGGGCTGCGCCGACTCCGACCCGAAGGACAGGGCCGAAGCGCTCGGCACCAAGGGCGCCGCGCCGCCCGTCAAGGCGAAGAAGACCACGCCTCCCGGACTGCCGGGGATGCCGCCGGTGCTCGACCCGAAGGACGTCTACGCCGCGGACCGGCCGAACCGGCTGTCGCCGGTCGTCAAGGACTTCCCGTCCCGGGTCTACGTCCCCAACACCAACTCCAACACGGTGTCGGTGATCGACCCCAGGACGTACAAGGTCATCAAGACGATCCCGGTCGGCGTCCAGCCGCAGCACGTCGTCCCGTCCTGGGACATGAAGACCCTGTGGGTCAACAACAACCGCGGCCACACCCTCACCCCGATCAACCCGGCGACGGGCGCCGTGGGCAAACCGGTGGAGGTGCACGACCCGTACAACCTCTACTTCACGCCCAACGGCAAGTACGCCGTCGTCATGGCGTCGATGGACCGCGAACTGGTCTTCCGCGACCCGCACACCATGGACCGGGTCAAGACCGTGCCGGTCACCTGCGCGGGCGTCAATCACGCGGACTTCTCCGCCGACGGCCGGTACTTCATCGTCTCCTGCGAGTTCTCCGGCGAACTGCTCAAGGTCGACACCGAGGAGATGAAGGTCGTCGGCCAGCAGAAGCTCCCGTTCGCGGGCGCGATGCCGCAGGACGTGAAGATCTCGCCCGACGGCAAGACGTTCTACATCGCCGACATGATGGCGCACGGCATGTGGGTCCTGGACGGCAAGGAGTTCACCACCCCCAGGCTGCTGCCGACGGGCAAGGGCTGCCACGGTCTCTACGTCTCGCGCGACTCCAAGGAGATGTACGTCTCCAACCGCGGCGAGGGTTCCGTCTCCGTCTTCGACTTCACGAAGGACAGGCTGACCAAGAAGTGGAACCTGCCCGACGGCGGCAGCCCCGACATGGGCGGCGTCTCGGCCGACGGCAAGGTGCTGTGGCTGTCCGGGCGTTACGACTCCGAGGTGTACGCGATCGACACCGTCACCGGCAAGCAGCTCGCCCGCATCCCGGTCGGCGGCGGCCCGCACGGCCTCGCGGTCTACCCGCAGCCGGGCCGCTACTCGCTGGGCCACACCGGCATCTTCCGCTGACGCGGCCGACGCGGCTGACGCGGCCGACGCGGCCGACGCGGCCGACGCGGCCGACGCGGAGCGGGGTGTCCGGCGCGGAGCGGGGTGTCCGCACCGGGGCCCGGAGGGCACACACCGCACCGCGCCTGCCAGAGCACGGCAGCCTCTCCGGCAGGCGCCGCAGGAAGCCCGTACGCCACACCAGCCGCTCCGCCGGAACGGCGAGCCCCAGCCCCGGCATCCCGGTCCACGACGCGGTGAGCGCGGTCTCGGCGTGGACGCGCCCCAGCGCGGACGCCGGGCACAGGTGCCGGCCCCCGCCGAAGGCGAGGCACGGATTGTGTCCGCGGCCGGGGTTCAGCCCCCCGGGGGCTTCGAAAGCCCCCGGGTCGAAGTCGGCGCCACGACGAGGACGACTACCGCGCTCGCCCCGGCGGACGAGCACGTCGCCGAGGTGTACGTCGGCGAGGGCGACGCGGCGCACACCGTCGGCGGCCGACAGGTTCCGGCGCAGCAGTTCGTCGACGGTGCGGCCCGTCCGCTCGGGGCGTCCGCGCAGGCGGCCGATCGGTTCGGGGTGCCGGAGCAGCGCGAGCACCGCCATGGCCAGGAAGGCGGACGTGGAGACCGCGCCCGCGCCGAACAGGGAGACGGCGACGGCGGCGAGCGTCCCGTCCGTCGGGCACACCGGCTCCGGCCCCTCGCGCAGCGCCGCCAACTGCCCCAGCAGGCCGGAGCGTTCGGACGCGGGAGCGTTCAGCCGCTCCGCCATGTAACCGGCGTCCTTGTACCAGTCGGGCCGCACGCCCCCGAAGGGGTGCGCACTGGCCATGAACGCGATGTCCAGGCTCGACGTCAGCCGCGGCCAGTCACCGGACGGCACCCCGAGCACCTTGCAGTGCAGCGCCGCCGCGAAGGGATCGGCGAACCCCGCCCTGAGATCCACCGGCGGCCCCCAGGCCATCAGGTCGTCGATGAGCCTGTACCGTGTCGCGCAGCCAGCTCTGCAGCCCTTCGTCCGCACGCGGGTTGAGCCCCCTCATCACCGCCCCGTGCAGCCCGGCGCCCCCGTGCGGCACGCGGGGAGCGGCCGTGCCGACGGGGCCGAACCGCGCGTCCTCCAGGACCTGTCTGGCCGACGGGTAACTGCTCACCAGCCAGACGCTGTCACCGGTGGGGGTGCGTACCCACGCCACCGGCTCCTGGTCGCGCAGCCAGGAGCGCTCCTCGCACAGTGCGTCGCCCCGCCGGAAGGAAGACCATTCTGTACACGGCACTGCCGGATCGTCATTGCCCGGAGAGTCCCCGGTGAATGCGTCAGCTGTCATGGCCACTGAGGGAAACGCCCTTGGCCGCCGCTAGTCCCGGGGAGCCCTGTGCTCCTGGTGTGGCGACGACGCCATGAAGTTATCCCCCGACGGCGGAGCGTTACGAAAGCGGCTCCGGTATTGGCCGGAACTAGGCACTCCGGGGCGGAAAGTGACCTCTCTGCCGGCCGGAATGGTTTTACGCCGAATCATTCAGTGGGCCACCAGCAACGCCTCCGGGCCCACCGGGCGGTACCCCGCCCGCTGAAAGGTGCGCACGCTGCGGCGGTTGCCCGGCGGCTGCTGCGCCCGGACGACCGGGTCCGGCGTCACCTGGCGGGCGGCCAGGGCCGGCCCGGCGCCCGAGGCCCCGGCCGCGTGCTTTCTCGTCGACCTCGATCGCCGCTTCCCGGCGGCCGGCGACGCCCCGGCCGAGGATCAGTACGCCGCCGTCGGCCGACCAGGCCCGTACGTCGTGCCGGAACCTCAGGGCACGGGCCATCCTCGGATGCTCCGGGGCGCCGATCGCGCGCAGCTCCGGCCCGGGGGCGCCCGGCAGAGCGTCGGCGCAGGTCAGCAGGTCGATGGTGTCGTTCATCCTGCGGCCCGTGCGCTTCATCGGGGCCATGGGGAAGGCCGGGTCCGTCGAAGCCGCCGGCGGATCGCAGCGGGTGGCGGCCAGGGCGGACCGTACCCGGCCGGGGTCCTCGTCCGTGAAGACCACCGCGTGCGCGGTGAAGGCGAGGACGCCGGCGTCCCGGGGCCGGGCCGGAGACGGGCGCCTGCCGGGGCCGTCCACCGGCCCGATAATCTGTGCGGGTTCTGATCAGCACCAGAAGGGGTGGGTCCAGTGGCGGACATCGAGTCGGCGCGCAAGGCTTTCGAGCGGTACGACATCAACGGGGACGGGACGATCTCGGCGGTCGAGTACAAGAGCGTCATGGCGCAGCTCGGTGACCCCTACGTCACCGAGACGGTGGCCCAGGCCGTGATCAACTCCCACGACTCCGACGGTGACGGCAAGCTCACCTTCGACGAGTTCTGGGCGTCCCAGAACAAGGGCTGACACCGCCGCACCGTACGGGCCCGGAGCCCCGTCCTCGCTCAGGGGGCGGGTTCCGGGCCCGTACGCGCATCCGCGGCGGCCTCCGCGCCCATGTCCGCGAGTTCGGCCCGCGCCGCTTCGAGCCAGCCGAGCCAGAAGCTCTCCAGGTCGATCCCGGCCCGCAGGACGAGATGCCGCAGCCGGTCGCCCTCGCTGTCCCTGCCGTCACCGAAGTCGCGCTCCTCGATCGCCCGGTACTCCGCCGACTGCGCCCGGTGGAGCTCCAGATGGCGCCGCACCTCGGCCTCCAGGCCCTGCGTGCCCACCACCCCCGCCGCGCGCAGGCGCAGCAGGAGGGCGTCACGGATCGGCTTGGGGTCCTCGATCTTCCCCACCCACGCGGCCAGTTCGTCGCGCCCGGCCGGCAGGACCTCGTACTCCTTCTTCTGTCCCCGCGTCGGCTGCTCCGGCCGCGGCAGGGCCCGGATCGCGCCGGCCTCCTCCAGCCTGCCCAGCTCGCGGTAGATCTGCTGGTGCGTGGCGGACCAGAAGTAGCCGATGGACTTGTCGAACCTGCGGGTCAGCTCCAGCCCGGACGAAGGCTTTTCGAGCAGGGCGGTGAGGATGGCGTGCGGGAGGGACATGAGCGCATCCTAGGTACGGGCGGGCGGCCGGTCACAGGGTGGCCGCGAGCTCCGTTCCCTGCCGGATCGCGCGCTTGGCGTCCAGCTCGGCGGCGACATCGGCGCCGCCGATGAGGTGCACGGGCAGTCCGGCGGCGTGCAGCGCGTCGTACAGCTCGCGGCGCGGCTCCTGCCCGGTGCACAGGACGACCGTGTCGACGGGGATCAGCCGCTGCTCGCCGTCGACCGTGACGTGCAGTCCTTCGTCGTCGATACGGTCGTACGCCGCGCCCGCGACCATCGTGACGCCGCGGTGCTTGAGCTCGGTGCGGTGGATCCAGCCGGTGGTCTTGCCGAGTCCGGCGCCGACCTTGGTGGCCTTGCGCTGGATCAGGTGGACCGTGCGGGTCTGCGGGGCGCGGACCGGGGTCCGCAGGCCGCCGCGCGCGCCGTACTCCGTGTCGACGCCCCACTGGGCGAAGAAGACCTCGGGGCTGAGGCTCGCCGCGTTGTCGGCGCTCGTGGACGTGTCGGTGAGGAACTCGGCCACGTCGAAGCCGATGCCGCCCGCGCCGATGACCGCGACGCGCTCGCCCGCCTTGGCGTCGTCGCGCAGGAGGTCGAGGTAGCTGATGACGCTGGGGTGGCCGATGCCCTCGATGTCCGGGACGCGCGGGGTGACGCCGGTGGCCAGCACGATCTCGTCGTAACCGGCGGCGGTGAGGGACTCGGCGGTGGCGCGCGTACCGAGGAGGACCTCGACGCCGTGCTCGTCGAGCTGGTTGCGGAAGTAGCGCAGCGTCTCGTCGAACTCCTCCTTGCCGGGCACCCTGCGCGCGATGTTGAGCTGGCCGCCGATCACGTCGGAGGCGTCGTACAGCGTCACGGCGTGGCCGCGCTCGGCCGCCGTCACCGCGCAGGCGAGCGGCGGGGCCGGCGCCGACGACGGCGATGCGCTTGCGGCGGCGGGTGGGGGTCAGGACCAGCTCGGTCTCGTGGCAGGCGCGGGGGTTGACCAGGCAGGACGTGATGAGCCCGCTGAAGGTGTGGTCCAGGCAGGCCTGGTTGCAGCCGATGCAGGTGTTGATGGCGTCGGCGCGCCCGGCGGCGGCCTTGGCGACGAAGTCGGGGTCGGCGAGGAAGGGGCGGGCGAGCGACACCATGTCGGCGCAGCCGTCGGCGAGCAGCTCCTCGGCCAGTTGGGGGGTGTTGATGCGGTTGGTCGTCACCAGCGGGATGTTCACCGAGCCCATGACGCGCTTGGTCACCCAGGCGTACGCGCCGCGCGGCACGGAGGTCGCGATGGTGGGGATGCGGGCCTCGTGCCAGCCGATGCCGGTGTTGATGATGGTCGCGCCGGCCGCCTCGACCTCGCGGGCGAGCGTGATCACCTCGTCGAGGGAGGAGCCGCCGGGGACCAGGTCGAGCATCGAGAGCCGGTAGATGAGGATGAAGTCGGGACCGACGTGCTCGCGCACCCGGCGGACGATCTCGACGGGGAAGCGCATGCGGTTCTCGTACGAGCCGCCCCACCGGTCGTCGCGGTGGTTGGTGTGGGCGGCGATGAACTCGTTGATCAGGTAGCCCTCGGACCCCATGATCTCCACGCCGTCGTACCCCGCCGACTTGGCGAGGCCCGCCGTACGGACGAAGTCCTCGACGGTCTCCTCGACCTCGGCGTCGGTCAGGGCGTTCGGGGTGTACGGGCTGATGGGAGCCTGGATCGCGCTGGGGGCGACGAGGTCGGGGTGGTAGGCGTACCGCCCGAAGTGCAGGATCTGCATCGCGATCCTGCCGCCCTCGCGGTGTACGGCGTCGGTCACCTGCCGGTGCTGCGCCGCCTCCTCGGGAGTGGTCAGCTTGGCGCCGCCGGGGTAGGGGCGGCCGCGGTCGTTGGGGGCGATGCCGCCGGTGACCATGAGGCCGACGCCGCCGCGCGCCCGGGCCGCGTAGAACTCGGCCATCCGCTCGAAGCCGCGCTCGGCCTCTTCGAGCCCGACGTGCATCGAACCCATCAGCACGCGGTTGGGCAGGGTCGTGAAGCCCAGGTCGAGGGGGCTCAGCAGGTGCGGGTACGCGGTCTCAGTCGTCGGACTCATGCCGCAATGTGTAGTCCACCCGGGACGTGTTGTGCAACAAGTTGCATAAAGAATGCCGGTGTTAGTTCGGCTACACCCGCTCCACCCGCGAGGTGCGCTCGCGCAGCGTCCGGGCGAACTCCTCGGCCCGCTCCAGCTGCCGCCGCAGATCGCTCACGCGCTCGGCGGCGGCCCGCTCGTAACCCCGTACGCGCTCCAGCAGCGCCTCACGCACGTCCGCCGCCGGCGGCTCCGGCGCGTCCAGCCGGTCGGTGGCGTCCAGCAGGTCCCGCATCTGGTCCAGCGTGAAACCGAGCGGCTTCATGCGGCGTACGACCATCAGGCGCGCGACGTCGGCCTCGGTGTAGAGGCGGAAGCCGCCCTGGGAGCGCGCGGACGGCGTGACCAGTCCGGTCTCCTCGTAATGCCGGATGGTCCGCAGGGACAGCCCGGTCCTGGTGGCGACCTCGCCGATCCGCATGTGCTTGCTGTCCACGCCCGGTGACCTCTCGTTGCCGTGTCGTACTGCCGCGCTCCCGTACCGTCACCATCCCTAATCTAACGTCACGGTGGGGTCGCCCCGCCGGTCACCGGGCACGGGCCGGCGTTCACCGGGCGCTGTACACGGCTTCCACCAGCGCCATCTTGCGCGGGTCGTCGGCGATGTGGGGGCCCATGCGGTTCATGACGTACCCCATGGCGATGCCCGCCTCGGGGTCGGCGAGCCCGCAGGACCCGCCGAAGCCGTCGTGGCCGAAGGCTCGCGGGTTCGGCCCGTAGGAGCCGTCCGGGCCGCTCAGCCACAGGCCCAGGCCGGCCTCCGTTTCGCGGCCGAAACCCGGACCGAGCACCAGGTCCCGGCAGCTGCCCTGCCCTTCGCGGGCCCGTTCGGCGGCCTCGGGGGACAGCACGCGGTGCTCGCCGCAGCGGCCGCGTTCGGCGAATATCCCGTACAGGGCGGCCACGGGCGCGGGCCGTGCCGTGGCGTTGGCGGCGGGGATCTCGGCGGCCGCCACTCGGGGGTGTTGGCCTGGGCCGCGCCGGTGCCCGGGTTGAGCAGGGCGCCCGGGCGACCGGCTCCAGGGCGGCCGAACAGCGCCGCCTGCTCCTCGGTGGGCCCGGTCCGGGCATGCACCAGTTCGGCGGCCCGGCCGGACTCCTTCTCCGGCAGGCCCACGGTGAAGTCGATGCCGAGCGGTCCGGTGACCTCCCGGTGCAGGAACTTGCCCGGCAGCAGGCCCGTGACGCGCCGGATCACCTCGCCCACGAGGAAGCCGTACGTGATCGCGTGGTAGCCGGACCGCGTGCCCGGCTCCCACCAGGGCTCGGTCGCCGCCAGCCGCGCGCAGGTCAGCTCCCAGTCGTAGAGCTCGGAGAGGGTGTGCGGCTCGCGCAGCCCGGCCAGCCCCGCGCGGTGCGACAGGAGGTGGCGTACGGGAACGTCCTGCTTGCCGGCGGCGGCGAACTCCGGCCAGTACGAGGCCACCGGGGCGTCGAGGTCGAGCAGTCCGCGGTCGGCCAGGAGGTGGGCGCACAGGGCCGTCGGGCCCTTGGTCGTCGACCACACGTTGACCACGGTGTCCCGGTCCCACGGCCGGCTGTGCGCGGCGTCGGCCCAGCCGCCCCACAGGTCGACCACGGTCTCCCCGCCGGCCCGCACGGTCACGGCCGCGCCCAGTTCGCCGCGCTCCCGGAAGTTCTCCTCGACGCGGGTGCGCACAGCGGTGAACCGGTCGTCGCAGTGGCCGTGGATCTGCGGTACGGGTACAGACGTGGGCTGGGGCTGGGGCTGGGGCTGGGACGTGGGCTGGCTCATCGGGCCCTCCAGGCGGCAGTCGGTCTCCCGGTCTCCGGGTTTCCGGGTCTCCAGGAACGTACCGACTGGTCGGACTGGTGGGAAGGTGCCGTACGCGCCGGACCGGGCTGTCCGGGCCGGATGCCGGCGCGGACAGCCCTGCGGCGGTCTGTCAGATGTTGACGCCGAAGTCCGTCGCGATGCCGCGCAGGCCCGAGGCGTACCCCTGGCCGACGGCACGGAACTTCCACTCCGCGCCGTTGCGGTACAGCTCGCCGAAGACCATGGCCGTCTCGGTCGAGGCGTCCTCCGAGAGGTCGTAACGGGCGAGCTCGTTGTTGTCCGCCTGGTTGACGACCCGGATGAAGGCGTTGCGCACCTGGCCGAAGCTCTGGCCGCGGCTCTCGCCCTCGTGGATCGACACCGGGAAGACGATCTTGTCGACCTCGGCGGGAACCGTCGAGAGGCTGACCTTGATCTGCTCGTCGTCTCCCTCGCCCTCACCGGTGAGGTTGTCACCGGTGTGCTCCACGGAGCCGTCGGGGCTCTTGAGGTTGTTGAAGAAGACGAAGTGCTGGTCCGAGACGACCTTGTTGTTGACATCGAGCAGCAGGGCGCTGGCATCGAGGTCGAAGTCGGTCCCGGTCGTGCTGCGTACGTCCCAGCCCAGGCCCACCATGACAGCGGTCAGGCCGGGGGCCTCCTTGGAGAGCGAGACGTTGCCGCCCTTGGAGAGACTGACACCCATGAAGATCCCTGCTCAATCCGGCGCGGGCCGCGCCCTTTGACGATCTCTTTGCCCAACCCGCCAACGGTTGCGCGGCCCGCTCGGTTCCCGTGAGTCCTCCGAATGGCCGCGCGACTGGAACGAAGCCCGCCCGCGGAGGGCGTCAGCCGACCGGAATGGTGAGCTCCGGGCGATCCCACATCACGGCGGGCGGGTTGGCGGGCTCGGTTCCGGTCCGCTCGCCGCCCACGCTGAGGTAGAACCCCTCGGCGGGCGGGTGCGCGACCACGCGCACGCCGGCGGCCCCCGCGCCGCGCGCCTCGCCGAGCATGTGCGCGACGAGCAGGCGGCCGATGCCCAGCCCCTGGGCGGAGTCGGCGACGAACATCAGGTCGAGCTCCGGCGGGTCGAGCACGAGGGCGTAGAACCCGAGCACCCGGTCGTCGGGGCCGACGGCCACGAAGACCCGGTGCGTCTCGATGTAGTCGGGCCCGACCCGGTACCCGGCGACCATCGGGGCGTACGGACCCTCGTAGGCACGGGAGGTCCGCACGAGTACGGTGAGCCGCTTCGCGTCCCGTGCGGTGGCCCGCCGGATGCGCGTAATGCGTGAGGACATAAGGAGAGTATTACTCACCCTCGCCGCGAAGGGGCCGGCGCACGGCCACGCCGGAGCCCGGGGACGAGGGTGAGGGGTCCTGCTCGGGTGCTGTTCCTCAGCACTCGATGATGTTGACCGCCAGCCCGCCGCGCGCGGTCTCCTTGTACTTCACCGACATGTCCGCCCCCTGTCGCGCTATGCCCTTGACCTGCATGTTCGAGGGTGTTTGAGGGGCGATCCACGTCCGCAGGGACTTCTCAGGGACTTTCGGCCGGGAGGGGTTCCGCAGCCAGGCGTCCATCGCGGTGAGCCCTCGTTGCCCCGCGCCGGGCATGAAGTGAGCGTAGTGGTCGAGCGTGACCTTCGGTGTCGAGTGCCCGAGCCATTTGGACAGGCTGACGACCGACTCGCCGGCCTCCAACTGCACGCTCGCATAAGTATGGCGGAGGACGTGGAACATGTCCTCGCGTGGGGCGGCATAGCGCGGGACCCGGCGGATTCGGTTGCCGTCGTGCCGCACCTTCTCGCCCACGGGCTTGATCAACCCGGCGGCGGCGAGCGCACGCTTCCAGCTGCGGTCGTTCCAGGTGCGGTAGTAGATGCGGTTGCCGTGCGACGAGGTGAGGATCAGATCGACCGTGATCGGCTTTCGCTGGCGCTCTTCGAGCGCGGTGGTGGGGATGGTGTCCCGCCGGATGGTGTAGCCGATCAAGGTGCCGGAATCCGCAGGTCGGGGAAGGTGGCGCCGCCGGACCGGGTGTTCAACTCGCCTCAGCAGGGCGCCTCGTGGACTGCCGCCTCTGCGGAGATCGTCAGGGGCCTCGTACCGGAACGCGTAACGCTTGATCCCCTACACCACGACGCGGGACACGACCGTGGTGGGCGCCTCCGGGTTCCGCCAGGGCAGGGTGCAGGGAGTCGACGGGAACTGGCGGAAGAGAGCTCGGGCCCGGAGCGCGAGGTTGGACGGCAGGGGGACCTCGCGGGACTTGCGCCCCTTGGGGAGCGAGAAGTAGGGGCGCCCCTTGATGTCCCACCTAAGCTGCCGGCGGACGTGGACGATTCCAGCCGCGAAGTCGAAGTCCTCTTCGGCGAGGCCGAATGCTTCGCCTTGGCGCAGCCCGAGGCCGATGCCGAGATCGACAGCGATCTGGTAGCGGTCTTGCAACCCCGCGCGGACGGCGTCGACGACCTCACGTGACCACGCCTTGGCCTTGCTGTCGATCGCTCGTGGGGGCTTGACGCTGTTCTTCATCTTCATCGGGTTGCGCAGCAGACGCTGGTCGTCGACGGCACTGCCGAGGATCGAGGACAGGTGTCCCCAGATCACCTCGGCGGTCGACTCCTCGACCCTCGTGAGCAGTCCGGCTTTGAAAGTCCGTAGAACGGAGGCGTCGATCTCACGCAGAGCGTAGTCGCCCATCAACGGGATGATGTGATTCCAGATGCGGCTGCGCATTGGGTCCGCCGTCGAGGGCTCGTCGGAGCGGCCCGCCCACCAGTACTCCTCGATGTAGTCGGCGAGAAGGATCTCCCCCTTGCGGGGATCGACGAACTCACCACGGCTGGAGTCCGTCTTGGCGCTGGCGAGCCACTGCTTCGCGTCTTCGCTCGTGTGGAACGACCGGTCCTGGATGCCGGGAATCCCCTTCACCCGGTAGCGCTTCCCGGTGCCGTAGATCGCGGTCCGCTCCCGCTTCCCGGTCAGCTTGTCGGGGCGCTTCTTCAGCCATCGGTCTTCTATGTAACCCGCCATGACGGGGCCCTCCAGTGGTGCGTGATCATGAGCTGGTCGGTGCTAACGCGATCTGCGGCACGATCCAATCCCCGTGCGGAGAACTTCTTCTCGAGGGAGACCGGACGTGTAAGCCACTGCGCTACTTCGCGGCCTTCGAGCGCCGTTGCGGCTTCCGGATCAGCGGATCAAGGGCGCGGTTGGAGCGGGAGTCCGCTCGCTCCTGGTCGCAGACCCACTCGTCGAGCGCCGTGGCCCGGTACATCACGCGCCGTCCCATGCGGAAGCTGGGAGGCCCCTGTCGCCGGTGTCGCCAGACGTACAAGGTGTTGGGGGAGATACCGAGATACTCGGCAGCCCTGGGGAGGGTCAAGAAGGCGGCCTGGGATGCTCCGCGCGGCTCCGGCATGGGTCGACTCCTGTCGTGTGGGGCGATGACAGGACGAGATTCCAGGGAAAGGCCGAGTTGGACGAACCGGGTTCTTGCGATAAAGAGGGCGTTGCTGAAATGGATCTTGTGATGCCAAAGCTGTGTCGAACACATGGATAGGGTCGCGGTACCCGAGCTGGAGAGGTAGCCGCATGGACCACGAGATCGTGATCGCGCAGACGACGAGTGACGACGAGGATCTGGCGAAGTCCCTTGCCAGAGGCGCTGTTGAGAGCAAGTTGGCGGCGGGCGTCCACATTGATGCACCCATCAGCGCCTTCTACTGGTGGCAGGGGAAGGTCGAGGCGGCTCAGGAGTGGCGGATCTCCTACATGACGTCGTCGGATCGCCTCCCCGCGCTAGAGGCATGGCTGCACGAGAGGCACCCGTACGACGTCCCCCAGTGGGTCACGCTGCCTGTGACCGGAGGGTCGGAGGCGTACCTGTCCTGGGTCGTCGACGAGACGCGCCCACGGTAGAGGTCTCCACTACAGCGCCTCGCTCTCACCGAGCCTGTGCGCTTCGACGCTTCACAGCGTCGCGAACGTCAGCAGGTGGCTGGCCAGGTCATGCTCAGTGTCGGGGAGCCCGGCAGCGATGGCCTGGGCCCGCTGCCGGCCCATGGTGTTGGGCTTCGACTCCGCCGCTACGGCGAACTGGTGCGCGACGTAGGCCCCGCGATCTACGTCGCCGCCGCGCAGAAGGGCGGACGCCAGGTCACCCAGGACGACCACACCGGACTCGGGTAGTTCACCGCCGAGGCGCTCGACTGCGGAGTCGGCGGTGGCCGTCAGTTCCTGACGCCTGAGTTCGCCGTAGACCGAGAGGGTCAAGGAGTCCATCCGGTACGGCGTCACGAAGCGGACCCACGCCTGCTCGCTCGTATGGTCGGCGAAGTCATAGGCGAACTTGGCCTGGTCGAGAGCACGAAGGGCGCCAGCGTCATCGCCTGACTGAGCGGCCTCCTCCGCGTACCGGCCCAGGGCCCACGCTGCGGCGGTTGCATTGCCACGTCCGCGTACGTCTTGAGCTGCCTGCGAAAGCATCTCCAGCGCCTTCGCAGGGCTGGGGGCACCGTAGCTCGCGTAGCCCAGAGCGAGGGCGCGCAGCGGGGGGTGTCCAGCCTTCTTCGCGCACTCCGAGGTCACTCCGTAATAGGAAGTGGCCTTGTCGTGCTCGCCGAGGTCCCAGGCAACCCATCCAGCAAGAGCAGCGGTCTCCCCCGCCGCGATGGTCAGGGCTCGCTCGTGGGCCCCGGCGCGGGGAAGGGCTGCGGTGATCGCGTCCAAGTGCGCCTCGACCCGAGACTGCAGGCTGAGCGCGCTCTCGTTCAGCTCGTCCACGTGCAACCGGGCCGCATGATCGATAAGCACCCCCGCGGACTCAGGGTCGATCTTGGAACCCTTGCTGAGCGCGTAGGCCAGCCGGCCCCACGGCTCGGCCGCCGCAGCCGCACCGATGACTGCGCCTCCCAACAGCGTTCGGCGTTTCACGTCGTCCAGGTCCTCCGCCTCGGCCTTGTTCTTCTCTCGCCGCCTGGCGCGGGCGGCTTTCGCCTCGCGCAGCAGCGGCTCCAGCGGGACGCCACAGGCCAAAGCGATGTTCCCCAGGGTGTGGTCCGTCGGAACGTTGGCACCGTTCTCGTACCGGTTCACCTCTCGGCGGGTCATCGTTGCCCGGCCGGAAGCGGCGTTGATCGCACCGGCCTGCTCGTCCTGCGTCCGATTCGCGTTACGCCGCAGGTGACGGAGCAGCTCGGCAAATGGATCCACTGCCATGAGTCTGACCCCTATCCGTGGGAGAAAGCCAATACTCCCCTCAACTCCCCCCTGATTTTCCCCCCTTGACAAAGATTTCCCCCCTCCGGTTTCCCCTGTTCCGGATCGCGCAGCCACGGTGCGATGTGGGCATGACCACGCACCGGACAGCAACGCCACCCCGACCTGGGGGCGACGACGGTGGCGCCCACGTCGTCGGCGCCGCGACCGCTCGGTATCCGCTGGCCTCTTACGTCTTCGAGATGGCCATGGAGCCGGTAGATGTGCACGTCGCTCAAGCACGACGAACCACGGCCACCGTGCTGAAGCACTGGTCGTTGCCGGAGACGCCGGCAGAGGACGCCCGGCTCGTCGTCTCGGAGTTGGTGTCCAACGCGATCATCCACGGTTCCGGGGATGTCCGACTGCGACTGCGACACGACGACCACGAGCTTCGAATCCGAGTCACCGACGACAGCACCGCACCGGCGAGGCGACGACGTGCAAGTGCCGCCGGCCTCGGTGGTCGAGGGCTGCACCTCGTCGCCTGCCTGTCGCTTCGGTGGGGCGTCGCGGACGGCGGCCGAACGACATACGCGGTCATCCCCACTCTCACGGAGGCACCCCCATGTCGCCGCACAACGCAGTCAAGCACGGAGCCGACGTGTTGAGCCTCGTTGCCTTTGATCGGGGGCGAGAGAAGCACACGGGCCGTGGGGCGCCGACTGCTGGCCATGACCACCCGAGATGGGCTCGCACCTCTCCCCGAGTGAAGCGCCAGTCCTGAGCTGGCCAACTCCGAGGCTTACGTGAGCACTTCTACCGACAGGTCGTCGACGCGCAGGCCGATCAGCCGCTGCGCGTGCTGGCGTACAGCTTGGTACCGAGTCCGAGGGCCCGACCTGACGAGGACTGGGGGACGCTGCAGGCTGAGGCGGACCAGCTCGGTTACGCGATCGCCGCCCGGCTCCACGATGTGGCGGTCCCGGTGACCACGACGTACTTCCCGGCATCCAGCGCGAGCCAGGGCGTCTACACGCCGCCTTGGGATCGACCTGGTTGGCGGGAAGCCGAGCGGCAGCTCCGAGTGGGCTTGGCCGACGGCGTGCTCGTCCTCGACCGGCACAACATCAGCTCCGATGACGACGAGTACCACGCCGTGATCAAACACCTGGGCGAGCACTGCCGGGCGTTTCTCCACCTCGTGATCTCCGAGGAGCCTGTCGCGCCGACTTGAAGGCGTCCACTGCGCTGGATGGACAGGAAGGGCTGGGGCTGGCGGCAGATCAGCGCCCAGATCGCCCTGATCGCCACCGTGAGCGTCGTGCTCGCCTTCACCTTCAAATACACCTGACCGAGGGCTGACCATGACTTTCGAGGGACACACCGATCGTGCACCGCGCCTCCTGCCGCACCGCGAGCAGGGCGAAGCGCTCCTCGCCATCAGGGAGGCCGCCCCGTCGGCACCCAGCGAAGAGGGCATCGACCTCTTCGCCGTGCCCGCCGGTGAGGTTCAGGGGCGTGGCTTCAACCTCTCGCGCTTTCACCGGCTCTCGCGCCTGCCGGCCGCGCCGAACGGATCGGTCTCGCCTTCGGCTGACGGCCCGCCGGACGCGGCCTGAATCTCCTCAAGCGAGCACGACGGCGCCCACCGCTGCCCCGGATGCCGTCACCGGTTGCCTACACCTTCCCATCCATCCTCGAGTAAAGGTCGCAGATGAACCGTCCCGTTCTCGCTTTGGCCACCACCATCGCCCTCGCGTCCGCGGTGCACATCGCCCAGCGTCACCTGCAGCACCGCCAGTCCATGGAGTTGGCGGTGCACCAGGCCCACGGCCGCATACTCGAAGTCGAGACAACGCGCCCGGACTTGGACCCGATCTGGGTGCGCAACCATCCCGATCACGTCAAGGACGACGAATCGGGTCCGCTCCTGATGTGTCAGTGGTGGCTTGAGTTCTGGCGCACCGGCCTCAATCTCAGGGTGTTCACCCCCGCCGTCCTGCGGCAGAACGCGCGGAACTTCATGCAGGACCCGACGGCTCTCAAGGCGTGGGCCCTGACCCGCCATGGGCGTGCTCTGCAGTCCCGGGGGCGGTGGGACCGCATGCACGTGGCGTTGCTCGACGCGGCGTTCGAGGAGGCCGGCGGTCCGGCCCAGTACCCCGAGTTGGAACTTGCCCCGGCCTCGGCCCTCTGAGGCACGACGACACCCTGACGAGAGGATGATCATGACCGTTCCCGCTCACGACTTGCCACCGGCTCCGGCCGCGCCGAACGACCAGAGGTCGCGCGCTCTTCTCCTCGACCTCGACGGGGTCCTGCTCGATACGCGTCCGGTGATGCGGAAGGCGTGGCAGAGGGTCCAGGAGATCCATGGCGTCGCGCTCCCCTTCCGTGACTACGAGCGCCACCTGGGCCGGGAGTTCGGCGACATCATGCAGCGGCTGGGTGTGAACGATGCCGAGGCGGTTCGCCGGACGTACGAGGCGGAGTCCGTGGCCACCGCGCACCTCGCGGAGGAGTTCGCCGGCATCGTCGAGACGCTCCACGCCTTCGTGGCCGCCGACTGGCGGCTGGGCGTCGTGACGTCCAAGCACGTCGACCGGGCGGCCCCGCTCCTCGCGCGCCTCAGGTGTCCCTTCGCGACCATCCGCACGCCCGCCGGAGCGGGCCGGACGAAGCCGGCCCCGGACCCGCTCCTCCTGGCGCTGGTCGACCTGGGAGTCGACCCTGCCTCCGCCGTCTACGTGGGTGACATGGCGGTCGACCAGGAGTCGGCCGCACGCGCCGGCGTCCCCTATGTACACGCTGCATGGGGCTACGGGCAGACGACGGCTCCCGACCCCGAGACGGCCGCTTCGCCCAAGGAACTGCTGAGCCTCCTCCTCCCTGCCAAGCAACTCGTCGAGGGGAGCACGGTGTGAGCCCCCGCACGACTGGCGGCCTCGGCCTGGTCCGCTCCTCCAACGCCGGGAAGCCGACGTGGGCTCTCGTCGGAACCGGTGCCCTGGCGCACGCGCGAACCGACCACGTACACACCACGGACCTGGAAGCGACGACCGTCGACAAGCAGTTACTGCGCTCCGGCGTCGAAGACGTCATGGCCGCCCTCGACCACTACAGCGCCACACTGGCCTCCACCCCGGGCGGAGCCGGCTGGCTCCACGTCCAGCACGTCCCCGTGCGACGCTTCGTCGCCGAGATCGTGCGCAAGCTCCTGGCCCTGAACGCCTGGGCACCGTTCGCCTCGACCCCAGGGCCCCTGACCCTGGCCCCGTACGAAGGACTCGTGGGACTGCGTTCGAGCAGCTCGCGTGAGTACCTGGCCTACACCGTGACGTGGTCCGGCGTCGCGTACGTGCTCGGTGCTGCGGCACCGCACAACCCGACCCGCTCCGCCCAGCTCCGCGACCGCGCCCGGACGAGTACGGCGAACACGGAGCCGAGTCCGCTCCCCTCGGATCTCGGACGGCAGGACGTTCTGGCGCTGTCGTGGACCTCCCGCCACGCGGCCACGCTGACCCCGGTTCTCGCCGAACTGGCGCGCGGCGGGCAGAGGAATCTCCTGCTCGATCTCGCCACTGATGCTGCCGAGCGGTGCAGCGCGGGATCGGTCACGGGTATCGAGCTGCGCTCGGCCCCGAGCGACCTCTTCACCCTCTCCGGCACCGCCGAGGGCCTCCACCGTCCCGACGACGAGCACGTCGTCCAGGTGGAAGGCCACGGTGTCCAACTTGCCCGGCTCATAAGGCTTTTGTTGGTGCTCTTGGAGACCAGCGGGGGCTGCACCCAGCCGTCGTGGCGGACGGTGGTGCGGGCGGAGAGCTGGCTCGACGACATGTTGTCGAGCACCCGGCCGCACACCGTCCTGCTGAGCAACGACACCAGCCCCCTGGGCGTGCTGGCCGCGCACGCCGCCGAGCGGCACGGGGCGAACTCGGTTCACGTCCAGCACGGGGCCTGGACAGCGGAATCGGTCGCCTGGCCAGCCCTGCACAGCGGCGACATCATCGTCATGGGCGAGCGGGACCTCGCCCTGGGCCGAGGGTGGGCGCGCCACCCCGAGGCGAGGTGCACGTCCTCGGGCAGCCCCGCTTCGACGTCCTCGCCGGCCTGAGCCGCCAGGCACAGCGCCGATACCTGGAGAAGCTGCTCGCTCCGGGGGGCCGCCGCGCGCCCGCCCGGATCGCGGTGTGGGCCTGCCAGCCCTTCAGCCCCGATCACCTCAACTCCCACACGGACCTCCTCCTGGACGGGCTCGCCGAGGCGGACGGCGACTGGGGGCTCGTCATCGCTCCACACCCGGCGCAGGGAGCCGACGCCTTCAACGCTCTGGTGAAGCGGGCCGGCGGGACGCCCCTCGCGGTGGCCGATCCCCGGGTCGGAGCACGAGGCTGCCTCGCCGGCGCTGACGCAGTAGCGAGCGCGTACTCGACGTGCGGGATCGAAGCCGCACTGCTCGGCATCCCGGTCCTCGAAATCGGCCCGCCGGGCGAACGCACCTTGAGCCTGACCGGTCACGGACTGGCGACCCGGTGCGAGGCCACTGGTGACGTCGCCGAAGCGCTCTCCGGCGTGCGCGGGGGCCCTACGCCGATCCCGCGGGCGGCCCTGGACGCGGTCTGCCGGTGGCGCGGAGACAGCGCCGCACGGATCGGCCCGGCTCATCACCGACCGCGCCCCTCAGGCCGAGGCGACGACTCCACCCACCACCACCCGGGCGCCGCTGCGTCGCCCAAGGACGAAGGAGCATCCGTCCGATGACATCCCTCACGGCCGACAGCATCGCCGAGCTGTTCTCCGGCACCGTCACGCTGGCCAAATCCGGCGAGAAGATCAGCCCCCGGGGCATGGCCACCCACGAAGTCCGCGACGTGCACCTGCTGCTCACCCAGCCGCGTGCCCGCCTGCTCTACGCCCCGCCCGCCCGCATCGTGAATCCGGCCTTCGCCGTCGCCGAGACGGTCTGGCACCTGTCCGGATCCGACGCCCCGTGGATCTTCGACTACAACAGCCGGCTGCGGCAGTTCGCCGATGACGGCGTCCTCCTGGGGGCGTACGGACCCAGGATGCGGAACTGGGGCGGCAAGGTCGACCAGCTCGCCCGCGTCGTGGAGATCCTCCAGGCCGACCCCGACTCCCGGCGAGCCCTGATCCAGCTCTACGACCCGGCCCAGGACGCCGCCGGGCACAAGGACGTGCCCTGCACCCTGGGGTTCCGGTTCCACCTGCGCGCCGCCGCCTGCACATGGCGACCATGATGCGCGGCCAGGACGTATGGATCGGCATGCCGTACGACGTGTTCTTCTACACCGTGCTGCACGAGCTGGTCGCCGGATGGCTCGACGCGGAACTCGGCAAGTTCCACCTGCACATCGGCTCGCTGCACATCTACGACGAGCACATCGAGCAGGCCGACGCGCTGACCTCGCTCTCGGCGAGCGAGATCATGCCCGACCTGCGAACGCCCTGGACGGGCTTCTCCGGCCTGCTCGACCAGGTCGAGGCCGGCGACGTGACCGGCCACCCCGGCTGGGATGCGATGGCCGAGACGCTGTGCAGCTACCGGCTGTGGAAGGACGGCGCGCACGAGCAGGCGTGGGGGGCGGCCTACACGATCGACGGGCCCCTCGGCCCGGCCCTCACCGCCTGGTACGGAGAGCTGGAGCGGCGCTCGGGCAAGCGCGCCGCGACGACCGGGGCAAGGTGACCGCCGCCATGAAGCGCACCCCCTCCGTGGTCCTCGGCCTGTGCTCGTACACCCACGACTCCTCGGCCGCCCTTCTCGTGGACGGTGAACTCGTCGGCTTCGTCGAGGAGGAACGCCTCTCCGAGCAGAAGCACACCAAGCTCTACCCGGCCCGCGCCGTGGCCTGGCTCCTCGACCAGGCCAAGCTGAGCGCCACCGACGTGGACGCCGTCGCCTACAACTTCCAGCCCGCCCGCTACCTCGCCGAGTCGCCCGTCGCCCTGCGCATGGCGCTCTCGTCGGCCACGCGCGAACGCAGCCTGGCTCGCGCCCACGGGTTCGCCAAGGTCGCCCTGCGGACCCGGCGACGGCTGCGCGTCCTCGGCAGCCAGTTCCCCTCGGCCCGCGTCACACCGGTCCTGCACCACCGCGCCCACCAGCTCACGGCCTACGCCGCCTCCGGCTGGGAGGAAGCGGCCGTACTCGTCGTCGACAGCCTCGGCGAGCGGCAGACCACCACGATCGCCCACGGCCACGGCGTTCAGCACCCCCGCGTCCAGACCCTGGAAGCGATCAACGACCCGGCCTCCCTCGGCTACGTGTACGGCGCCGTCACCGAGCACCTGGGCTGGCGCCGGGGCGACGAGGAGGGCACCGTCATGGCACTGGCCGCCCTCGGTGACCCCACCCGCTTCCGCCACCTGTTCACCACAGCCGTCCGCACGACGGCCACGGGCTTTCGCATCCACCCCGGCTACTTCCCGACGCGCACCCTCACCTCGGGATACCCGAGGACATCCCGGCGGTTCGTCGCCGAGACCTGCCCCGAGCGGCACCCGAGCGAACCGCTCACCGACGTCCACCGAGACCTGGCGGCTGCCCTCCAGGAGCGGACCGAGCAGGTGATGGTCCACCTCGCCCGCCGCGCCCGTGTGCTCACCGGCTCCCGGCGCCTGTGCGTGGGCGGCGTCGCCACGAACTGCGTGAGCATCGGGAAGATCATCGAAGCTGGCATCTTCGACGAGGTGTTCGTCCCGCCGGCACCGGGGGACGCCGGAACCGCGGTCGGGGCCGCCCTCGCCGTGCACGTCGACGCGCGCACGCCTCGCCCGGTCGCCGGCATTGCCCGCCACTGCTACCTCGGCCCCTCCTACGAGGACCAGCCCCTCGACCTGACTCCCTGGCCCGGCCTCCACCAGAAGACCCTCGGCATCGAGACCGCCGAGTTCCTCGCCGACCAGCTCGCCCACGGCGTGATCGCCGGACTCTTCCAGGGAGGGGTCGAAGCCGGGCCACGCGCCCTGGGCAACCGCTCGATCCTCGCCTCCCCACTGGAGCCCGGCGTCGTCGAGCGGCTGAACGCCACCGTGAAGTTCCGCGAACCGTTCCGGCCCTTCGCCCCCATGGTCCCCGCCGAGCGCGCCGCCGAGTTCTTCACCCTCGGCCAGCCGGCGCCCTACATGTCGATGGCCTCCGGGGTGACAGACCTGACGCGCGAGCGGGTGCCGGCCATCGTGCACGCCAACGGCACCTCCCGCCTGCAGACCGTCACCCGGTCGCAGAACCCGTTCATGCACGCGGTGCTGACCGCCTTCGGCCGCCGGACCGGCGTACCCGTGCTGATCAACACCTCCCTCAACGTCAAGGGCAAGCCGATCTGCGGGACGCCCGAGATGGCCCTGGACTGCCTGGCCAACTCCGGCCTCGACGCTCTGCTCCTCGAAGGGCGGTGGATCACCAAATGAAGATCGGGTACAGCTTCTGGGGCTTCCTCGGCAACGGCGTCACCGACACCCCCGACGGAGGCCGCAGCCACCGCCGCCCCTTCATCGACGCCCTCCTTGCTCGCGGTCACGGAATCGTCTTCCTCCAGTCCGACCGCGACCGCCTCGAAGCCGGTGACGACCTCGGCGGCGCGTACACCTTCGACGACGGCCTGCCAGGCATCGACGCCCTGTTCCTGGAGTGGCGCTGGGCCATCCCCGGCCGCAACACCACCGTGTGCGGCAGCGAGGGGCACACTTGCGACCTCCACCGGCAGGCCCAGCTCATCAACCACTACACGGCCCGGTCTCAGACGCCCACCGTCATCTGGGACAAGGACCGCACCCTGCGCGCCGAGAGCGTGTGGCGCCGCACGGCCCACACCCGCGTCTGCGAGGCCGCGCTCGCGCCGACCCTCGGCGCACACTCGCTGCTCTTCCCCGTGGCCGAGGACCTCCTCGCCCAGGCCGATCCCCTTACCCTCGCGGCGCGGCCCCGGGATCTCGCGCTCGGCTACGTAGGCAACCAGTACGACCGCGACGAGCCTTTCGACCGCTTCTTCGCCCCGGCCGCCGCCCGCGTCGAGCACCTAGTGTGCTGCGCCAGAAATCTTGAGGGTTACTTGATACCTTATTTTCATGGTG
>RHMC01000085.1 GCA_003719395.1 Streptomyces altiplanensis
CGTCATCGCCGCCGCCATCCTCACCCTGGAGCGTCAACGCTGAAAATGCTCAGTGGCTGACCTACTGCAACGCCCGTAGACGCCACAGCGCACTCAGCTACCTCTCGCCGGTGGAGTTCGAACAGCAGCATCCGCGAGCAGCTGAACTCTCGAACGCGGCATGCGCCCCTGTGCCCACGCTCCGGGGAACGCCTCATGAGCAGACGTCCCGAGAAGCGGCAACAATCAGGAGGCGGGGCGCTCGATGCGCAGAACCTGTTGATCGTGATTGATGCAGTAGTCACGTTCACCGGTCTTGAAGTGCTGTTGTACGTACTCCTTCACTGCTTCACGAGCGAGCGGTGCGCTGTTGCCGGAGTGGTCCTTGGGGACACTGAGGTGAAAGCCGGCGACGGCGACGGTCTCGTCCACGTCGGTGCTGCGGTAGCGGGCGGGAACGGTGTCGAGCCGGACGTCACCGATCAGGCCGCACGAGGTTGCGGCGAGTTCGTCTGCGAGTTCCTCGAGGTCAAAACGCTTTCCGGTGAAATGATGCACCATCCGCATGCAGGCGTTGTCCGGCTTCTGCAGCAGGACCAGGAAAGTACCGCTCGGCTCGACCCATTCCATGATGCGCTGGACCGTCTTTACCCAGTCACGGCGAGGGACGTAGTACAGCACATGGGAGAGCAGCGCCAGGTCGGCGCTGACACCGGGGCGGGCCTGAAGCACCGGGTCGGCCAGCACCACGGCATCGGGGCAGGTGCGCGCGAGTGCTTGGCGCATGGGCGCGCTGGGCTCGATGCACACCGTGTGCTGGAAGAACCGGCCGACGTGGCGGGTGGTGACACCGTCAGCGGGACCCACATCGATGAATACGCGCCGAGTTGGGAGCCGGTTCACCACCTGATCGAGATAGGCGTGAGTGGTGGTCTTCTCGTCGGTACCGGCCAGGAACCGGGCGAATGCGTCGTGATAGGTGTCCTGGTCGGTCCGCAGACCACCCTCCAGAGCAGTTTCCCGCTGTTCCATATCTTGTGGATCCCTCTCGTGGACGGTGCGGGCAGCACTCCGTCACCCGCAGATCGTGATGACTGGACACTGCCACCACTGAGCCGCTCGGCAGACGACCGGCACGCTTCAGGCGTAACTCACCCAGCGCGCGGAAGCATAAAATGGTGGATTACTCCCCCTTACCGCCCCCTCTCAGTGGGTGGGTAGCGGCTTTCGGGCAGGGGACACCTTGTGGGCGAGGGCCGAGGCTCTTCTATGTGGTTCGGCTCAGCCCGGCGCCGGGAAAGTCACCTCGCGCGACCGTCATGAGCACCGACTTTGGGAGACTGCGGTGGTGGGCGGATGCGCCGACGAGTTCGGCGGTTGATCATGGCTGGCAGGCGGGGGAGCGATTGCGCGCCGAACGAATCGGCGGTTGTGCAATCGGCGGCGGAGGAGGAAGCGGCCGCGCTGGCTCACCGTCGTGGACTTCATCAATCGGCCCGCCGGGCGCCTGTACGTCATCAACATCGTCTGGCTTGGCTGAAGCAACTCGCCGCAGCCGTCGCTCATGACTCGGCGGCGCCCGCTCCCACCTACGCAACCAACAGAGCTTGCGCGCCGGAAGCGGACCAGCAGGATGCCGCGTCGGGCCATAGCGGGCGGGATGCTCGCAGACCACACGGCTTCAGGGCGTCGGCGCCGCGCCGGTGCTGGACGTATCCGAGGACCCAGGTCAACCCTGCACGGCAGAACCGTCTTCCGAGCGCCTGCGCTCCAGCTCGCACAGGACCGGAGATGTTCTGCTGCGGCGCTGTCCGAGTGATCATAATGCGGTACGGCTCCAGGCTGGGGCTGCGGGTGCCGATGGATGCAGTGTGCCGGTCGCTGCCGGTGCTTTCGTTCCGTCCGCAAGGAGAAGCATGTCCCTGTCCGTACGCCGTGCTGCAAGTTTCATCGCCCCGCTCACCCTCGCTCTGTCTGCCCTGGCGGCGCCGGTGCACGCAGCCGCCCACCCAGACGGCGAGGCCGCTCACCAGGGCGCTGAGGCCGCGAGCCGCTCCAACTCGTGCCAGGCGATCGACTCCCTCTCGTCGAGCAGGAACGAGGGGTACACCGCTGCCATCATCCACGGCCGGGCGTTTGCCGGTGAATGGGACGAAAAGAATCACACCATCGTGTGGCAGGACCTGTCCGACAACGACGGCTACCGCTTCCACGCCTGTGACATCACCATCAGCAAGGCGGGCAAGAACGTCTGGATCAAGGCCCTCACCACCGACGGCCAGGTGTATGAGACCAGCTGCCACACCTCCGGCCAGGGCCTCAAGTGTCACGACAGGTGGACGGAGATTCCCGCACCGGGCCACCCGGACGCTGCCATGGAACACTGACCGCCCCGCACGTGATTCCTCCGCCGCACTGCCGGTGGAGGTAGGACTGCCGGCCCGTTACGGCGGACCGGACCACCTGCCGCCCCGCCCCAACCCGTGCGGCCCGGTGAGCGGTGAGGGCCGGTAGTCCTGCAGCGGTCAGTGGTGGAGCAGGTGTCGTTGAGCGGGGGTGCTCTGCGCACGTGACATGCTGGCGGCGGGCCGCGCCCAGCCGCCGGCGCACCACCGGCGGGAAGCCGGACTGCTCAACCGGGTGTATCCCGTGATGCCGTGGGGCAGCGCGGTGACGGTCGGCCGGTCACGTCACCGCTGCGGCTTGCCGCCGCCCTTGCGGGCCGCACCGCACCGGCGGCCTGCGCCACGGGGGTGTGCTGGTCCTTCTGCTGGCGGTGGCCGGTTCGGTGAACTACGGCAGGTTCGACTTCGTCGGCGGCATGGCTTCCCGTGGCGGACAGGCTCGCCGTGCGGCAATAGTGTCCGCGCCCATCAGTCTGGCCTTCGCCGCCCTCGCCGCCCTGGTGACCGGTGCTCGCTGGAGTACCGCCACCCTGATCTACGGCGTGGCCGGCGGTCTGGTCGCCCTGGTGTCGCTCGTGCTGCTGTACCGGTGTCCGGCATGGGGGCCGATGAGCGTGCTCTCCCCGCTGACCGCTTCCGTCAGCGTCCTTGTCCCTTGGGTACCCCCTGGCTGCGGCCAAGGGGTACCCAGCGCACGACCGTGATCAATAATCCGCGCGCGAGTTCCACGACCTTCCATCACACAGAGCAAGAGCATGTTACCTACGGTGATAGTTTGCTGTGGCCGCTACTTGAGTGGGCGAGCCCCGCTCATTCACAGCGTCTCTCCAAGGGAGCCAGAAGATGATCCAGTACAGTTCCGGGAAAATCGCCGCAGTCGTGGCAGCCGCGACTTTGTTGATGGGAGCAGGCGCCACCACGGCGACCGCGTCACCTGTGGCGTCCGACCTCGACACGGCCACCCACATCTTGAACCTCAGCTATGCGGACTTCGCCTCGCACCCGAGGGACGCCCCGTTCGACTGGTCGACCGACGGCTGCACCGCGGCCGGCCCCAGCATCAACGCGATGTTCTTCCCCGCCTGCGCCCAGCACGACTTCGGCTACCGCAACTTCGGAATGAAGGGCGCCCTCAAGCTCGACCCGTCCCCGGAGCGCCGCGCCTGGATCGACGCACGCTTCCTCGACGAAATGCGCCGTATCTGCCAGGACGACCAGGGCGGAAGCACCTCCTGCCTCAACTCGGCCAACACCCTCTACCAAGGAGTCCGCCTCTTCGGCGCGGGGCACTTCTAGCCGGCCCCCGCGGACCCCACCGGCAAGCGTCTGTCGTCGCATGCTCGCCGTCCCGGCCTTCACCCGACGCCCCACCGCACGCCTGATCCCCGGTCTCTGGTAAGCCGCCATCCATCACATCTAAGGACGATGCTGACGCGCGCCGCAGCGGCCCAGCCCCTGCCGCCGGGGCCGGGTTGGGGCCGGGGTGGCGGTACCCCCTTCGGGGGGTGTGGTGGGGGCTGGGCTGTGGGTGTGGTGGGCCCAGGACGACGGTATGGCACGGTGCCGGATCTGGAACACACGGTGTGTGGTGACCTCGATGAACGACCCTGCCCCTGCCTCTTGTCCGGATGGCCGGTCGTGGACAGCACTGCAGTCCGTGACGGATCATGCCGCGCTGGATCCGGCCACCGATTGGCTGCTGGGCTATCCGTTCGTCTTCCGCGCCCTGAGCCTGGACACCTTCGGCGCGGGCCGGCTGCTGGACTTCGGCTGCGGCCCCGCACGGGTTGCCGCGCACGCGGCCCGGCGGTTCGCCATCCAGGTGACCGCGGCCGATGTCTTCGAACACATGCTGCGCCTGGCCCGGGCGAACAACGCACCGGGGGTGGAGGTACGGGCGATCCGTGACGGGCGGGTGGAAGACCTGCCGGACGGGTGCATGGACGCGGCGATGTGCAATCACGTACTGGGCTGCCTGCCCACCCGCCACGCCATGGCCGGAGCTCTGCGGGAGATCCACCGGCTTCTGAAACCCGGGGCCCGCCTGGCGGTGCTCTCCAGCGACCCCTCCGCGTCCGGAATCGACTTCGACTCCGTACGCATCGGCGAACACGGGGTGAGCTACCGCGTCGGGGATGAACTGCCGATACGCCTGAAACAGCGCGACGGCACCTGGGCGGCCTACACCGACTACTACCGGTCCGCCGACGATTACCCCACACTGCTGGCCGACGCCGGCTTCCACACCATCGGCCAGCACCGCCCCACCGTGGACGACGCCGCCCGGGTGGCCGACCCCGCCCTGGTCAGCAGTCGGCCCTGGACGGCCGAACGGGACACCCCGCCCCTGCTGCTGACCACCACTCATGCCTGTACGCGCCACACCCGGTGAGGCCCTCACCCGTCCCCGGCCCGCCGGCACCGGCCTGGATGGGGAGGAACGTACCTGCCAGCCGGGCCGTGCGTGACCGGCTTGTAGCTCCGATGGGCGGTGTGCGGGGCGGACATGCCCGTGATGAACTGGCGGAGCATGGTTAGCTTTTCGCTCTTTTGCCGTGGCACGCAGGTCTTTCAGCGGCACTTCCTCTTCCACACCGACAACAAGTCGGTCACCACCTGCTCCGCACGGGACGAGGCCAGGCACCTGGCCACCAACGCGGTGCACGGACTCCTCAACGACGCCCTCTGACTTCCCCCGGCCCGCTGGACCAGCCGCTGGAAGACTGCACTGTGAACCGTTCCGGGTTTGGTCGAGCCTCCAGGCTGTGACTGTGACCTGGGGCTTTATGGTGTCGCGGTAGTAGTTCGTCTCCTGTCCGTGAGTGTCCTTGCGATGCGCGGGCGGCGCCGATTGTGCAAGGACGCGGCGGACGAAAAGGCCCCCACCCCGGTCCGCTCGTCGCTCCTGGTAGCGCGCCCGGTGATCACGGACCCGAGGCGGCCGGGCTGCAGGCCCGAGCGGACCCGGATGGTCGAAGTCTCCACCCGCCTGCGCATTTCCTTCGCCCACCATCCCGCCGGCATCGCCCGGTAGGAAGCGGTGACGGCGGTAGCCGCAGCCGGACTGGGCGACATCCCGGAGGCACTGTGCGCAGCACCAGCAGCAAATCCTCCACGGGTTGCCGGTCAGGTGGTTTGTGGGGGGCGGACGGACTGCTGGTGGCGGAAGATGTTGTGCGGGTCCCAGGTCTGCTTGGTCTGTTGCAGGCGTGCGTAGTTGTTCTTGTAGTAGAGCTGGTGCCAGGGCTGGCCGGAGGTGTTGAGGGCTGGGTCGGACAGGTCGGCGTCGGGGTAGTTGATGTAGCAGCCGTCGGTGTTCACCGCCGTGGTGGCGGGGCGGGCCGGGTCGGCGAGGGCAGGGACGCCGCCGGTGTCCTGGTAGACGTCGCGGTAGAAGTCGCGGATCCACTTCAGGTGCGGGGCGGCGATGGCCGGGTCCTTCTCGGCGTCCCGGTAGTCGTAGACGCCGTCCTTGTCGGCGTCCTTGTCCCAGGTCCAGTACACCTGGAACTGCAGTTTGAGGACCGAGGAACGCTGCGGCACGGCCGTCGCGTCGGCGGCGATGTCGTTGATCTTTCCGCCGTAGGAGTCGACCTGCACCAGCGCGTCGGGATTGCTGTAGTGCGTGTCGGTGTCGGTGAGGTGGTGGTGGATGGCGTCGATCTGCTGCTCGGTGAAGCCCTTGGTCATATAGGCGGACTTGTGCTTGCCGCACCGGTTGGGGCCGGATTCGTTGAGGCGCTGAGTGGCGGTCAGCCAAGGCAGGCGGGTCGGGGTGAACAGCGCCTCCTGGGCGGGATACTCACCGGTCTGCCGGTCCATGGTGGTTTCGGGGACGTGATGCCCGCTGCCGGTGGTGAACCCCTCGGTGATCCAGTCGAGGAAGGCCGCCAGCCGCTCGGGCGCGTCCTTCTTCGTGCCGTCGAGCTGGACGGTCAGTGCCACCTTGCCGCTGCTGATGTGGGTGAGCTGGAGCAGGGCGAACATGTCCCGGTAGCCGTAGCGGCGGATGAACTCCGGACCGGTGCCGGCCTGCTCGTGCGCGAAGAACTCCCCGTAGCGGCGCACCAGCGACTTGAACAGGTAGGGCCGCTTCTCGAAGTCCGTCCATTTCCAGGCGAGGGAGCGCAGCAGCACCTGGGCGGGCGGCTTGGGCAGGTCCCGGAACCAGTACCGCGTGATCACCCCGAAGTTCCCGCCGCCCCCACCGGTGTGTGCCCACCACAGATCGCGCAGCGCCGGGTCGGCGGAGTCCTTGCGCGCGATCGTCGCCTTCGCTTTCTTGCCGTCGGCGGCGGTGACCACCTCCACGGCGTACAGGTAGTCCACGGTCAGGCCGAACTGCCGGGACAGCAGACCGTAGCCGCCGCCGGAGATGTGGCCGCCCAGCCCGACGGAGTAACAGGAGCCGCCGGGCAGGGCCTGGCCGGCCGAGCGGTAGAGCTGGGTGGTGCTGTGCCAGTTCGTCGCGCCCGCCTCGATGCAGTACGCGTCCATCTCGACATCGAAGTAGACGCGGTTCATCTGGCTCACATCGATGATCACTGCGACATCCTCGGAGGACACGAAGTTTTCGTAGCAGTGGCCGCCGGAGCGCACCGTGATGCGGCGCGCGGTGTTGGCCGGTTTGGTCAGGAACGTGGTCAGGGCCGTCGTCACGTCGTCGGTGGACGTGGCCACGACAACATAGTCGGGCTGGGCGATCCAACGCTGGTTGAACCCGCGGCGCAGCGCGTCATAACGCGCATCGTCCGGGCTGACCTCGATGGGCTGTGCGGGCACGGCAACCTCCGCGAGAGGGGGGGGACCTTCGTGATGCCGCTGCGTGGACGCCGCGCGGCCCCGAACGGTGAGGCCGTGACTGACACAGACACGGACGCGGCAGACCAGCAGGCTCTTAACAGATAGTGCTGGTTAATAACCTACAGTTACGGAGTTGCTAGGCCTGTCGATGGCCGATCTTCGCGCGAATAAACGTGATCACAGTGATGTATTGGGGCATTTGCCCCGCATGCGGCATCGTGTTGTATTGCTTCGCGCGCGGGCAGCCGCCGGGCGTACACCCGGCTCGTACAGCGACGAGGTCATATGCTCCGGTTGCCGTGCGGGCACGTCGCTTTTGGAGGAGCCTGCCTGCGGCGGCATGCGGGCCGTGCCCCGGAGCGCCTGCTGGCGGCGATGATGCGCATGCGGCGTGCCGAAGGGCATCGGTTTGTCACCGCGCCAGAGAAGGCTGCTGTGCAAACCCCTTACGGAGGGCTATCTGCATCTGCCGGACTTCCTGGCCCTGCAGCAGCCGCGCACGGCCGAGGACCGGTCGGCGCACTGGCCGCTGTCGCCGGCCGGGTCGGCGGACATCGAGGGGGCGGCTGCGGCGCGTTTGCCGAGCGGTTCAGGCGCCGAGGCGGCCAGGGGCGGTGGGGGCTGCGCTCGAGGACAAGGCGGGGCGGACCCGGCACTGCTGCTGGTCGTGCGGATGGTCGGCGGCCAGCGGCACTTCGAGCCAGATCTATCTGAGGGCACGCATCGGCCTGCCATCGCACGATACCGGCGCCCCGCTTGCCGGCCATGACCACGGCGTGTCCTGAGCGTTGCGCTCACGTCATCTCTTACCCCCGGTCGGCGAGTGCGGCCCAGATGGTGTCCGGGCGCAGCGGCAGGGTGGTGAAGCGGATGCCAGTGGCGTCGCGCAGGGCGTTGGCCAGGGCGGGGGCCACCGGGCTGATGGTGAACTCGGCGAGGGGCTTGATCGCTGCGGGGCCGTGCACGTCGGGGCGGTCGACGAAGGCGATGCGCGAGCGGGGGACGTCGGCGAGCTGGGGGATGGGGTAGTCGCGCAGGGTGGTGACCACGGGGTGTGCATCGGCACCGAGAGGCAGATCTTCGAGCAGGGTGGTGCCGATGCCCTGGGCGATGCCGCCTTCGATCTGACCGCGGCTCTGCGCGGTGTTGAGGACGGTGCCGGCGTCGGCGGCATGGGCGCTGTCGAGGATGCGTGTCTCGCCGGTGCGGGGGTCGACGGCGATGCGGACGTACTGGGCGTTGAACGCGGCCGGCCCGGAGGAGCCGTTGGCCTCGCCGCACGCGATCAGCTCACGGCCGGACGAGCAGGCCCCGGCAGCCAGCTCGGCCAGCGGCAGATGCCGGTTGCCCGGGACCAGGACGGCGTGCGCCGTCAGACGGCAGGCCACGGCGGCTGTGCCGGTACGTTCGCCCGCCGCGGCGAGGATCTTCTCGCGCAGGGCGTGGGCGGCACGCCGCACGGCGTGGGCGGCGACGGTGGTGGCGGTGGAGGCGAAGACGCCGGTGTCGTGGTCGACCAGGTCGGTGTCGGCCTGGCGTACCCGCACGGCGGCCGGTTGGGTGTGCAGGACTTCGGCGGCGATCTGGCGGTGCACGGTGGTGGCGCCGCTGCCGAACTCCGGGCCCCCGATGGCCAGCTCGTAGCTGCCCTCAAGGCTCAGGCGCAGCCGGGCCTGAGCCAGGTGGCTGCCTGCGGGCACGGTGGGTTGCATGGCGGCGGCCACTCCCTCACCCGTCAGCCAGCCCTCCGGCGGGCGTACGGTCGGCCGGTCGGGCCGCTGCCGGAGGGTATCGAGCAGGTCCAGGCAGGCGGTGAGGCCGCCGTCGGCGCGGGCGAGGACCGTGCCGTCCAGCGAGGTGATGTCCTCACCCGTGGGAACGGCGTTATGCCGGCGAAAGGCCAGCGGGGCAATACCGAGCCGGCGGGCGAGTTCGTCGAGGGCCGACTCCATGGCGAAAGTGACCTGCGCGCGTCCGTAACCGCGAAAAGCCCCGGACGGCACGGTGTGGGTGTAGACGGCGATGGCCGTCAACGGCCACCGCACCCCACCGGTACATACCCGTCACATCCTGGCAGGCGCGTTCCAGGACGCTGGGGGAGTGGTTGCCGTACGCCCCGGCGTCGCAGATGATGCGCAACTTCAGGCCGGTCAGGGTGCCGTCCCGGCGGGCTGCGGCGGTGAGGTGGATGTCGAAGGGGTGGCGGGTGGTGGAGGTGAACTCCTCACCGCGGGTGTATTCCAGCTGCACCGGGCGGCGCAGCCGCCAGGCGGCCAGCGCGACGATGTCCTCGCAGAGCAGTTCCTGTTTGCCGCCGAAGCCCCCTCCGACCCGTCCGGCCACTACCCGAACCTGCCGCGGCGGCAAATTCAGCACACGGCACAACGCCCTGCGCACCAGATGCGGGGTCTGGGTGGCGGTACGCACCGTCAGCCGGCCCGCCTCGTCGAGCCAGGCCCGGGCCGCATGGGTCTCCAGTGCGGCGTGCTGCACCCGCTGAGTGCGGAAGGTTGCCTCGTACACGCAGTCGGCCTGCGCGAACACGCCGTCCACGTCGCCGCTCGTCCGGTGAACCTCGTGCACGACGTTGCCGCCCGGGTGGACGCGCGGCGCCTTCCTGGTCAAGGCGGCATGCGGGTCGGTGACCGCGGGCAGCACCTCGTAGTCGACGCGCAGCCGGCGGCAGCCCTCCTCGGCAGCCGCCTCCGTCTCGGCGACGACGGCGGTGACGCGCTGACCGGCGTAGCGGACCACGCCGTCGAGGACGCGGGTGTCGAACGGCTCGTCGTCGGCCTGTTCGTGCATGCCTGTGGAGAACCGCACGCCGGGCACATCGTGATGCGTGAGCACCAGGCGCACACCGGGAACGTCCAGGGCGTCGGCGGTGTGGAGGGCGGTGATGCGGGCGTGGGCGTAGGGGGAGCGCAGCAGCTTCAGGTGCAGTACGCCCGGCAGGTCGGCGTCGAGGGTGTATCGGGCCGCACCGGTGACCACCGCCTGCCCGGCCGGGTCCGGTTCGCTGCGGCCGTGCACCGCCTCACCGCACGGCTCCTCCTCGATGTGACGTGCACTACTGCCGTGGTCGGCCGCGGTGCGGATCGCGTCGACGACGGCGCGGTAGCCAGTGCAGCGGCACAGGTTCCCCCGCAATGCGTCCGGCAGGTCCTGGCTCTGTTCGGGCGTCAGGGCGGCCGCGGTCATCACCATGCCCGGCGTGCAGAACCCGCACTGGAACCCGCGGGCGCCGAGGAAAGCCTGCTGCACCGGATGCAGCCGCTCACCGGCGGCCAGGCCTTCGACGGTGGTGACCTCCCGGCCGTCGGCGCGCAGGGCCGGATACAGGCAGGAGTGCACGGGCATGCCGTCGACGTGCACGGTGCACGCTCCGCAGTCCCCTGCGTCGCAGCCCTTCTTCACCCCGTACCAGCCGTCCGCCCGCAGGTAGGTCCGCAGGCACTGGCCAGCGGCCGGCAGGCGGGTGTGAACGCGGCCGTTGACGGTGATCTCGTACGTCATGCTCCCTCCTCGTCAGCGGTGAGCTCGGTGCGCAGTTCTTCGGCGAGCAGCAGGGTCATATGGCGCCGCCAGGCTGGATGACCGTGCACATCGTCCACCCAGCCGTCCGGGCCCACAGCCTGCTCCAGGGCGTCCCGCAAGGCCTGCGCAGTCGGCGGCCGGTCGAACGGCAGCACGACCGGCCGCGTGGTCGAAGCAGTGACCGTCACCCGCCACGTCCCGTCCCCGGGGTCGACCGTGGCGAGCAGCAGTGCGGCCGACCGGCCCTGGGGGCGCAGTGCCGCCCGCCGCACCGCCGCCCGTCGGCGCAGCGCCCGGGCGGGCAGCAGCACCGACCGCAGCAGCTCACCCTCCGCCAGCGCGGTACGCCCAGCGCCGGTGACCAACCGTGCAACGGGCATCCGCCGCTGCCCGCCGTTCTGCGCCAGCAGCACGCACTCGCCTTCCAGGGCGGCGGCCAGGCAGACCAGGGGAGCGGCCGGCAGCGCCAGGCAGATATTGCCGCCCACGGTGGCGGTGTTCCAGACCTTGAACGAGGAGGAGAACGCACGGCAGCACGGCCCGAACAGCGCCCCGGCCACCGGCCACGCCATCCCTTCGGGCGGGACGAAGGCGTTCAGCTGGGCGATGGTGCAGGTCGCGGCGATCTCCAGCCCGCCGGGCGTGACCCGCAGCGCGTCCCAACCCATCCGTCCCAGGTCCAGCAGTCTGCGCAGTTGGGGCTGCGGCTCGGAGAACAGGTACGTTCCCCCGGCCAGCCAGGCATCACCGGCCTCCCACTGTGGTCGGTGCCGCGCGTCGCACACTTCCCGCACGCTTGTCAGATCCATCACGTCACGCTCCTTGGATCGGCTGCGGACCCGCCCGGCGGTGACGGGCCGGCTGTGCTCCCCCGGCCTCAACGAGCAGACGCGGCAGGCGTCACCCGGTGATCTTCTGGGTGACCGGTCGTTCAAGCACCAGATCGGGCACGTCGACGAGGGGATCCAGCCCGGACGGGGTGCAGTGCTAGGGCCGGTCAGTGGCGCGGGGACGGTCGCCCAGCACCGCTGCTGTGCCGGGCAGCCGGCATCCCGCTTGCTGTGTGCATCCCTCAGCCGGCGGTGATGAGGTTTGCGGTGGCCGGGACGTCGGGGACGCGGGAGTTGGTGACGACCTGGAGGCGCGGCCCGTCGTCTCCGGGCTGCCACTGGCCCCGGCGAGGGGCAGCAGGGTGATGCTGGGGGTCGGGCCGCAGTCCAATCCAGGGGGCCGACGACGGTGTCCAGCCGGGTGCGGGACAAGGTGTGGGCGATGGCCTTCCGGTCGGTGGGGGTCGGCCGTGGTGGCCAGCGTGTGGTGGGCGACTTCGACCAGGGCGTGAGCCAGGCCGAGGGGGCTGCAGCCACGGCTTGCCGGTGGCCTGCTGGTAGGCGTCGGCGAGTTCCTTGCAGCTGCTGCCGTCGTGGCTGGAGCGGTAGGGGTGTCCGGGCGACCAGTACACCAGCGTGCCCACCCGCATGTCGGTCAGCTCGTCGCGCACCTCAGGGGAGTGGGCGACCGCGGCGTGCGGGTAGGTCAGCCAGCGTGAACAGGTCATCAGCTGCGGCCGTACACCGCTCTCACGCGCCTGACGCAGGAACAGCGCCAGGTCGGCGGCGGTGGCGGCACTGGTGACGACATCCACGCCCGCACCGCGTATCCGCTGAAGATGCGCGGTGAAGTCACCGGCCGGTTCCCTGTAGCCGCCCGGGTCGATCAACCGGTGTCCACGCCGGGTGGCCGCGGCCGCGAAACCGAACTGCTCATCCCGCGACAGCCGCCCCTGCAGGCCGTCGTTCCCCAGACAGCTGACGACCGCCTCACCCTCGAGCCGCTCCCACAGGTCGGCGAACACGCCGGCGATGCCGTCCAGGCCCCATGCGAAGTGATAGGTCCAGTCGAAGGCGACCAGCGGATCCCCGCCCCGTGCGGCGCCGAACGCCTGCCAGGGAAACGTCGCTGACACGCACGGCACACCGAGCTCCTCGCAGACCGAGGTCACCGCGGGCAGCACCTGCGTACCGGCCATGGTCAGCACCAAAGACACCCGGTCCTGCTCGGCCAGCTCCCGCACGGCCTGCCGGGCCGCCTCCGGCTCGGAGCGGCTGTCACGCATGGCGATTCGTACGCACAGACGGCGACCGCCATGGGTGATGCCCTCCAGACACGGTGCCAGGGCCCGCAGCACGAACGACAGCGGCTCTCCCAGCGGGGCCGGCCGCCCGGTGAGCGGCGCCACCACCCCGACACACGCCGTCGCTGTCTACCCGCCTGCGTACCTGCACCCAATCTTGGTGCTCCGCTCGTGAGCTGTCCCCGGGCCGGGGCACGTACGGCCCTCGCCCGGCTTCGGTCATCGCACAGGGCAACCGTCGGTGCGGCACGAGCCGACGCTGCGCCCATCGCTCAGGCCGCCGCGGCTGTCCCGGCGCCTCCTGCACTTGCGGGGTGACGACGACTGCCGGGGCATGCACGCCTGGCGGCATGACTGGGCATCACCGCACCGGCGCTTCCGGCTCGCGCCGTACCTCGCTGCGAGACTCAGCACCACGATCCGTCACAGATGACACTTGTGCACGGTGTGATGGGCCACCGTATGCCGGTCGCCCGCCGGGTTGTGGCACCCCTGGAAGAGCGCCTGCGGGATCTCGAAGCCCGGAGTCCACCGCCGGGACGGGGTGCCGAGCATCGTAGCGCCGTGCTACCTGGGTGGGCGGTTGTGCGGGCTTCTCGAGCATGGTTTTGCCGCAGCAGCGAGTGTGATGTGCAGTGTCGTCGGCAGGACATGTTTCGTTGTTGCGGTATGGCGACGATGATGAGCCGGGACACAGAGCGGTGGCAACGGGCGCGTACGGTGTACCTCACGCGGCGCGGCGCCTGGTGGGTACTCGTGCTTGTATGTCTGGCAGGGTGCGGAGCGGCCCTGATCGGTCTTGGCATCGACAACCGGCCGTCTCCTGGGGACTGGAACCCGCCCAACGCGGAGTCCCTGCGCGCCGATGCCTTCCTGGAGTCCCATTTCGCCGCCGGCGAATCACAGCTGGTGCTGCTTGCCGCTACCTCCGGATCGGTGGACGACGCCCGCGCCGCACAGGCTGGTCAGGACATCGTCGAGGGCCTCGCGGCCGATCCCCGCACAGCCTGGGTACGCGGGTACTGGCCGCACCGCCCGCCCGCCCTGCGTACGTCCGACCGGCATTACGCCGTGGTGCTGGTGCGCCTGCGCGGCAGCGGACAGGAGGTGCGCTCCAGCGGTGACGCCCTGGCCGCTGCGTACACCGGGCCGGCAGGCCCGCTGCGCGTATCCGCCGCCGGTGAGACAGCTTTCCTGTCTGAGAGCGAAAGACTCAGCGAACGCGGTCTGCACCTGGCCGAGTTCACCGCAGCGCCCCTGGTCCTCCTGATCCTGCTGTGGGTCTTCGGAAGTGCTGTCGCGGCGCTGATCCCGGTACTGGTGGGTGTGTTCTCAGTGGTCACCACCACCGCCTTCCTGCGGCTGCTGGCGGGGGTGACCCCGGTATCGGCCCTCGCTCTCGACATCACCACCGTCCTTGCCTTCGGGCTGGCCGTGGATTACAGCCTGTTGCTGATCTCCCGCTACAGGGAAGCGGTTGTTGCCGGAAGCGCTTCGGGGCCGGCTGTGGCGAGCACGCTGCGGACGGCTGGACATACCGTGGCGGTCTCAGCGGCCATCGTGGCGGCCGCGCTGTGCACGCTGCTGCTCGTTCCGCTGCCCCTTCTGCGGTCAATTGCCTGGGGCGGCGCCGCAGTCGTCTTCACCTCCGCAGCGGGAGCGCTCGTGGTGGTTCCGGCACTGCTCGTGCTGCTGGGGGACCGCATCAACCGGTCCGACGTATTCGCCCAGCTGCGCCGCGGGCCGGTCGTGGTTCACCGGGGCGCCTGGTTCCGGTTGGCCGGATGGGTGACGACGCGACCGGTGGTGGTCACAGCCGTCGCGCTTGGGCTGCTTGTCGTACTGGCCGCGCCGTCGGCTTTGGTGAGGTTCGGCATGTACGGGGACGCCACACTCCCGCAGTCTTCCCCGGTTGCTGCGGCCTCCCGCACACTCCGCGAGGGCTTCGACACCGGGGTGTCGGGTTCCCCCGTCGTCGTATTGCCCGACTTCCACGCCGAACGCTCAGAGCGGACGCTGGACGGATACGCCCGCGCACTGTCCCTCATCCCCGGGGTGCGCCGGGTGGAGACGGCCACTGGCGCCTACCGTGCGGGAAGGTCCTCACCACTCCCCGCAGGCCAGGCCGGGTCGTTCAGCGGCAAGGCCGGGACGTGGCTGTCCGTCACCCCGCACGCACATGACCCCCTCACCCCGGAAGGGAGCCGTCTGGTCGAGCGGATCCGTCGGGTCCGCGCGCCCGTCCCACCCCTCGTGGGCGGCCCCGCTGCTCGGTTGGCCGACATCCAGCGGGTGCTGGCCGACCGGTTGCCCCTGGTCGCTCTGATCGTCGCCGTTAGCACCTTCCTGATCCTGTTGGGGTACACCCGCAGTCTGCTCGTACCTCTGAAAGCGCTGTTGATGAACGTGCTGAGCCTGGCGGCCACCTTCGGGATCCTGGTCGCGGTCTTCCAGGAAGGCTGGTTCCCCGGCGGGCCCTCGGCCGGCATCACCGACGTACTCGTCCCTCTGATGGCCGCGCTCGCGTTCGGGCTTTCGATGGACTACGAGGTCTTTCTGCTCTCCCGGATCCTGGAGGAGCACCGGAGCGGAACCTCTACACCGCTGGCCGTGGCGACCGGACTGCAGCAGACGGGCAGGCTGTTCACCTCGGCGGCGGTCGTCTTCGCCGTGACCATGGCCTCGCTGGCCTTGTCCGGCCTGCTGCATCTGCGCGTTGTGGGAGTGGGCCTCGCGGTAGCGGTGCTGCTGGACTGCACGATCGTCCGCGCCCTGCTCGTGCCGGCTGTGATGCGACTGGCCGGCGGGGCGAACTGGTGGCTGCCGTGCTCCGGTACGACCGGGGGCGGGCGCGGCGCTCAGCGCGGTGCTGTCCCGAAGACGTGGTCCCAGTAGGGGCAGCTCACCCCGAATCCGCGCCGCTCGTCCTGGAAGTGGTGTCGCAGATGACGATTGCGCAGCCGCCGGCCCAGATCCGTGGACGGACGGTGGTGGTGCAGGTGGAAGTGCAGCATGTCGTACACCACGTATCCCGTGATGAATCCGGCGGCCCCGGCGCATCCGCGGCCATCGCCCAGGGCGAGGCGGAACAACTCGACGGTGAGACACGCGGCAGGCACGCTGGCCCCCGGTGCCATGACCAGCCGCAGAGGATCGTTGGGGTGATCGTGGTGGACTCCGTGCACCAGCCAGTGGAGGCGACGTCCCCACCGGCTCCGCGGCGTGAGGTGGAAAACTGCACGGTGAATCCAGTACTCGGCCAGCGTCCACACCCCGTAGCCGAACAAGCAGCAGGCCACCACCGCCCACGCACCGGCACGTCGGGCGGAGCACGTGACGAGCAGCAGCACGACTGGGCCGTACAGCAGAGGCGGCACTGCCGGATGCACCCGAGTGAAGCGGTCGAGGAACGGTGAACGGAACATGGGCGGAGAGGCCCTCAACCGGTCCGCCCGAGTGGTGCGCGCGTGAGTCATCGTGCCTCACGCAGCCCTTGCCGCGCCTGCAGAGGGGAAAAGCGTCGGCGCATGGTCGTGACTCCCTTACGGATGGGGGCGGAGGGCGGCCGTCAGGCCCTCGGTCAGCCTGATGCGGGGGGTGAAAGGCAGGCGGTCGGGAGCGCAGGTCGACGCGGGGTGGACGGCCTCGGCGACCTTGTCCGGATTGACCATGGTGGTGCGGCCCAGTGCGCGGAACAGCCCTCTGGCCAGCGGCGCCGGGATGCAGGCGACCCGCGGGGACCGAGGGCCGAGCACGGTGGTGGCCGTGGTGCCGATCTCGTCCAGGAGGTGCTCGGTGCCATTACTGACGTGGTGCACCACACCCGACACGGCCGATTCTGCGGCCGTAATCAGTGCGCGGTACAGGTCGTCGACGTGGATGAGCGAGTAGTGGCGCGGGCCCGGGCGGCCCACAGCGGGCAGTAACCCGGCCCGCACTGCCGCCACCAGTCGGGGCAAGAACTCGTGGTCCCCCGGGCCGTAGACAATCGGCGGACGGACGATGACGAAGGGTATGCGGGCCGAACGGTGACCAAGCGCGAGCTCACCGCCGAGCTTGCTGCGGCCGTACGCGGAGACAGGGGCCGGCGGACCGTCCTCGTGGCGCTGCCGCCCAGGGCCGGACGCGGCCAGTGATGAGCAGTACACGAGACGGGGCGGGTGCGGCTGCGCGGCAACCGCCGTGTGGAGACGCGCGGTGCCCGCGGTATTGATCGCGGCGTACACGCGCGCATCGGCGGCCTTGGTGACGCCGGCGAGGTGGATGACGTGGTCGGCGCCTTGGACCGCGTCCAGCAGCCCGGCACCGGTGGCGAGGTTTCCCGGCGCCGTCCGGTTTCCGGAGATGCGCCGGCCGTCACGGACGGGAGCGGTGTCGTCGTGACCGCGCTCCACGAGGTGACGGACCAGATGCCGGCCGATGAAGCCGTCGGCTCCGGTGACGAGGTATCTCATACGATGGCTCGCCCGTAGAGCCGGTGCGTACGGAAGAGGATGCCGCCCAGGGCCTCGGCAGAGCGATTGGCGTCGCGGTTGTCCTCCAGGATCCAGGACACCTCGCTCTCGGAGTATCCGAGGTGGAACGCCGCGCATTGGGCCAGGGTGGCGAGGGCTGCAACGAGACCCGTGGCCCGGTGCTCTTTCTTGATACCGATCGCGACGACCCGCATGCGGTCGATCCGGCGGGCAGCCCTGCCGACACGGACCAGCCCGATCGGTAGACCCCAGGTGGTCAGCCGACCGCGGGCGGCACACAATGCCTGATTACCGTCGGGCAGACAGAGGGCGAAGCCGACGGGCACGCCGTGCACCTCGGCGAAGAGCAACAGCTCGGGACGCAAGATCGGCCTCAATCGCCGTACCTTGTAGTCGAATTCGCGGGGAGTCATGGGGACCGAGGCGTAGTTCTCGGCCCAGGCGTCGGTGTAGATCTCCCTGACGGCGGCCATATCGGCCTCGAAGCGAGCCGGGTTGAGCGGCCGGACACGCACACCGGGGGCGGCGAGCGCACGTGCGGCGATACGGCGGGCGGCTGCGGGGGCTTCTCCGTCGGAGGGCATCGGGACCCGCCACGACAGCAGGTCCTTGGCCTTGGCGAAGCCGCAATCGCTGAGCAACCGCGCGTAGTACGCGGGGTTGTACGGCATGAGCATGGTGGGTGGCCCGTCGAAGCCGTTGACGAGCAGTCCGCACTCGTCATTGGTGGAGAGACTGAACGGGCCGAGGATGCTGCTGAAGCCCCGCTCGCCGAGCCAGCCGTCCACGGCGCCGAAGAGCGCTGACGCGGCCTCAGTGTCGTCGATGCACTCCAGGAGACCGAAGTGACCGCAATGCGGGTCGTGGCGTTCGTTGTAGCGCGGATCGACGACGGCGGCGATCCGGCCGATGACCTTCGTGCCACGCCGGGCCAGGAAGAGCTGCGCGGCGCCCCTCTCGAAGAACGGGTTACGACGCGGGTCGAGGAAATCTCGGCGCTCACGTTCCAGGGGAGCCACCCAGTGCGGATCGTCACGGTAGAGGCCGTACGGGAGGCGGATGAAGGAAGTGATGTCGGCACGGCCTTGTACAGGCGTGACCTCGACAGCGGTCACCGGAGCCTCATTCCAGCCTCCGGGGATTGTTCTGTCCGGCGCGGCGGGACGGTCGCCGCCGTGGGCCCGGGGATCAGGCCGAGCCGACGGCCTGCGACGTCGAAGGCGCCGATGATGCGGGAGAGGTGGTCATCGGTATGGACGGCCTGGAGTGACAGCCGGATCGTCGCTCGTCCCACCGGTACGGCGGGCGCCATCACCACTTGGGTGAACACCCCCTCATCAAAGACCTCCTTCCACAACCGTGCGCACAGCTCGGCCTCGCCGATGTGTACGGGCACGATCGGGGTGCCCGCCTCGCCGACGTCGAAGCCGAGTGCCCGCAGCTGTCCGGCAAGCTGATGGGCCAGGCGGAAGACGCGCGTACGACGCTCGGGCTCGGACTCGATGATGTGCAGCGCGGCGAGCGCGGCGGCAACGGCAGCGGGCGGCATCGAAGCCGCGAAGATGAACGGGCGGGCCGTGCAGCGCAGATAGGTGATGACATCGGCGGGGCCGGCCACCACACCGCCGATCGAGCCGAAGCACTTGGAGAGAGTCCCCGTGTACAGGTCCACCGCTTCCGGCAGGCCGAAGTGCTCGGTCACACCTCGCCCACGGGCTCCCAACAGACCGATGTCGTGGGCACCGTCGACCACCAACCTGGCTCCGTAGCACTGGGCCAGCGCGGCGAGTTCGGGCAGTCGGCACAGGTCGCCTTCCACGGAGAACAGCCCGTCCGTGACGATCACCTTGGCAGCGTCGGGGTCAGCGGCGGCGAGCTGCCGCTCCAGATCCGCCATGTCCGAGTGGCGGTACAGACGCCTGGTGGCCCAGCCAAGCCGGGTGGCGTCGACCAGAGAGGCGTGGTTGGCCATGTCGCTGAACACGACGTCTCCCCTGCCGAACAGCGGTGACAGCGACAGGTTCGCCTGAAAGCCGGTCGTCGTCACCATCGCCGCCTGGCAGCCTAGGAAGTCCGCGAGTCTGGCCTCCAGTTCCTCGTGCAGAGGCAGCGTCCCGCATACCGACCGGCTGCCGGAGCACGACGTGCCGTACAGGTCCAACGCCTTGGCCGCCGCTTCGATCACCCGCAGGTCGCCGGCCAGCCCCAGATAGTCGTTACAAGCGGCCATGACCATGGGCACGCCCTCCACCACGGTCTCTCCGTCCCTGGTCGCCATGGGGCGGTAGAACGGCCTTAGCCCGCTCGCAATCACAGCTTGAGCGGACGGCTGCAACGTTTTGTTGAAAATGTCCCGCATCTTCTCTCCTCACGGCAGGGCAATGGGCAGCCAGTTGACGTCGGGCATGCTCGGCCCCGGCTGCCGCACCGGCTCTGCCGACAGGCGCGCGCCCGGAAGCTCACGAGCGAACGTCCTCACGAATGACTCGGCGTGAAAACGGGACAGATAGGCGCCCACGCAGTAGTGAAGGCCGGATCCGAATGCCAGGAGACGTCGGCCAGGACGGTCGGGATCGAATGCGTGCGGATCGGGGAACACCCGCGGGTCACGGTGTGCGGCACCGACGAGAGCGTGGACGACAGACCCCGCGGGCACCACACGGCCGCCGAGTTCGGCATCGGAGGTGGTCATGCGGGTGATGACTCGCCCGGGAGGGTCCCAGCGCAGTACCTCTTCCACGAGCCGGTCGGCGAACCCCGGATTCCGGCGCACCCGCTCAGCCAGCTCAGGCCGCGTCGTCAAGGCCAGCGTCAGACTGGCCAGCAGCCCAGTGGTGGTCGCCAGCCCGGCAGTGAAGAGCGTCAGAAGTAGATGGGCTGCATGAGCCGGCTCCTCGATCGCCCAGCGCGACAGCACGTCGTCCGCGGGCCGCCGACGGCGCTCGGCCAGGATCTGTTCGAAACAGGACATCTGACGCACAGCAGCCTCGTTGGCCCGGCGGATGAGGGAGGGCGGAGCGGCGAGTTCCTCGACCCGCGCCGCCGCCAGGCACTCCACGGTCAGCCACGCCTGATCCACCTCCGGCGGTAGCCCCATCAGCCCGGCCAGCACGGCGGTGGGCAGGGGGCGACCGACCGCGGACATGAAGTCAGCCGATCCGCTACGGC
The DNA here is from genome assembly GCA_003719395.1 of Streptomyces altiplanensis. Classification (GTDB taxonomy): domain Bacteria; phylum Actinomycetota; class Actinomycetes; order Streptomycetales; family Streptomycetaceae; genus Streptomyces; species Streptomyces altiplanensis. Next base: position 20,502 of record RHMC01000085.1, read on the forward strand.
GGATTCGGTCCCGGAAAGTTCCCAGGTACTCAGCGACGAGCGGCTCGATCAGCCCAGTCGTCGCGCCCCGCGCAGCCCGCGGGTTCAGCGCCCCCGCCAGTGGCCGGCGCCGCGCCGTGTGCTCGGGCGGGTTCTGCTGGAGCGGAGTCTTGCAGAGGAGGACGGTGCTCACATCGGCTCGCCATCCTGGGCGATGAGCATCGCGCCACCGGGCGTCGCAGGTGTGCCAGTTCCGGTCTTCGAGTACCTGGCGGCACTCGTCGTATCCAGTGACGAGCAGAGCACCCCAGCCCGTGGGCACCACCGGCCCGAGGGCGCGCAACGCCTCGTAGATTCCCGTGAGTTCGGAGGGATCAGTGGCCCGCCGCCACCTGCGTACGAGAGAGGCGGCAGCGTGGGGTTCCAAAGTGGGGGTTCGCAAGGACGTCCTAACTCATTGGTTTGAAGTCGTATTGCGGACCGTCTTCTGTTGACGAAGTAGCCAGTCCTTTGGAGTGACCACCGACCACCTCGCAGGCAGTGGCGTAGTCGGTGGAATCCCCTGGCCATGGAGCGGGATATTTCATGTCTCAGCACCCCAATTGGTAGTTCTTGCCGGTACTGGTCACGCATCCTGTCGTATGAGACCGGCCACATCAGCGCGCGGATCGGTCACAGTGCCGATCACCACCCGGAAAGGTGAAGCCGGTCAAGCACCGACATCAACTACCCTGGCCGCAGCCGCAAAACCCATGTCCAGGATCTGGGTCAAGACCGGTAGACAACGCTCTCCTGGAATGCCTGGGACACTTCCCTGGCCGTGCTGTGCATAATGTTGCCCCGCGGGATCAAATTGACCGGCACCACCTTCCTCGGCTTCGACAGGGCCGGGATCCACGCGTCGGCTATGTCGATGGCACAGAGCCCATTGGAGCGGGCGGTGACCGTGTTCACGTTCCATGAGGTTGAGTAGCCCGCCGCGGCCGGGTGTGTGGCTGCAGTTACTGGAGCGGGCGCATCGCTCAGGGGCGACGGGCGATGGGCCCGACCGTGCCGGATCGGTCGGTGATTTCGGCTCGCAGTGCCTCGTTGTCGTGGTGGAGGGCGGCGATCGCGGTCGCAGCGGCCTTCAGCTTCATCTCCAACTGCGTGCATTCCTGTGCTTTCTCGGCGAGCTTTTGCGGAGGCGGGTGATCTCGGCGTCCCGGCGAGCCTCTCCTGCCGTGGTTTTGCCCTGTTCGGCGATGTGGGCGTCCCATTCGGCGAGAATCGGCTGGGCTCGGTTCATGGTGGCCCGACTGACCTGGGCTTCTCGCCACAGGTTTTCCTTGGTGAGCCGTCCGTCGGTGCGCTGGGGCTTTCCGGCGAACAGGCGCTGCATCGCGGCCCGCAGGGCCCTCGCCGTCTCGGGTGAGGCGCCGGTGGATGCGACGCGGCTTGGGGTGGTCATGCGGATGTGCTTCGAATCTTGTCCAAGACGGCCTGGGCGCGTTCGGCTTCTCTGGAGATCAGGGCCTTGAGGTCGGCGGGCAGGCCCGGTGTCTGAAGGAGTTTGAGCTGGGTTCGGTGGTGGGAGTCGTAGAGCGGGATGTGTTCGGTGCCGGTCATGCTGTCGGGGCAGCGGTCGGGCTGGCAGCGGCCCTCCATCGGGCCGGTGTGGCCTTCGGGGACGACCGCGTTCTCCAGGCAGACAGCCCTACTCGGATTGCGCTCGTCGAATAGGCAGTTGCTGAGCGTGCCGAACCGGACGGTGATCCGGGCCTTGCGCAGCAGGTCGTTCTCGACCCTTGCGTCCCCGTGACGGGCCTTGACCGTGGCCGTGGCCTGGTCAAAGACGGTCTTGAGACGTTCCGCTCCGGGGCCGAACCGATCTCCTCGCCCCTGGCATGGGCCCCGTAGAGGTCCTTGAGCCGACGGAACTGGGCGGCGTGGACCGCGTCGTCGAGGTGCTTGGCCCATGTGGCGTCGGGTGCGGCGTAGCCGCGGTTGGCCAGGGCGCGGGTGGCGATGTGCTTGAACTGGATGCCCAGCGCGATTTCGGATCTGGCGAACCGGTCGGCGAGCATCGCCATCGTCTTGCGGAACATGTGGGGCCGGACGGTGCCAGCGGGGATCTACTGCAGCCCGGAGAAGGCGTGGCCGACGTTGACGGCGGCGATGAAGGAGTCGACCATGCTGCCGCCGTCGAGCTCCTCGTTGACTGCCCTCGGGGTGAGCATCGCGAAGACCCTGGTGGGGTGAGGGAAGACGGCCTCGGCGACCGGCTCGCTGATCCACCAGTGCTTGCGCGGTCGCCCGTCGTGGCCCTTGACGAGGGTGGAGACGATGGCGGGCGCGTTGTAGTGCTCGACCCCGCTCCCGCGCACGATCTCCTGCAACTCCGAGTCCCGCATTATCGACAACGCCGCCACCAGCACGAACGTGGCATTGCGCACAGTGGTCGCCAGGACGGACAGTTCGTAGAGGTCGAATCCGGGGTGCCACGGCCCGCAGCTGCCGTCCTATGCCCATCTCCTTGCTGTCGTCGTTGATCTGCTCTGCATCGATGTCCCCGGCCACACTGGATGAACTACTCCGGCAGGGTGGGCGGAAATGAACAGCTCGTGAGGACACCCGTGAGGCTCCTCCTTGTAGCGGCACTCGTGAGGCGACTTGAGGACACCCGGCCGAGCAGTACCCGGCGGCCCTCCTGTCGCCCCCGAACGTCGCCTGGGCCTTACTGGAGATGTCGAGTGTCGAGGCGTAGGCGGAGTGAGGACAGATACGTGGAAGAGGATTTGGTCGAGGTTGAGCCCAGCAGTGACAACTGTGCCCGCATCCTGGCCGGGCGCGAGCACCTCGCGTTGATGGTCAGTCCCGGCAATCCCTACTTCTCCGTCTCCCGTCTGACGATCTTGCTGCGGTGGGCTACCCAGGAGATGAAGCGTGTCGACGTCATCGTCTCCGACCTGGAGATGACGGCGTCCACCTATCTGGCCCAGGGACGGGCGGAGAAGGAGGCGTACAAGAAGGCCCGGGCCGACATCCGGCAGATGGCCTCACGTATCCGCCGCGCCCGGGAAGCAGCCGGTGATCCTGACGTGCGGGTCAGTGAGTTCGGGGAGTGGAGTGGCCATCCGGAATACCAGCGGGCCCGCGCCTACGTCCGCCAGGCCCTCACCGACCCCACCTACCGGGCCCTCTACCGCCAGGGAACCCGGGAAGCCGTCAAGGCCCGAATGCCGGAGGGCTGGGAGCCCACCGAGCATCAGATTGACGCCGGGCTGGTCCACAGTGAGAAGGCCCTGCCGTTCGTCATCAACGCCGTCGGTATCTTCGGCGTGGCACAGGTGGTCACCGCTTACAGCCGGCCGGCCGCGCAGTTCCGCTACTTCTTCACCCCCCACTCCCCGTTCCGGGCTTCTCCCGGCCAGGCCTACATCGGTGTGCGGGCCCGCGAAGACCGACACGGCTGACAGGGGGGCGGGGCGGCGGCAGGGGCCGCACAGCTGCCGGCATAGGGCAGGGGCGCGGTGATCAGGGTGGTTCGGGGGCGTACCGGGAGCGTGCTCGCCTCGGAGGGGGCCGCCGCCGCGGTCCCTCGGTGCGGCACACGGCCGGGCACGTCAGTGACGACACCTGCCGTGCCCCTTGGCCAGGTGTCGTTTTCCTGGTCCATGGGCGTGGTTCTCTGCTGCACGAGCGGCGAATCTCTTCCCGTCTGGGGTTTCCCCATCTGATCACCGGCTCTTGGGTCAGAGTGCTTTGCGGATCTGGGTGAGGTCGTACAGGGAGCTGCCGGCGATGAGTCCGGCGCCGATCAGGGTGAGCGGGTCGTCGGACCGGCCGTCCGGGCCGGGCGCATCGGTTGCGGAGGCGCTTGTGCGGCGTGAGCGGCGGTTGTACAGGACGCGGGTGAGCAGGGCGAGCAGGACCAGCCAGCCCGCCTGGGGGGCGGCGACGAGCAGTCCGGTGGCCAGCAGGACGCCCATCTGCCGGCTGGGGCCGCCCAGGAGTTGCAGGGCGGCGCCGGGCAGGGCCCACAGGGCCAGCTGGGTGAGGATGCCGGGATCGGTGAGGCCGGTTTTGATGGTGGCGGTGTAGATCTTCGCCAGGGGCGGGATGCGGCCCTGGGTGAAGAACGGCTGCCACAGCCACGCGACGACGGCCACGGCGATGAGGAAGCCGAGGAGTTCTGCGCGGTACTGCTGAAGGCGTCCGGCCTTCTCGGCCGGCAGCCACGGCACCGTGCGGATGCGCAGCAGCCAGCCGGCTTTGAGGTCGAAGCCCATGTCGGCGAAGGCCGGTCCGGTGGAGGCGACGTAGCCCACCAGCATGGCCAGCGCAATAGAGGGGATGTGGGCGAGAAGGCCGATGGTGAGGAAGATCAGGGTGACGGCGAAGGCGGGGAACCAGCCCGAGTGCATGGCGGCCAGGCCGATGATCAGCTGATGGACCAGCGCCCCACCGGCAGCAAGGAGAACCCATCCGCACAGCGAAGCCGTGCTCATGCCCGTGCTGAGACCGCCGGTCAGCGCCACCAGGACAGCACCGGCGACGAACAGGACAAACCCCTGGCACAGACCGGTGCGCACTCGTCTCATGCTCACCGTGCGCCGCTGGGGCTGGAAGGTGTCGGCCGCGGCAGTGGCCGTGCGTTGTCCGGTGGGGGTGGTGCGGGAAGTGCGCAGGAGGTGCAGGGCCTGGAGGAGGGCGATGCTTCCGGCACCGATCATCAGCCCGTGCGGGATGTGGTGGGCGAACAGGTCGAGGCGGAGCAGGCCGGGGGTGTACTGGGCGATGAGCAGTCCCAGGCCGAACATGAGCAGCGCCCACATGTTGCCCAGCAGCGCGACGCCCGCAGCACTCATCGGCAGCCCGCACAGGAAACCTCCCACACCCGCCAGGGCGCCCGCACCGAGGAGTTTTGCTTTGTTGCCTCCTTCGTCGCCGGCCTTGATGGTCTCGGCGGCCGCGGCCCCGGGTGGCCAGGCGGCCGAGGCGGGCAGCAGGGGGGAGGTCGCAAGATCCGGTAGAGCACCCAGCTGTCGATGAGCAGTCCTACGACGGCTCCGGCCAGCAGCGGCCACACCAGGTCGGGGCGGCCCATCAGGAAGGGCACGGAGATCGGCAGGATGAGGGAGTTGGCCGCGGCGAAGGTGGCCCCGGACACGGAGGACTGGACGAGGTTTTGCCGGTGCGGGTCACGCATCACCGCCAGCGGGGCCAGGGGCAGACGGCCGACCAGCATGGCGACCAGAGCACCCATGACCGCCGTGTTGCAGGAAATGCCCAGGGTAGTGATCAGCACGAGCCCGATGAGCGCACCCAGCGCCGACAGGACCGCGGTGACGGCGAACGTGACCGGCTCGAACGGCGAGACGGACGTAGGCGGGGCGGTGCTAGAACGCCTGGCCGGCATGGAGTTCACCAGAATTCCTCGGACGGATAATGAACTGGTGCAGCGCCTCCCCGGATACCGGGGAAGTGCCGCATGATTCAGTCACGGGAGATCGCCTTCCCCTCAACTACAAGAGCGGCGAGCCGACTGCACATGCCGTCGAGGCCCACGCCGACCTCACCCTTGCCCATGGGCCCGGCCATGAAGTTCTCCAGCTCGCCGCGCAGCGCGTCGAGGCCCTCGTCGGTGATGCCCAGCTCCGCTGCCAGGGCCAGCACGCGCCGGGCGGCGTCCAGACAGCGCATCGGCCCGTAGGAGACCGGCTCGCTCAGCAGGCCGTGACCGCTGCTCAGCAAGAACGCAGCGAGAAGGACCAGCTCTTCACCCGCTTTCCGTAACGTCGCCTCACCACGATTCATGGTGGATCACCTCACCCCGGACGCGTCGCGGGGTGGACTCCGAAGCCCGCGCGGGATGCCCGATGGGTACCAGCAGCAGCGGCTCCAAGTGCGGGGGAAGCGCCGGCAGCGTATGCACGGCGTCCTGGTGGAAACCGGCCACCGGGCACCCGCCCCGCGCGAGAGCGTGCGCGGACAGCAGCAGGTTCCGCACGGTCATCGCGACACACAACAGCCCGTCGTCCCACTCACCCCGCTCCGACTCCTCAGGACGCGCCGCCCGCGAGCGGTCTAAGCAGGCGGCAACGATCAGGGGCGGGAAACCGATGATGCCCGGAGCGAACGCTCGAACAGACCTCAGCATCTGCCGCTCGTGTACGGCAACGAAGCCCTACGCCTGGTTGTTGGAAGCCGTCGGCGCGGCCAGCATCGCCTCCAGCATCAGGTCGAGATCCGAATCACCCGCCCGCTGCCCGGTGTGCTCCCGCACCACGTGACGGGACAGCAACACCTGCAATGCCTCACGCCCCCGCCCTTGCGGCAGGCACGAACGCGCTTCATTCGCCGCGGGCGATCCCACGTGCGGCCGATCAGTCATCTTCTGCACGCTAAGGGTCTGGCGAGAACCCCGCATGTCTTCCTCCGGCCTGCCTGGCTTCCTTTTGCCATACCAGACAGGCGTTCGGTTCTCATGAGTGCCTGCGATACGCCCGTTAGGAGCCTGGAGTGAGGCCGACGGGGCCGGTGAGGCCACCGGTGACCATGCTGAGGCTGCGCCCAGTTCGGCGCCGCCGCAGTGGTTGAAGGGGTCACCCATGGGAACGCTGGCGAGGTTGCCGTTGGCGGCGCGGCGCCATGGGCGGCCGCTCCTCGGGCATGGGCGGGCGCGTGGTTGGCGCAGGAGGTTCCGAAGAGGGGGAGGCGATCGGCAGCACCCCGTCGGCAGCCAGGCCTTGCGCCGGCCGTTCAGCAGTCCTTGACCCCGTTGCCGCCACGGGATCAGCGCAGGCGCAGGGCATGGTGCCGGCCTTCCTCCCGCTCGAGGTACCCGGTCTCGGTGGGGTGAGTCAGGCGATAGCGCACCGTGGACTGGGCGCGGCCGGCCCCTTCGGTGATCTCCCGCTGGGAAGGCGCCCGTCCTTCAACGCTGACCTGGACACGGATGAGGCCGAGGATCCGCTGCTGAACCTCCGAGAGCTGTTCGTTACGCACGATGCGCCCTCTTTGGCCCCCGGCCCCGACGGCACCCCGGTGGACACCGGCGCGGCGCACGTGTGGGGCGTGTCTCTGGAGGTGGGCGTTCCCGTCCGGTGGCTACCGGTGCGGCAGTGCGGTGGTGAGTTCGGCGCCCCGGACGAGTTCGGTCATCTTTTCGAGGTCGGGGGTCATGTAGCGGTCGTTGTGGAGGGGTTCGACGTGTCCGCGGACGGTGTCGTGCAGATCCTTCACGGCGGCTCCCAGGGGGAGGCCTGTCATCTTGCCCTGGATGAGGTCGATGCCCTGAGCGGACATGAGGGTGAGGACGGCCTGGATGGTCTCCAGGCGGTCGAGGTTTTCGTGGAGGTTGCGGACGGAGGCCATCGCCATGGTGTTGTGGTCTTCCTGGCCGTCCTTGGCGGGTCGGGAGAGTGTGCCGGAGGGAAGGGCACGGGCCTGCATCTCGGGGACGAGGGCGGTGGCGACGGTCTGGACTTGGACCATGCCAGAGTTCAGACCGGGCGTTCCGCCGGCGAGGTTGGCGGGCAGACCGTAGCTCCACTTGGGGGAGAGCAGGCGGGCGGAGAGCTCTTGGGTATGGACGCCGAGGTCGGCGACCTGGGCGTTGAGGGTGTCGGCGGCGTGGCCGAGGAGGGCTCCGTCCCAGTTGCCGCCCATGACGAATTCGTAGCCTCTGCCGGCGTCACGTTCGAAGATCAGAGGATTGGAGGTGGAGGCGTTGGCCTCGCGCTCGATGTGCCGGCGGCCCTCGGCGATGGTCTTGCGCAGTGCCCCGTAGATATGGGGTGCGGCGCGCAGGGAGACCGCATCTTGGATGCGCGGGTGGTCTTCGCCGAGGCGTTTGCGGCCCTTGTCGGTGGTCCACTTGCTGCCCCGCAGCAGGCGGCGGAGCCGTTCGGCGACCTTTTCCTCTTCGGGGATGCGACGTTCGGCGTGGGTGCGCGGGTCCAGGGTGTTCATTTCGGCACGGGTGGCGTCCATGAACATGGCCAGGACGCCTTCGGCCAGGTCGGCGGCTTTGGTGGCGCGATGGAGGGCGTCGATGTAGGAGGCCAGGACCACCGTGCTGCCGCTGATGATGGGCAGTGCCTCACCCTGCTCCAGCTCGAAGATCTGCTCCAGCCCGGCTCGGAGCAGGATGTCCGCCGCGGGGGCCTGTTCACCTTGGTAGCGGGCGGGGGCCTGATCGCCGGTGAGGACCATGCCGAGCGCGGCCATGGGCTGCAGGTCGCCCGAACCAAGTGAGCCGACTTGCGGTATGACCGGTGTGACACCGGCGTTGACGAGGGAGTTCATTCGGTCGACGAGCTCCGGGCGGACCGCCATGTGTCCGCGGGCCATCTGGTTGGCGCGCAGCACCATGACCAAGCGGGTGACCCGCTCCGGCAGCGGCTGGCCGATGCCGGCGGCATGAGAGCGCAGGATGCGCTTTTGGAATGTCTTCTGCTGTTGGCTGTTGAGCTGTTTGTCCTTGAGTGGACCGAGGGCTTGGTTCCACCCGTACACGCGTGTACCGCTGGCCAGTTCGCTGAGTGCACCGTTGCGAAATCGCTGCATGCGGTCGCGGCTGTCCTCGGAGAGTTTGACTGTCAGTGATTTGGCACCGAGGACGTCGAACATCTCCTGGGGGGTCAGCGAATCGCCATCCAAAGTCAAGTGGAGGCCCTGTTCGGGCGTGGGGGCGGGACGGGCCACCCGCGGATGCCCCCGGGGCAGAGATCAACAACGCCAGGACAGTGCCCGCAGCGACGAAGAATCGTCTCGACGAAGAACGCGACACGGCAGGACTGTGTCGGAGCGGTATGTGTGCTGGTGTGTCCGTCGTCGCAGGCGACATGGCGAAATGCCCTTCGGGGAAGCGGGAGCGGAGTCGGCCGGGTCTTCCCGGGAAGGAGAGGCCAGCCGCCCCATAGGGGACATTAAGCTCCTTGCAATTCAAAAGCCTGCTCTGAGTAGGATGGGTAGGCTGTTCGGGTTATTCGATGGCGAGGGACCCCTTTAGCTTCGATCTTTCGTGATGGGCCGCCGACGGAGTCGGGGCCCGTTTCGTTGTTGGTGACCGAGGTGCGTGCGTGGAACGCAAGGCGCGTCGCCGCGCCGACCGCCTCGCCGGGAAGACCGCAGCTGGCCGGAAGGGCACCGTAGCCAAGGAGTGAGCCTTTTCAGTACGGCCACTGGTCTTGTTTTTTATCTTCTTGAATCTATGACGGCTTTCTTCGCCAAGGAGACCCGGTGACGGTGCGCCCGTTCATCGAGGCGGGCAAGCGTGCAGGTCACAGCGTCAAACGGGCGTGTGAGCTGCTGAAGGTCTCCCGGACCGCCTTCTATGCCCGCCGCGCCGGCACGCCTGGTCCCCGCGCGGTTCGTGACGCCGAACTGGCCGAACAGATCGCCGACGTCCACACCCGGTCGCGGGGAACCTGCGGCGCTCCGCGCATCCATGCTGTGCTCAAGTGGGAAGGCGCCGGGTGCGGCCGCCGCCGCATCGCGCGGCTGATGCGGGCTGCCGGCCAGCGTCTCAATTCCGCTCTGTACCTCACCTTCGAAGACGATCTCTAGGTCGGCGCCGTACTGCTCGGTGGTCCAGGGCACAACGACGTGGTCGGTTCCTTCTTCGCTGCGGTCTTTCGCTTTACGGCTCCTAAGGGCCCGCCGGAGAATAACGTGTAGGCGGTCAGCGCGCTGACCTGCAACGTTAGACCTA
>RHMC01000086.1 GCA_003719395.1 Streptomyces altiplanensis
CCTTCACATCGCGTACGGAACACACCTCCACCGGCGTGGCGACATGCACCTCCAGGTACGCGGTGCCCTCGCTCTGGTGGCGCTTGCGGACGGCCTCGCGGCTGTCGGCGTACGGGGCGATCACCGGTGCCAGGGCCAGCACGCCGTTGCGGGCGAGCAGTTCGGCGACGTAACCGATCCGCTGGACGTTGGTGTGCCGGTCCTCGCGGCTGAAGCCGAGGCCCGCCGAGAGGAACGCGCGGATCTCGTCGCCGTCCAGCACCTGGACGCGGCGGCCTTCGGCCTTCAGCCGTCCGGCCAGCTCGTAGGCGATGGTGGTCTTGCCGGCACTCGGCAGACCCGTGAGCCAGATGGTGGCCCCAGTCACGTCTTTCTCCTGCTCCTGATCGTCTGACATCAGCCGTGCAGCCCGCATTCCGTCTTGTTGCGCCCCGCCCAGCGGCCGGCGCGGGCGTCCTCGCCCGCCTCGACCCTGCGGGTGCAGGGAGCGCAGCCCACGGACGCGTAACCGTCCATCAGCAGTGGGTTGGTGAGGACGCCGTGCTCGGCGACGTACGCCTCGACGTCCTCCTGCGTCCAGCGGGCGATCGGCGAGATCTTGACCTTCCGGCGCTTCTCGTCCCAGCCGACGACCGGGGTGTTCGCCCGGGTCGGGGACTCGTCGCGGCGCAGGCCGGTCGCCCAGGCGCGGTAGCCCTTCAGGCCGTCTTCGAGCGGCTTGACCTTGCGCAGGGCGCAGCACAGGTCGGGGTCGCGGTCGTGCAGCTTCGGCCCGTACTCCGCGTCCTGCTCCTCGACGGACTGCCAGGGCAGGAGGGTGATGACGTTGACGTCCATGACGGCCTCGACGGCGTCCCGCGTCCCGATGGTCTCCGGGAAGTGGTAGCCGGTGTCGAGGAAGACGACGTCCACACCGGGCTTGGCGCGGGAGGCGAGGTGGGCGACGACGGCGTCCTCCATGGAGGAGGTCACACAGAAGCGGTCGCCGAAGGTGTCGGCGGCCCACGTGAGGATGTCCAGGGCGGAGGCCTCTTCGAGGTCCCGCCCGGCTTGTTCCGCCAGTGCTTTGAGGTCTTCCTGAACCATCGTCATATCTCGTCCCCTCCACCGTCGTTGCGCTGAACTCCCCGGGCGAGGAGCCCGAGGAACTTCAACTGGAAGGCGCGGTTGCACGCCGCGCATTCCCACGCGCCGTGACCCGTCTCGCTGGGCCGCAGGTCCTCTTCGCCGCAGTACGGGCAGTAGAAGGGCGCCGCTCGCTCGCTCACGACAGGTCTCCGTCGCTCGCCCGCGCGGCCCAGGTCGCGAAGCGTTCACCGTCTTCGCGCTGCTCCTGGAAGCGGAGCAGGACGCGCTCGACGTAGTCGGGCAGCTCGGCCGAGGTGACCTTCAGGCCGCGGACCTTGCGGCCGAAACCGGCCTCAAGTCCCAGCGCGCCGCCCAGGTGCACCTGGAAACCCTCGACCTGGTTGCCTTCGCCGTCCAGGACCAGCTGGCCCTTGAGACCGATGTCCGCCACCTGGATACGGGCGCAGGCGTTCGGGCAGCCGTTGATGTTGATGGTGATGGGCTCGTCGAACTCCGGGATGCGCCGCTCCAGCTCGTCGATGAGCGAGGCGCCGCGCGCCTTCGTCTCGACGATCGCCAGCTTGCAGAACTCGATGCCGGTGCAGGCCATCGTGCCGCGCCGGAAGGGCGACGGCGTGACCCGCAGGTCCAGCGCCTCCAGCCCGGCGACCAGCGACTCGACCTGCGCCTCTTCGACGTCGAGCACGATCATCTTCTGTTCGGCGGTGGTGCGCAGCCGGCCCGAGCCGTGTGCGCCGGCCAGGTCCGCGATCTTCGTCAGCGTGGCGCCGTCCACGCGGCCGACGCGCGGGGCGAAGCCGACGTAGAAGCGTCCGTCCTTCTGCCTGTGCACGCCGAGGTGGTCGCGCCAGGTCCCGGCGGGCTGCTCGGGCGCGGGGCCGTCGACCAGCTTGTACTTGAGGTACTCGTCCTCCAGGATCTGGCGGAACTTCTCCGGGCCCCAGTCGGCGACGAGGAACTTCAGCCGGGCGCGGTTGCGCAGGCGGCGGTAGCCGTAGTCACGGAAGATGCCGATGACGCCGCCGAACACGTCCGGCACCTCGTCGACCGGCACCCACGCGCCGAGCCGGACACCGAGCTTGGGGTTGGTGGAAAGCCCGCCGCCGACCCACAGGTCGAAGCCGGGCCCGTGCTCGGGGTGGTTGACGCCCACGAAGGCGATGTCGTTGATCTCGTGCGCCACGTCGAGCTGCGGGGAGCCGGACACCGCGGCCTTGAACTTGCGCGGCAGGTTCGAGAAGTCCGGGTTGCCGATGAAGCGGCGCTGGATCTCGTCGATGGCGGGGGAGCCGTCGATGATCTCGTTCTCGGCGACGCCCGCCACCGGGGAGCCGAGGATCACGCGGGGAGTGTCACCGCATGCCTCGGTCGTCGAGAGCCCGACCTCTTCCAGCCGCCGCCAGATCTCCGGTACGTCCTCGATCCGGATCCAGTGGTACTGGACGTTCTGCCGGTCGGTGAGGTCGGCCGTCCCGCGCGCGAACTCCTGCGAGATCTCACCGATGACGCGCAGCTGCTCGGTCGTCAGACGCCCGCCGTCGATGCGCACGCGCAGCATGAAGTACTCGTCGTCCAGCTCCTCCGGCTCCAGGATCGCGGTCTTGCCGCCGTCGATCCCTTGTCGGCGCTGGGTGTAGAGGCCCCACCAACGCATGCGTCCGCGCAGGTCGTTGGGGTCGATGGAGTCGAATCCCCGCTTGGAGTAGATCGTCTCAATGCGCGTCCGCACATTGAGACCGTCGTCGTCCTTCTTGAACTGCTCATTGCCATTGAGGGGGGTGAAGTGACCTACGGCCCACTGACCCTCGCCACGGTGGCGTCCGGCCTTGCGGCGAGGCGTGGCGGCAGCGGGCTTTTCCGGCGTGGCGGCCATGGTTGTTCGTCCTTCTCTGGCGGCTCAAGGAGTGGCGGATCGCGCCGACCGTACCCCTTGACCTGCGAAGACGCGATCGGACGCGGCAGAGCGGAGCGCTCCGCCGGGTGGGCGGAGATCACGTGCGTATCGGGGTGGCCGGTTCGTCCGCGACGGCGGGGACGGCTGAAAACTGCGGCGGTGCTGTGCTGTCAGCCCACCGGACAGATGGCGCTGGACATGCGGCCGAGGTCGACGTGCCGCCGACTCACCAAGGCAACTCCAGCTGAAGACATGACGGAAGCGTGTCACGCGGGTCTCGGGCCAGTCCACCACCGCCCACAATGTGGACGGCTATGTCTCGAATGGCGAGACGGTGTGTCGTCGGTCACTCCGCCGGGTCCCCCGGGAGGGGGCGGGAGGACTCAGGAGCGGTCCGGACCCCACACCCCGGTCATGTCCGCTTCCTCCTCCTCCGCGGTCTTCGTCTCGAAGAGCCGGAACCCGCGGCGCAGGTAGTTGTCCATGGCGTGCGGCCCGTCCTTGCTGCACGTGTGCAGCCACACCCGCTTCGTCTGCGGCCGGTCCGGCCACCGCTCGGCGAGGTCCCAGGCCCGCGCGACCCCGTAGGACAGCAGATGGCCGCCGATCCGCCGGCCCCGGAAGGCCGGGATCAGACCGAAGTACATGATCTCGACGACGCCCTCGTCCTGCGGGTCCAGTTCGACGTACCCGGCCGGAGTGCCGTTCTCGTACGCGACCCAGGTCTCGACACCGGGCCGGTCCAGCGCCGCCTGCCACTGCTCGTACGTGAGCCCGAGCCGGTCGGACCAGCTGATGTCACCGCCCACCGCGGTGTAGAGGAAGCGGCTGAACTCGGGAGAGGGGATCTCCGCCCGGACGATCCGGACGTCACCGGGCGGCTCGGCGGCCGGCCGCAGGTCGTCGGGGGAGGTCTGTTCCAGGGACCACGTGGTGACGGTCGCGGTGCTCATGGGGCAAGCGAACCACGCGCCCGAGCCCTGGCCAAAGCCGGGCGCGTACGGGATGATCCCGCCGCGCCACGCCACTCCCCGCATCCCTTGGCAGAAGGATGTCCATGTCCCGTCGCACCCACCGCGGCCTGTTCGCCGCGGCCACCCTCACGGCGGCCCTCGCCTCCCTGACGGCCCTGACCGCGCCCGCCGGAGCCTCGGCCGGTCCGCAGGCCCGTCTGTTCATGGTCAACCCCGTCCAGTCCTCGAACGACCAGTCGCTGACCGACGCGAAGGACTCCGCGGCCGCCGTCCCCTCGTCCGCCTACGCCACCGCCGCCCTGCGCAACCTCGACGCGAGCGGCGGGCTGTCCGGCAGGTGGGCCTACGTGAGGTCGGACACCGGCGCCTCCGCGAAGATCGCGGACGCCGGGACGTACGACCGTCACGACGACCAGTTCGAGCAGGTCATGGCGTACTTCTGGGTCAACGAGTCGCAGGAGTACCTCCAGGGCCTCGGTTTCGGCAGTGAACTGCCCGGGGCCAACGACCGGGCGCAGCCGATCCGTATCAACCAGTGGGGCTCCGACAACTCCTTCTTCACCGACAAGAAGGCGGAGATCCGCTTCGGCAAGGGCGGCGTCGACGACGCCGAGGACGCCGAGGTCGTCGTGCACGAGTACGGCCACGCCGTGCACCACGCGCAGGTGCCCGGCTTCGGCACGTCGGTGGAGGCGGGCGCGATCGGTGAGGCGTTCGGCGACTACCTCGCCGTGACGGTCGGCGCGCACGCGGCGGCGAAGTACGGCTGGCCGCTCAAGGCGGACCTGGCGTGCGTCGCGGACTGGGACGCGGTCTCCTACTCCCCGGCACCGCACTGCCTGCGCCGCGTCGACGGCGACAAGGTGTACGACGACCGGGTCGGCCAGGTGCACGCCGACGGCCAGATCTGGTCCCGGGCGCTCTTCGACGTCCGCTCGCGGCTCGGCGCGCGCACGGCGGACCGCGTCATCGTGAACGCCCAGTTCGGTTTCGCCCCGGACACCAGCTTCTCGGACGCGGCCCGGACCACGATCGCGACGGCCCGCGCGATGTACGGCGCGGCGGCCGAGACGGCGGTACGGGACGCCTTCCGGGCCCGCGGGATACCGGGGGTCTAGGCCGCGCGCTTCCCCCGCCGGCCTCCCGCCGGCGGGGGGAAGCCAGGCCGTCACCCGGCGCTCTGCCCCCGGCCGCCCACCTCGACCAGCCCCGTCACGTACGCGGCGATCACCTCCTGGGCCCGGTCCCGGACGCCGAGCTTTCCGAAGAGGCTGGTGATGTGGTTCTTCACGGTGGACACGCTGATGTCCATCGCCCCGGCGATCTCCGCGTTGTCGAGTCCGGTCGCCATCAGCCGCCACACCTCCCGCTCGCGCGGAGTCAGATCGTGCCCGCCCGCGGTGGGCGGCTCCGGGCGGCGCGGGGCCCTGACGTACGTGGAGATCAGCCGGGTCAGCAGCCGGGGTGCGACCGCGGCCTCACCGGTGTGCACCACCCGCACCGCCGCGACCAGTTCCTCCGGCGAGATGTCCTTCGGCAGGAACCCGTAGGCGCCCGCGCGCAGCGCCGCCACCACGTACTCGTCCATGTCGAAGGTGCTCAGGGCCAGCACCCGGCACTCGGGCAGCGCCCGCGCGAGCCGCTCGGTCGCGCCGACCCCGTCCAGTACCGGCATCCGGATGTCCATCACGACGACGTCGGGCCGCAGCCGGTGCGCGAGGGCGACCGCCTCCTCGCCGTCGCCGGCCTCGCCCACCACCTCGAAGGCCGGATCGGGGGTGAGGATCAGCGCCAGTCCGCGCCGTACCAGCGGCCTGTCGTCGGCGATCAGCACCTGATCCTCCGCGTGCCCTCTGTTGCCGGTCCGTTCACCGCAGCGCCCCCTCCTCGGTCCTCAGCGGCAGCCGGGCGCTCACCCGGAACCCGCCCGCGTCCAGCGGTCCGGCCTCCAGCGTCCCGCCGTGCAGCGCGGCCCGCTCCCGCATCCCGACCAGACCGTAGCCGGACCCGCGACCGGCCCTGCGGGCGGAGCCCGCCCCGGCGGCAGCCGACGCCGCGCCCGCCCCGTCGTCCGTGACCTCCACCGCCACCGCGTCCGTGTCGTACGTCAGACGGACGGACACCCGTGCCCCGCCCGCGTACTTGCGCGCGTTCGTCAGCGCCTCCTGCACGATCCGGAACACGGTCAGGCCCACGCTCGGCGGCAGCGGGTGCTCCTCGCCCCGTACCTCCAGCTCGGCCTCCAGCCCGGCCCGGCACGACTCGCCGACGATCCGCGCCAAGTCCCCGACCCCGGGCTGCGGGGCGGTCGGCTCCTCCTCCGCCTCGTCCCCGGCGCGCAGCACGTCCAGCAGCTGACGCATCTCGCGCAGCGCCATCCGCCCGGACCCCTCCAGGGTGACCAGCGCATCCCTGACCACCTCCGGGTCCCCGGCGAGGTTGGCCCTGGCGCCGCCGGCCATCAGCTGCATGGTGGTGATGTGGTGCGCCACGATGTCGTGCAACTCCCGTGCGATGCGACGGCGTTCGGCGGCCAACGCGCGGTCGGTGAGCAGTCGGCGGTTGGCTTCGATGTCCCGCTGCCAGTGGTTCATCACCGTCGCCGCGACGACCACGAAGACCCCGGCGGCCCCGTTGCCGATCACATCCACCGTCCTCGGCCGCGGTGTCTGCTCGATCAGCGGCATGACGACGGCCACCAGCGTCGCGGACGCCGCCACGGCCGTGCCGCGGGACCGCACGACCGTGTAGAGGGCGACCACGGCCGTCATGTTGAAGTGCTGCGCCACCGGCACGCTCAGATTGAGCGCCAGGCCGAGCAGCAGGACGGCCGTCAGCGTCAGCACCGGGGCGCGGCGCCGGGCCAGCAGCGGCAGCGCGGACACCACCACCAGCACACACCCGGCCGGCGGGACGTACCCGTGTTCGACCTGGCTGTTGAGCGTGAAGCCGATCAGGTCGAGGACGGCCGCCCCGACGGCGACCAGCGCGTCGTTGCGCGTCCACGGCGGGGCGCCGGCACTCGGGCCGGCCCCGGAAGCCCCTGCGGGCCCGGCGGCCCGCGAAGTCTCCGGAGCGGGACGCACCGTAGGTATCGGCATGCTGTGGTCCTCCCCCTCGGCCGCCCCGCCGGCCAGTGCGGTACGTACGACTGACCGCCCTCTCGTGATCCATTCTGGCACCGGCTCCGGGCCCGGCCCCGGGACCTGGAGCCGATTCCCCGCCCAGGACCAGGGTCCTGGGCGGGCGGCGGACCCGGCCCGCGCTCCCAGGCCCCATCTCGTCCCCTGCTCGGAGGATCCGGGCGCATCGCGCTGATGAGCTGGACACCGGCCGGGAGGACCCGGCACCTCACCCACCGCCGGAGGACAACGTGATCCGCGCCCTGACCGGGTTCTCCACCCGCAGTCCATGGAAGGTCATCGCCCTGTGGGCGGTGCTGGGCATCTTCCT
Organism: Streptomyces altiplanensis; assembly: GCA_003719395.1. Classification (GTDB taxonomy): domain Bacteria; phylum Actinomycetota; class Actinomycetes; order Streptomycetales; family Streptomycetaceae; genus Streptomyces; species Streptomyces altiplanensis. The sequence continues at coordinate 7,411 of RHMC01000086.1, forward strand.
CACCGTGCTCGGCCAGGCACTGCTCTTCCGCGTCACCCAGGCCCAGGCCGGTGACTTCCTGCCCGCGAAGTACGACTCGGCCGCCGCGCTGGAGATCGCCGAGGAGCGGTTCGGGGTGAAGCCCGACGCCAACGCGGTGACCGTGCTCGTCGCCCGCGCCGACGGCGAGCCCCTCACGGACCGTGACCACCGCCGCGTCGGCGCCGTCGCCGAGCGGCTGGGCCACCGGCACGTGAAGATGCCCGCACCGCAGGAGGACACCCCCTCGTTCCTGGTCGAGGACCATTCCCAGACGCCCGTGGTCAGCCCCGCGACGGTCGCACCCGACCGCAGCTTCGAACTGCTCTCCGTACGACTGACCGGCAACTCCACCGATCCCGGCATGCACGACCTCTACCGCGCCTTCCGCGACCGGGCGCAGGACGAGTTCGCCGATGCCGGGATGCGCACCGGCTTCACCGGCGGCCTGGCCGACCTCGTCGACACCACCGAGGCGGAGGAGACCACGCAGCAGGTCGTCGGACTCCTCATGCTCGGACTGATCGTGCTGATCAACGTCCTGGTCTTCCGCAGTGTGCTGGCCGCCTTCGTGCCCCTCCTGGCGGTCGTCGTCATCGGCGGCGCGGCGGCGGGCACGGTGGTCGGCGCCGCGATGCTCACCGGCATCAAGCTCGACACCTCCACCCCGAGCATGATCGGCGTCGTACTGATCGGTATCGGCGTCGACTACTTCCTCTTCCTGCTCTTCCGCTTCCGCGAACAGCTGCGGGCCCGTCCCGACGCGCCCGCCCGCGCCGTGTCCGCCGAGGTCAGCGCCCGGGTCGGTACCGCGATCACCTCGGCCGCGCTCACCATCGTGGCCGCGTTCGCCACCCTCGGCGTCGCGACCTTCGGACAGTTCCGCGTGCTCGGTCCCGCCATCGCCGTCTCGGTCCTGGTCATGCTGCTCGCCAGCCTCACCCTGATGCCCGCGCTGCTCGCGGTCACCGGACGCAAGATGTTCTGGCCCTCGCGCTCCCTCCTGAGCGAGCCCCGCCCCGGCACGGCCGCACGCGTCGCCGACCTGGCCGCACGCCGCCCGGTCGCCCTCGTGGTGGCCTCCGTCGCCCTGCTCGGCGCGCTGGCGGCCGGACTGGCCGGCATCCGGATGGACTTCGGCCAGGCCTCGGGGACCCACGACACCCCGGCCGTGGCCACCGCCGCCGAGATCTCCCGCGCGCTGCCCGCCGGAGTCTCCGACCCGGCCACCGTCTACGGTCACCGCGAAGGCCGGCCGCACCCTCACCGCCGAGCGCTCGGCGCGCTCGCCCCGGGCCCTCGCCGACGTCGAGGGCGTCGTACAGGTCGGCAGGGCCACCCTCAACGGCGACCGCACGGCCGCCCGCATCGACCTCTACCTCACCGCCGGGTCCCAGACCCAGCAGGCCCGGGACCTCGTCTCCGGTCCCGTCCGTACCACCGTCGCCGCCCACACCCCGGACGGCCTGGAAGCCCATGTCGGCGGCACCGCCACGATCTTCGCGGACATCTCCACCGCCGTCGACCACGACCTGCGCATCGTGTTCCCGGTCGCCGCGGTGCTGATCACCCTCATCCTGCTCGTGCTGTTGCGCAGCCTGCTCGCCCCGGCCGTCCTCATGGCCGCCGTCGGTCTCGGCTTCGCCGCCACGCTCGGCGCGTCCGCCCTGTTCTTTCAGCACCACCTCGACAAGCCGGGCGTCAACTTCGTCCTGCCGCTGGTGCTGTTCCTCTTCGTCGTCGCCCTCGGCACCGACTACAACATCCTGATCAGCGACCGCATCCGCGAGGAGATGGAACGGCCCGGCCCGGCCCGCGCCGCCGTCGCCCGCGCCGTACGGCACACCGCGCCCGCCATCGCCACGGCGGGCGTCGTCCTCGCCGCGTCCTTCGGCAGCCTCGCCGTCAACGCGGCCCCCTCCACCCAGCAGATCGGTTTCGCGACGGGGCTCGGCATCATGCTCTCCGCCTTCGTCCTCTCGATCGTGCTGGTGCCCGCGCTCGCCGCGATATTCGGCCGGAGCATGTGGTGGCCGGTGCGCCCGGGCCGCGGACCGGCCCGCTCCCAGGCCGACCCCCTGAGTCCCGGCCGCCTCACGAGCGCGTCCCGGTCGGCGGCCCGCCGGGCGGTCCGGTCCGTCCGGCGTCTGAGGAGACGCCCGCAGGACGCGCGGGGTCTGCTCCTCCGCCCGCCGGCTCGGGACGGGCGGAGGAGCAGGCCTCGCGCAGAGGCAGAGGTACGGGCCTAGGCCGGCAGGCTGCGCGCCGCCGTGACCGCCGGCGCCGTGGAGTGCGTCAGCAGGTCCGTCGGGTGGTCCGGGTGGATCACCTCCACCTCCACCTCGTCCACGAAGCGGTACGGGCGGTGCGCGAGGACCTGTGCCAAATGGCGCCGCAGTCGCGACATTTCCGCCCGTACCGTCACCGTCCGGGTCCGGTCGCCGAACAGGTCCGCCGCCAGTTCGGCGGCGCTGCGCCCCTGCCGGTGCACACTCAGCACGTACAGCAGCTCCGCGTGCCGGGGACTGAGCTCGTGCGTCCAGCGCCCGGCCGCCCCCGAGACGGTCACCGAGGAACGCCGCCGGCCGCTCAGGTCCAGTACGACCCGGCTGACCGCGCCCTCGTCCGGCCCCGGCGCCTCCTCCTCCACCCGTACCAGCCAGCCGCCGGGCAGCGGCTCCACCCCGCACATCCCCAGCGAAGGCAGCCATCTGCGCCCGGCCCGGAACGTCTTGGGCAGCGGAAGCCGGTCGACCGGCGGCATCCCGGTCACCGCCGCGAGCCAGCCGTGCGGGTCCACCGCCAGTGCCCGGCCGCCCACCCGGCACAGGACCGGCGCCGCCACCGACCGCAGGCGCTCGACGGACCTGAGGTGCCGCTCGCGCAGCTCCGCCTCGGCGAGGCCGGGCCACGGACTCCACGAGGGCGAGCGTGGCCGGGTGGAACGTGGAGTCGGCCCCGCTCACATCGATGACACCGAGCAGCCGTCCGTCCCGCGGATCGTGCACGGGCGCCGCCGCGCACGTCCAGCTGTGGAGCGTACGGACGAAATGCTCGGCGGAGTGCACCTGGACAGGTCTGCGCAGCTCCAGTGCCGTGCCGATGCCGTTCGTGCCCGCCGTGTCCTCGCTCCAGGCCGCGCCCTCCTCAAGACAGATGGAGGCGGCCACGCGCATCACCGAACGGTCGCCGTCGCGCCACAGCACCCGGCCCTCCTCGTCGGTCACCACCGTGATCTGCTGCGACGCCCGGACGACCGAGACCAGTCTCTGGCTGAGCGAGGGCAGCAGCCTCGCCGTGCGCGGTGGTCCGGCGCCGGTGCTCCAGCTCGCCGGCCGGCAGGAGCTCGCTGCTGGTGCCCCGGTCCGGGTCGACCCCGATGCGTATCACGCGCTGCCAGGACGCGTCGATGACGGGACGCGGCGCGACACGTGGCGTCCCGCCGGCGGGAGTGGCGGCCCGTCCCCGGTGCAGCAGCCGCGCCGGGCCGGTGGTGTGCGGGGCGCCGGGCCGCGGCGGGCCGGGAGGGGGGAGAGGTTCGGTCTTCACTGGGCGTACCCCGTAGCTCACGTGAGGGTCACTGGGTGTGAGGTGGTCACCCCTCATCGTGCCGCGCCGCCGGCGGGCGCGTCCGTGAGTCCGGACAAACATTGCAACGATCTGCAACTCTCGTACGCAGACTTTGCCTGTACGAAGGTGGAGGGGTTCAGCCGGGGTGGTGCCGTGTCGGCGCAGCACCACTCCGGCGGTCCCCGCTCCCGGCGGGTCGTTCCCCCGGCGGCTCGCCGGGTCAGACCACCGCTCTCGCCCGTTCCACTACCGACGCGAGGCCGAGACTGTGCGGCAGCGTGCCGAACGCCTGCCCCAGTCCCCGCCCGAGCCGCGACGCGCAGAACGCGTCCGCGACCTCCGGCGGCGCCCACCGCACCAGCAGCGAGCCCTGGAGCACCAGCGCCATCCGCTCGACGACGCGGCGCGCCCGCCCCTCCAGGCCCTCCAGATCGGCCAGTTCGGTCAGCAGGTCCTTGATCGCCCCGTCGAGGCGGTGATCGGCGCCGCGCGCCCGCCCGATCTCGGTGAGGAAGGCGTCGAGCGCCTGCGGCTCGCGCTGGAGCGCCCGCAGGGCGTCCAGGGCCTGTACGTTCCCCGAGCCCTCCCAGATCGAGTTGAGCGGCGACTCGCGGAGCAGCCGCGGCATGCCGGACTCCTCGACGTACCCATTGCCGCCCAGGCACTCCAGCGCCTCCGCCGCGACCGGTCCCGCACCGTTTCGTCACCCAGTACTTGGCGGCGGGCACCGCGAGCCGCAGGAAGGCCCGGTCCTGCTCGGTGTCGCTGTCGTACCGCCGGCGGCGAGGCGCAGCGCGAGCGTCGTCGCCGCCTCCGACTCCAGCGCCAGGTCGGCCAGTACGTTGCGCATCAGCGGCTTGTCGATCAGCTTGGAGCCGAACGCGCTGCGGTACGCCGCGTGGTGCGCGGCCTGGACCACGGACTGGCGCATCAGCGCCGCCGAGCCGACCACGCAGTCGAGCCGGGTGGCGGCCACCATCTCGATGATGGTGCGCACCCCGCGCCCCTCCTCGCCGACCAGCCGCGCCCACGTCCCGTCGAACTCGACCTCGCTCGACGCGTTGGACCTGTTGCCCAGTTTGTCCTTGAGGCGCTGGATCCGGAACACGTTGCGCGTCCCGTCCGACAGGACCCGCGGCACCAGGAAGCAGCTCAGCCCGCCCGGTGCCTGCGCCAGCACCAGGAAGCCGTCGCACATCGGGGCCGAGCAGAACCACTTGTGCCCGGTGAGCAGGTACTCGCCCTCCCCGGCCAGCGGCTGCGCGCTCGTCGTGTTGGCCCGGACGTCGCTGCCGCCCTGCTTCTCCGTCATGCCCATCCCGAAGAGCGCCCCGGCCTTGAGCGACGGCTCCCGCAACCCCTCCTCGTACACATGGGAGGTGAGCCGGGGCTCCCACTCGGCGGCCAGCTCCGGATCGGTGCGCAGCGCCGGCACCGCCGCGTGCGTCATGGACAGCGGACAGCCGTGCCCCGCCTCCGCCTGCGTCCACACCAGGAACCCGGCCGCGCGCCGCACGTGCCCGCCGGGCCGCCCCCAGGCATCCGTGAGCCGCGCCGCGACGGCCTCGTCCAGCAGCCGGTGCCAGGCCGGGTGGAACTCGACCTCGTCGATCCGACGGCCGTAGCGGTCGTGCGTCCGCAGTTTCGGCGGATTCTCATTGGCCTGCACCCCCCATTCCTGTACCCGGGCGGATCCCGCGGTGCGTCCGAGCCACGACAGCTCTTCCCGTACCTCCCCGGCGAGTTCGGGGGCGACGTGCCGCTCCACACCCTCGGACAGGGCCCGGTCGGCGGTGAAGACGTCGTACTCCACCAGCGGCGGAGCCTGGTTGGTCACTGTGTGTGTGGTCGCTGCCATGCCGCTACGGTAAGGAGGTGCAGGCAGCAAAAGAAACACCCGAACGGCCCCACGGCCGGATTCACCGGGCCAGGGTCCTCTACCGCAACGTCTCCATGCGCAAGCTGGCCTGGCTGTTGCTGAAGGACACCGTCAACTCGTGCATCGAGTACCGCATCCTCGGCCTCGCGGCCGAGGCGGCGTTCTTCACCCTGCTGTCCCTGCCGCCCCTGCTGCTCGGCATGATCGGTCTGCTCGGTTACGTCGACGCCTGGACCAACACCGACACGGTCGCGTCGATCGTGCGCAACATCCTGACCGCCGCCGAAACGGTCCTGTCCGACCGGGGCGTCAACGATTTCGCCAAACCGCTCATCGACGACGTCACCCAGGGCGCCAGGCCCGACATCATCTCCATCGGTTTCGCCATCGCTCTCTGGTCGGGATCGCGCGCGGTCAACGTCTTCATCGACACGATCACGGTGATGTACGGCCTCGACGGCCACCGCGGCATCGTGAAGACCCGGCTGCTCGCCTTCCTGCTGTACGTCATCGCGCTGGTGATCGGCGCGGTGGTGCTGCCGCTGATGGTGGTCGGCCCCGACCGGGTGGTGGACCTGGTGCCGTTCGGCACGGAGGTCGTCAGCATCCTGTACTGGCCCGTGGTCATCGTGCTGTCCGTCATCTTCCTCACGACGCTCTACCACGTGTCCGTGCCCGTCCGTTCGCCGTGGGTCGAGGACGTCCCCGGCGCGCTGATGGCCCTCGCGATGTGCGTGCTCGGCAGCTTCCTGCTCCGGATCTACCTGACCAGCACCGTCGAGGGCCCGACCATCTACGGCTCCCTCGCCGCCCCCATCGCCGTCCTCCTGTGGATCTGCATCTGCGCCTTCGCGGTCCTGGTGGGCGCGGCGGTCAACGCCGCCATAGACCGGGTCTGGCCCTCGGTCGCCACGGCCGCGGCCCGCGAGGCCAACGACCGCGTACGTGCGGCCCAGGCGGCGGCGGTCATCGCGCGGGCGGAAGCGGCGCGTGCGGCGGCGGACCAGGCGGGCGAGGCGGACGAACCCGACCCGGACATGCCGTCCGAATTCCCGGAGCGCTGGTCGAGGTTCCTGCCGCCGGACGACGTGAAGTCCCGCCTGCACACGGGCCGCGACAAGGACGCGAAGGAACCGCCGCAGGAGGCGCGGGACGCCCGGGACTCCCACGACGCCCGGGACTCCCACGACGCCCGGGACTCCCACGAGGCCCGGGACTCCCGCGATGCCCGTGATCCCCGCGACCCCCGTGGCCCCCACGACGGCCGTGACTCATGGAGACCAGGGAGAGCCGGCAGTCGCGCCCGTAGGCGGAGCCCCGGACGCGGGAAGGGTCGGGCGGGGGAAGGGGACTCCCTAAGCTGGGAAGCATGTACGCGCAACGCGCATCCCGGCTCGACGGCGCCGTCGTCTGGACCCGCACGATGCCCGCCGCTCCGGCTCCCGTTCCCGCGCATCCCGTCCTGCCGGACGGCTGCATGGACCTGCTCCGGACCGAGGCCGAGCTGTACGTCGCCGGGCCCGACACCCGCGCCCACTCACCCGGCGAGGGCCCCGGCGGAGCAGGCGCCCGCTACGACGGGGTGCGGTTCGCACCCGGCGCCGGACCCGCCTTCTTCGGCGTACCCGCGCACCGAGCTGCGCGACCGGCGCGTGGCCCTGACCGACCTGTGGCCCGCGGCCCGGGTGCGCGCCCTGACCGGCCCGGTCACGGACGCGGCCGACCCGGCGGCCGCGCTGGAGGACCTGGTCCTGCGGCACGCGGGCGGACACGGAGCCCCCCCCGACCCCGGTGCTGCGCGCCGTCGCCCGCCGGCTGGACGCGGGCAGCACCGTCGCCGCGGCCGCAGACGCCGCCGGGATCGGCGCCCGGCAGCTGCACCGCCGCTCACTGGCGGCCTTCGGGTACGGCCCCAAGACGCTGGCCCGGATCCTCCGGCTCCAGCGCGCCCTGACCCTCGTGCGCGGCGGCCGTGCCGTAGGCCGACGCCGCCCTCGCCGCGGGCTGCGCCGACCAGGCGCACCTCTCCCGCGAGATGCGCGACCTGGCCGGGACGACGCTGGGTGCCTACGCGGCGTCGGCGAACAGGGAGACACCGCAGCCGTCGGGGTCCAGCACCACCGCGTAACGCTGTCCCCAGACGGCGTCCCAGGGCTTGAGGTGCCCGCGGTGTCCGGCGGCGACCAGAGCCTCGTACACCGCGTCGACCTCGGCCGGGCTGTCGCACCGGAAGGCGAGGCCGACCCGGTCGCCGCCCCCCTCGGGCCTGGTCCAGTCCGGGTCGAAGGAACGGACGGTCTCCTCGGTGTCCCACAGCACGCGCAGCCCGCCGGGCAGGGTCGCTTCGACGTGCGGGGCGGTGTCGGCCCCGGCGGGGACGTCCAGTCCGAGGAGACGGTAGAAGGCGAGCGAGGCGGCCATGTCGGCGGTCACGATCGCGACGGCATCAAGTCGTGGAGTCATGGGCCCAACGTAGGCGGACGGCCGGGTCCCGCTCTTGAAGGAATCGGACACCGGCGGACGTCATCGCTCCGTAAGGGTCCGGACGGCCGTCGGCGCCGGTACGCATCTGCGCCCACGACCTGATCGGCGAGGCCCTCGCGGGCGCCGGCCCGCTCGCCCGCGGACAGGGCGTACGCCTGGTCGGTGACACGACGGAAGCCCTCCCGCCGGAAGGGGACGCACGCGAAACGACCCGCGTCCTCGCCGACCTCCTGGTCAACGCGGTCCGGCCGTCCCCCTGCCGACGGCACGGTCGCGGTCGCGGCCGACCGCGCGAGGACCGCGTGGTGCTGTCCGTCGCCGACGGCTGCGGCGGCATCCCGGCCGCAGCCCCCGCGCGTCTTCGGCACCGGCCGGCGTGGCACCGAGACCCATGCCCCCGAGGGCGTGGGCCTCGGGCTCGCCATCGTCCGCGGCGTCGTCGAGCCGTGCGGGACGGGCCGGCGTACGGAACGTGAAGGGCGGCTGCCGCTTCGGGGGGCACGCTTTTGGCAGCGCCGCTGTGACGAGGACCGGCGGCTCGCTGCCCGCACGCGCCGCCGTCCCGCAGGTGTCCCGGGGCGGGGGAACGGATCGTCCGCCGGGCCGTCCTCGCGGCCGCGGTGAGGCACGCGGTCAGCGCGGTGTGCAGGGCCTCGGCCCGCAGCCCGGTGCCGGTGAAGACGAGCTCCTGCCCCTGTTCGGTGTCCGCGTCACGCGCCCCGGAGGGCTCGAAGCGGGCCACCGCGCCGGCCCGTACGAGCGCGGCGTCGATGGTGACCTCGCTCATGTCGTTGACGATCACGGCGACCCGCGGGCCTTCCCGGTTGCCCAGGACGTGATGGAGCAGCGCGGTCTTGCCGGCCCCGAGGAACCCGGAGAGCACGGTCACGGGCAGCGGCCGGGCCGGCGGTGGGCCGGGAGGGTCGTGCCGGTCAGCCCTCGGGGCGCAGGAGCCCGCGCTCGTACGCCTTGGCCAGCCGCTGCGGCACGCGGTACACCGAGCCGTCGACGGTGACGGGGACGAGCTGCGGCGTGGTGGCCTTCCACTGGGCGCGCCGGTGACGGGTGTTGCTGCGGGACATTTTCCGCTTGGGTACGGCCATGGGTGCCTCCTGAGGTGAACGGGCTCGGGTCGCGGTCACCGAACGCTACATGCAAATGGATCCCATGTTCAATTAGGGCTCCGGTTGTGGAGGCTCGACCGGTGTGTAAATCCGGGCGTATCGTGACAATGAGATGCGCTTGGGTCGGACCCATGGGGGTCGTGATGCTCGATGAGCTTGTGATGGCGGGGACAGGGGTGCTGTCTGCCGGTGCGCTCTACACGATGGCGGCGGCCAGAGTGGTGCGGCAGTACGAGCGGGGTGTGGTCTTCCGCCTGGGGCGGCTCCGGGGGAACGTCCGCGGCCCCGGCTTCACCATGATCATTCCTGGCGTGGACCGGATGCGTAAAGTGAACATGCAGATCGTGACCCTGCCGGTGCCCGCGCAGGACGGCATCACCAGGGACAATGTCACCGTCCGGGTGGACGCGGTGATCTACTTCAAGGTGGTGGACGCCGCCGAGGCCGTCGTGAGGGTGGAGGACTACCGGTTCGCGGTCTCGCAGATGGCGCAGACCTCGCTGCGGTCGATCATCGGCAAGAGTGAACTGGACGATCTGCTGTCGAACCGGGAGAAGCTCAACCAGGGACTGGAGCTGATGCTCGACAGCCCGGCGGTCGGGTGGGGCGTGTCGATCGACCGGGTGGAGATCAAGGACGTCTCGCTGCCGGAGACGATGAAGCGGTCGATGGCCCGGCAGGCGGAGGCGGACCGGGAGCGGCGGGCGCGGGTCATCAACGCGGACGCGGAGCTCCAGGCGTCGAAGAAGCTGTCAGAGGCGGCGGGGGTCATGTCCGAGCAGCCGGCGGCGCTGCAGCTGCGGCTGCTGCAGACCGTGGTGGCGGTCGCGGCCGAGAAGAACTCGACGCTGGTGCTGCCGTTCCCGGTGGAGCTGCTCCGGTTCCTGGAGCGGGCGGCGCAGCAGCAGGAGCCGTCGCCGTCGTCGCAGGGACGGCCGCCTGACGAGACGCAGACCCGGACCCGGCCCGCCGGGCGCGAGCACGAGGTGCAGCGCGAGTCCCAGGCGCAGCGTGAGACCCGGGCGGCTCGCGGACGAGGTGCCGGGCCCGTCCGAGCGGCCGCCCGCGGTCGCCGGCTAGCCGGGCTCCGCCCCGGCCCCCGGACGCCCTCCGGGCGTGTCCTCGATCGCCGGAACCCGGTGCCCGGCGGAATCGAGGCGTCAGACCGTGGCGGAGATGGTGGAGAGGCCGGCCGCCGACGCGGCAAGGGCGTCGAGGACCGGCCTGATCAGAGGGTGGTGCTCCGCCCCCCGCCGCACCGCGGCGAACACGCGGCGGGTCGCCGCCGGTCCCGAGACCGGGCGTACCACCGTGTCCTTCAGCTCCATCCCGCGCAGCGCCGAACGCGGTACCAGCGCCACCCCCGCCCCCGCGCCCGCCAGCGCCACCACCGCGCGGAAGTCGTCCGAGGAGTGCACGAGGCGCGGCTGGAAGCCGGCGAGTTCGCAGGCCAGCAGCATCACGTCGTGGCAGGGGTTGCCGGGATACGGACCGATCCAGTCGCTGTCGGCCAGCTCCGCGAGCGAGACCGCGGGGGCCTGGCCCAGCGGATGCGAAGCGTGCAGTACGGCGTCGAAGGGCTCCGCGTAGAGCGGCACGCGCGCGAGGCGCCGGTCGTCCTCGTGCGGTGCGCCCCGGTACTCGACGGCCAGGGCGACGTCCACCTCCCCGTCCAGCACCAGCGCCAGGCTCTCGTCGCCCTCGGCGTCCCGCACCCGTATGCGAACGTCCGGGTGGCGGTCCGCGAGACGGCCGATCGCCGGGGCGAGCACCTCCGCGATCCCCGTCGCGAATCCCACCACCCGCACCTCGCCGGCCGCCCCGCCCGCGTACGCCGCGAGCTCGGCCTCGGCCCGCTCCAGCTGCGCCAGTACGGCATGGGTGTGGGCCAGCAGGATGTCGCCGGCCGCCGTCAGCCGTACGCCCCTGCCGCTGCGGGTCAGCAGGGTGTGGCCGGTCTCCTGCTCCAGTGCGGCGAGCTGCTGGGACACGGCGGAGGGGGTCAGGTACAGCGCGGCGCGCGCGGTCACCGTCCGGTGGTCCGCCGCGGCCCGCAGGATGCGCAGTCGTCTGGGGTCGATCACCCCGCCATTGTCGCTCGCGCGTCGACGAAGGCGGCCACGGCCCGCTCGACGTCGGCGGTGGAGTGCGCGGCCGAGAGCTGGACCCGGATGCGGGCCGCGCCCATCGGGACGACGGGGTACGAGAAGCCGATCACGTACACCCCGCGCTCCAGCAGCAGCTCGGCCATCCGGCCCGCTTTTGCCGCGTCGCCGATCATGACGGGCGCGATGGCGTGGTCGCCGGGCAGGATCTCGAAGCCTGCCTCGGTCATCTTCGTACGGAAGAGCTTGGTGTTGGCGGCGAGGCGCTCGCGCAGCTCGCCCGCCGACTCCAGCAGGTCGAGGACCTTGATCGACGCGGCGGCGATCACCGGGGCGAGGGAGTTGGAGAAGAGGTACGGGCGCGAACGCTGGCGCAGCAGCTCCACGATCTCGGCGCGGGCCGCGACGTAGCCGCCGGACGCGCCGCCGAGCGCCTTGCCGAGGGTGCCGGTGATGATGTCGACGCGGTCCATCACGCCGTGCAGTTCGGGGGTGCCGCGGCCGTCGGGGCCGACGAAGCCCACGGCGTGCGAGTCGTCGACCATGACCATGGCGTCGTAGCGGTCGGCCAGGTCGCAGATCTCGGCGAGCGGGGCGACGTAGCCGTCCATCGAGAAGACGCCGTCGGTGACGATCAGGCGGCGGCGGGCGCCGCCTGCGACGGCTTCCTTGAGCTGGTGCTCCAGGTCGGCGAGGTCGCGGTTGGCGTAGCGGTGGCGGCGGGCCTTGGACAGGCGGATGCCGTCGATGATCGACGCGTGGTTGAGGGCGTCGGAGATCACCGCGTCCTCGGGGCCGAGGAGGGTCTCGAAGACGCCGCCGTTGGCATCGAAGCAGGAGGAGTAGAGGATCGTGTCCTCCTGGCCCAGGAAGGCGGAGAGGCGCTGCTCCAGTTCCTTGTGGACCTCCTGGGTGCCGCAGATGAAGCGTACGGACGCCATGCCGTAGCCCCAGCGGTCGAGGGCGTCCTTGGCGGCGGCGACGACCTCGGGGTGGTCGGCGAGACCGAGGTAGTTGTTGGCGCAGAAGTTGAGCACGTCGCCGGAGGGGACGGAGACGGAGGCGCTCTGGGGGGTACCGATGACGCGCTCGGGCTTGTGGAGACCGGCGGCGCGGATCTCGTCGAGGGTGGTGCGGAGGTCGTCGCGGACGGAGGTGTACATGGGATGGCTCTCCTGGCGGTGAGTGGGGTGGTGGGCGGGCAGGGGGAGGCCCCCGCCAGGGGTTACGTCGTCCAGTCGAGGATGATCTTGCCGCTGCGGGCCGTCGCCGCCTCGTCGAAGGCCGCGTCGAAGTCCTGGTGGGCGTAGCTGCCGGTGATGACAGGGCTGAGGTCCAGGCCGCCCTCCAGCAGCACCGTCATGGCGTACCACGTCTCGTACATCTCACGGCCGTAGATCCCCTTGACGGTGATCATCGACGTGACGATCTTCGACCAGTCGACGGCGAACTCCTCGGCCGGCAGGCCGAGCATCGCGATCCGCCCGCCGTGCGTCATGTTGGCGACCATGTCGCGCATCGCCTCGGGCCGGCCCGACATCTCCAGGCCGATGTCGAAGCCCTCCTTGAGGCCCAGCTGCCGCTGCGCGTCGGCGATGTCCGACTGCGCGACATTGAGCGCGAGCGTCGCGCCGGCCTTGCGGGCGATCTCCAGACGGGGCTCGCTGACATCGGTGATCACGACGTTGCGCGCACCGGCGTGGCCGGGCGACGGCCGCCGCCATGATGCCGATCGGGCCCGCGCCGGTGATCAGTACGTCCTCGCCGACCAGCGGGAACGAGAGCGCGGTGTGCACGGCGTTGCCGAACGGGTCGAAGATCGCGGCCACGTCCAGGTCCACCTTCGTGCGGTGCACCCACACGTTGGACGCGGGCAGGGCGACGTACTCGGCGAAGGCGCCGTCGCGTCCGACACCGAGCCCGACGGTGGAGCGGCACAGGTGCCGGCGGCCCGCGAGGCAGTTGCGGCACTTCCCGCAGACCAGGTGGCCCTCGCCGCTCACCAGGTCGCCGACCGCGATGTCCGTGACGTCGGAGCCGACGGCCGCGACCTCGCCCACGAACTCGTGGCCGAGGACGAGCGGGGTGGAGACGGCCTGCTGGGCCCAGCCGTCCCAGGACCTGATGTGCAGGTCCGTGCCGCAGATGCCGGTACGGAGCACCTTGATCAGCACATCACCGGGGCCCGTCTCCGGCTCCGGCACGTCCATGAGCCACAGCCCGGGCTCGGCGTACTGCTTGACAAGTGCCTTCATGGCTGCGGCTCCAGGCGGGACGGGTGCGAGGTGATCGTGAACGCGTACCAATCTGACGTCCCGCGGCCCCCGCGGTCCATCGAGGATTTCTTAACCGGGCCAACAGCGCAGCTTCACGCGGGCGGGCCGAGCCCGCCGGACGGGCGGACACCTGCCCGCCCGGCGGACCGGAACCGCGCGGGTATAGAAAAGACCGTCCGTGACCCCCGGGTCCCGCCATCCCCGGAAGGAACCCCGATGACCGTGACCGACGACCCCGTACTCCTGCGCACGGAAGGGCACGCCGGGTACCTCACGCTCAACCGCCCCAGGGCCATCAACGCCCTGAACCACGCCATGGTGAACCGGATCGCCGGGGCCCTCGCGGCCTGGGAGCGGGACCCGGAGGTCGCGACCGTGGTGATCACCGGGGCGGGGGAGCGCGGCCTGTGCGCGGGCGGGGGACATCGGGTCGATCCACGAGGACGCCCGGACCGGCGGCGGCGCGCCTCGGCGGCGTTCTGGCGCGACGAGTACCGGCTCAACGCGCACATCGCCCGCTTCCCCAAGCCGTACGTCGCGATCATGGACGGCATCGTGATGGGCGGCGGCGTCGGGGTCTCCGCCCACGGCAGCGTCCGCGTCGTCACGGAACGCTCCCGGGTGGCCATGCCCGAGACCGGCATCGGCTTCGTGCCGGACGTCGGCGGCACCTGGCTGCTGTCGCGGGCCCCCGGTCTGCTCGGCACGCACCTGGCGCTCACCGGGGCGGCGGTGGGCGCGGGGGACGCGTTGCTGTGCGGGCTCGCCGACCACTTCGTACCGGCGAAGCGGCTGCCGGCCCTCCTCGCGGACCTCGCGGCGGACCCGGCGCAGGACGTGCTGCCGAAGTACGCCCGCCCCGCGCCGGAGGCCGAACTGGCCGCGCACCGCGACTGGATCGACCACTGCTACGCGGCCGGCACGGTCGAGGAGATCGTGGACCGGCTCCTGGCCTGCGGCGAACCGGAGGCCAAGGAGACCGCCGGGACGATCCTCGCCAAGTCGCCCGTCGCGCTCAAGGTCACCCTGGCCGCGATGCGCAGGGCCGGGGAACTCGCCACGCTGGAACAGGTTCTGGAGCAGGAGTACCGCGTCTCGTGCGCGGCGCTGTCCTCGCCCGACCTGGTCGAGGGCATCCGGGCCCAGGTGATCGACAAGGACCGTGCCCCGCGCTGGTCGCCGCCCGCCCTCGCGGAGGTCACGGCCGAAGACGTGGCCCGCTTCTTCGCCCCGCTCGGGGAGGGAGGGGACCGTACGTAATCCGCGCGCGTCCGGGCGGCGGCGGGCCGGGCGGCGGCGGGCCGGCCGGCGTGCGGTCAGGCCCGCGGGGCGGGCGCCGAGCGGATGCCGCGGTGTCCGTGCTCCGGACGGATGCGCCACTCGTGCGCCGGTCCCGCTGGCCGGCGGAACGTACGACAACACCGGCTCGGAGTCCGTCGACGCGAACGCTGCCGGCACGTCCTCCTGCTCCCCTCGACGCCGGAGCCTCCTCCGTCCCGGTCCGTACGGCCGTGTCCCGGTCGTCCGCGGCCTCGCACGTGCGAACTCCCCGCTGTACCGGCGCTCGTACCGGCCGTCTTCGACCGGCTCGACGCGAGTCCGTGCCGGGCACCGGTCCACCGAGGCCGGCCGCTCGCGGGCGCGTCCCGCCGGCTTCCGTCCCCCGCACGTGCGGAACGCGACATCGCTGGTGGCGCCGCGGCTCTGACGGCACCCGCCGCCCTCCCGCCCCGCCCCCGGCGGGGCCACGGGCAGGAGTGCGGACCTCCGGCAACTCCGGTCGCTCCGGCACCCGATGGAGGCATTTCCCGCCCTGGGCCACGTGCCGGCCGCCGCCCGGCGTACGGTGATGACGTTGTCGGAGATCTTGCCGCCGGGAGGGTACGCAAGCCATGGAAGGTGTGGTTCCGCGGCAGCGTGCCGTGTCCGGCCGGATTCCGCTCGCCGTCGCTGTGGTGGACGGCGACGGCCTCGTCTCGCACTGGAGCTCCGGCGCGCAGCGGCTCTTCGGCCCCCGCAGGGAGGATGCCGTGGGTGCCCCCGCCGCCGACCTGCTGCCCGTCTTCGGAGCCTTGACCACTTCCTACGAGTACGACGGCTTGGCCCCGGGGCCCGGCAGGCCGCCCGGTGGCGGTTTCGCCGGCCACCTCGCGTCCGGGCGTGCCAAGTGCGCCCGGACGGGCGGCGGCTCCCACCGGGATGCCGGTTCCGGTTCTCTGGACGTGCTGTGGTGGGCGTACCCGCTGGCCGTACCGGGGCCCGAGCGGCTGCTGGTACTGGCCGCCGACGCCTCCCGGCTGGGCGGCGACGGCCGTCCGCCGAGCGCGTCGTCCCCGGTTTCGCGCTGCACACCGAATTTCCGGGGGCGGACCGGCTCGCCGACCGGCTGCCCGACATCCTCCCCCACATGGGTCCGGCCACGGCCGGCCGGATCGTTTCGCAGATGCTCGAACTGGGTTATCCGGTACTGGAGATCAGCACGCACGAGCGGATCCCGGTCACACCCGACTGGGGCGTACCGAAGCGCCGTGAGCGCCGGGCGCGCACCGCCACGGCGGGCGGCGGTCCGACAGCCCCCGACAGGCCGCCCACGGCTACGGTCCCGGACCAGGATCTCGGCCCGGACCAGGACCTCGAATACGCCGCGGTGCGCGAGCGGCTGGAGTTCCTCAACGAGGTGAGCGGCCGCATCGGCAGCTCGCTCGACCTGGCCCGCACGATCCGTGAGGTCACCAGCGCCGCCGTACCCCGCTTCGCGGACTTCGCGGGCACCCACCTGCGGGTGCAGGTCCTCGACGGCGAGGAGTTCCCGGACGGACCGCCGGACGTGACCACCGACTGGCGCCGGGTATGGGTGGAGCACAACGACGAGCCTGGCCGCTGGGACGACACCGTCCCCGTCGGGGAGGAGCTGACCTTCCCCGGGGACACCCCGTTCTTCCAGTGCATGGTGACGGGGGAGCCCGTGCTCCTCCCGCACATCGGGAACGACCTGAGCGAACGCATCTCCGCCCGGTTCGAGAAGCGGGACCTGCGCCCCCTGATCGCCGGCCGGTCACTGCTGGTCGTACCGCTCGTGGCGCGCACGGTGGTGCTCGGCTTCATGGTGCTGATGCGCCGCCCGGGCCGCGAGCCGTTCACCGACATGGACCGCAGGACCGGCGCCGAGCTCGCCGCCCGGGCCGGACTCGTCCTGGACAACGCCCGCATGTACACCTACCAGCAGCAGGTCGCCGAGACGCTGCAGGAGAGCATGCTCCCGCAGGTCGCACCCCGCATGGCCGGCTGCGACCTCGCCACCCGCTACCTGCCGGGCACCGCGCTGGGCCGGGTCGGCGGCGACTGGTTCGACGCGTCCGGCTTCCCGGTTCCCGTACGGCGCTGGTCGTCGGGGACGTGATGGGGCACGGGCTGAACGCGGCCGCCATGATGGGCCAGCTGCGCACCGCCGTGCACACCATGGCCGCACTGGACATCCCGCCGGCGCAGCTGCTGCGCAACCTCGACGATCTGGCGCACCGGCTCGGCGACCACTACCTCGCCACCTGCCTGTACGCCGTCTACGACCCAGTCGCCGGCGAGCTGCTGATCTCCAGCGCCGGGCATCTGCCTCCCGTGCTCGTACGGGCCGAGACCGGCCGCTCGGAGCTGATAGACGTGCCCGGCGGCGCGCTGATCGGCCTCGGAGGTGTGGCGTTCGGCACCGCACGGGTGCCTGTGTCACCGGGCGACCGGCTGGTGCTGTGCACGGACGGGCTGGTCGAGGAGCGCGGCGAGGACATCGGAACCGGCCTGGCGGCGTTGTGCGAGTCGGCGGCGCACCCGGCCGCCTCCATGGACGCGGCGTGCGACACGATCATCCGGACGCTGGCCGTGTCGACGGCCGGGGAGTCCGGCGGGCGCAAGGACGACATCGCGCTGCTGATGGCCCGGCTGAACGGCATGCCGCCCGAGGACATGGCGGCGTGGCAGCTGGAGCCCACGACGGCGACGGTGCGCCGGGCCCGGCGGCTGGTGGACGGTCAACTGGCGCGCTGGGGGGCTGCCGGAGCTGGCCGACACCACCCGGTTGCTGTGAGCGAGGTCGTCTCCAACGCGGTACGGCACGCGGGCGGACGGCCCGTGGAGCTGCGTCTGGTGCGCGCGGACACCCTGCTGTGCGAGGTGTCGGACGCGGACCACACGCTGCCCGTGCTGCGGGAGGCGGGGCCGGAGGAGGAGTGCGGACGCGGCCTCCGGCTGGTGAGCCGGCTCGCCCACCGGTGGGGAGCGAGTCCCTCCGGGGCGGGCAAGGTGGTCTGGTTCGAGCAGGAACTGCCGCCGGGAGCGCGCTCCGGGACGGGAAGCGGATGACGTCCGGCCAGGGGGTCCGGACGGTGCTGCCGGGGTAGGAACCGGGCGGCGAAGGGCAGGAGGGCGGGTGACACCAGCGTGTCCTCCGCTTCGTCGTCCGTCCATCCGCACCGGGAGCATCCGATGACTCTGACCAGCCGTTACGTACACGCATGGGAAAGCTACTGGGGCGACACCCCGGACGCGCCCGGCGAAGCGATCTGGGACAGCGATCCGTCGCTGACCGCCGCACCCCACCTGGAGCTGTTCGCGCCGCACGCCGACGCGGCGTTACCCGTGGTCGACCTCGGCTGCGGGAACGGTACGCAGACCCGCTACCTGGCACGCCACTTCCCCCGCGCCGTGGGCATAGACGTCTCACACGCGGGGATAGCCCACGCGCGAAGGGCGGACCCCGCGGGCATGGTCGAGTTCAGGCAGCTCAACGCCACCGACACGGCGGCCGTGCGGGAGCTGCACCAGCGGCTCGGTGACAGCAACGTCTATCTGCGGGCCGTCATCCACCAGAGCGATCCGCCGGACCGGCCACTGATCGCCGCGGCCGTCGCGGAGCTGGTGGGGGAGCGGGGACGTGCCTTCGTGGCGGAGCTGACCGCCGAGGCGAAGACCATGCTGCGGGAGCTCATGCGGGAGCCGGGCGGACCGCCGCCGAAGCTGGCGCGGGTCTTCGCACACGGGCTGAAACCGGCCGGGTCCGAGGACCGCGAAGTACCGGACCTCCTGCGTGCGTCGGGGCTCACCGTCCTGGCGGCCGGCCGTACCGCCCTCGCCCAGACGGAGTTCCGGGCGGACGGCACCCGCATAGACCTGCCCGCGCAGTGGCTGATAGTGGGCCGCACCGGCTGAGCCGTCGTCACGCCGTCGAAAATGCTTGGCGCGGTTCCGGGGGGCCGGGCTAAGGTGTGACCGTTCCTCGCGGTGGCCGGTGGCCGCCGTATGCCAGTGGTGTGTGATCCGGGAGGTGTGACTGATGGCTGTCTCTTCGACGGGCGCTGCCCTCATCCAGAAGTTCATCAATTCCACTCCCGTGGCCACCGGCTGACCTTCCTCTCTTCCCGCGCTGTGTGCGCGTGCCGGGGCCGTCCTTGTGAAGGGTCACCCCTTGTCTTCCTCTTTCGCCTCGTCGTCCGAGGTTTCTTCTCCGTCGCACCCTCTCGCCCGCTACGGCTGGGACGAGGGGTGGGAGGCGGAGTTCGCCCCGTACGCCGCGCAGGGCCTGCTGCCCGGCCGTGTCGTACGGGTCGACCGCGGCCAGTGCGACGTCCTCACCGCCGACGGCGTCGTCCGCGGCGACACCACCTATGTGACTCCGCACGATCCGCTGCGGGTCATCTGCACCGGTGACTGGGCCGCCGTCGACCCCGCAGGCGATCCCCAGTTCGTACGGGCGTACCTGCCGCGCCGCACCGCGTTCGTACGGTCAACCTCGTCCACCCGGTCCGAGGGGCAGATCCTCGCGGCCAACGTCGACCACGCGATCATCGCGGTCTCGCTCGCCGTCGAGCTCGACCTCGGGCGGATCGAGCGCTTCCTGGCCCTGGCCTGGGAGTCGGGCGCCCAGCCGCTGGTGGTCCTCACCAAGTCCGACCTGGTGCCGGACGCCACCGGGCTCTCGTACCTGGTCGAGGACGTGGAGACCACCGCGCCCGGCGTACAGGTGCTGCCCGTCAGCTCCGCGACGGGGGACGGCGTCGACGTGCTCACCGCCGTCGTGTCGGGCGGTACGAGCGTGCTGCTCGGGGTGTCCGGCGCGGGGAAGTCGACGCTGGCCAACGCGCTGCTCGGCGCCGACGTCATGGAGGTCCAGGCCATCCGTGACGTCGACGGCAAGGGCCGTCACACCACCACCACCCGCAACCTCCTCGCCCTGCCCGGCGGGGGAGTCCTCATCGACACGCCCGGACTGCGCGGCGTGGGGCTGTGGGACGCCGAGACCGGTGTCGGGCAGGTCTTCTCCGAGATCGAGGAGCTGGCGGCACAGTGCCGGTTCCACGACTGCGCGCACGCGTCGGAGCCGGGCTGCGCCGTGCTGGCCGCGCTGGAGGAGGGCGCACTGCCGGAGCGCCGGCTGGAGAGCTACCGCAAACTGCTGCGGGAGAACCGGCGCATCGTCGCCAAGACCGACGCGAGGCTGCGCGCGGAGATCGGACGCGAGTGGCGGCTGAGGACCGCACAGGGGCGGGCCGGCATGGAAGCCAAGCGGGGCGGCGGCGGCAGGCGGTAGGGGCGGCGCCGGGACCGGGGCGCCGGGGTCTGCGGCTCTGCCCCGCACCCCGGCCCCCGGGGTCCCCGGACGGGAGTGACCGTGCCGCTCGCGGCCACTCCCGGCCCGTCCGGGGCCGTGTCCGAATTCCGCCAGTCGGTTCTGCGGGGCCGGCGCACACTGGACGGCGTGAGGGACGAAGAGAGCAAGTACGAGGCGGTGACCAGCCGCGACGCTCGTTTCGACGGGGAGTTCTTCTTCGCCGTCGTGACCACCGGCATCTACTGCCGGCCGAGCTGCCCCGCCGTCACCCCCAAGCCGCAAGAACGTGCGCTTCTACCCGACCGCGGCCGCCGCCCAGAAGCAACGGCTTCCGGGCCTGCCGCCGCTGCCGCCCCGACGCCGTGCCGGGCTCCGCCGACTGGAACGCGCGCGCGACGTCGTCGGCCGCGCCATGCGGATGATCGGCGACGGGATCGTGGACCGCGAAGGCGTGCCCGGCCTCGCGGGCCGGCTCGGCTACAGCACCCGGCAGGTCCAGCGGCAGCTGACCGGCGAACTGGGCGCCGGGCCCGTCGCGCTCGCCCGCGCGCAACGCGCGCACACCGCCCGGGTGCTCCTCCAGACCACCGGGCTGCCCGTCACGGAGATCGCGTTCGCCTCCGGCTTCGCGAGCGTGCGGCAGTTCAACGACACGATCCGCCAGATCGACGCCCGCACCCCCAGCCTCCTGCGCGCGGAGTCCGGAACCGGGTCCGCGGGCCCCTCCGGCGCGGACCCCGCCCTCGCCGCCGGGATTCCGCTGCGCCTGGCCTACCGCGGGACGTACGCCGCCGGAGAGGTCTTCGACCTGCTCGCCGGCGAGGCGGTGCCCCGCGTCGAGGAGATGCTCGGCGAGCCCGGTGCCCGCACCTACCGGCGAACCCTGCGCCTGCCGTACGGAACGGGCATCGCCGCCGTCGGCGAGGCGCCGCACAGCGGCTGGCTCGAGGCCCGGATCCAGGCACCGACCTGCGCGACCTCACCACCGCCGTCCAGCGGCTGCGCAGGCTCTTCGACCTGGACGCCGACCCGTACGCGTCGTCGAGCGGCTCGCCGCCGACCCGGCGCTGGCGCCGCTGGTCGCGCCCGCCCCCGGGCTGCCGCTCGCCGGGCGCGGCGGACCCCCGACGAGTTCGCGCTGCGGGGCGCTGGCGGGCCGGGAGGCCGCGGCCGGCTCGTCGAGGCCGTACGGGAAGGTCCTGGACCAGCCGTGCGGCGCGCTGACCCACGTCTTCCCCGAGCCGGCCGCCCTCGCCGGGGTCGAGGACCCGGCGCTGCGGGGCTGGCGGCAGCGCTCGCCGACGGCATCGTACGCCTCGGCCCGGGAGCGGACCGCGACGAGGCGGAGCGGGCACTGCGCGCCCTGCCCGGTGTCGGCGCGCGGACGGCCGCGCTGATCCGGATGAGGGCGCTCGGCGATCCCGATGTGGCGCCGGAGGGCGAGGGCTTCCCCTCCGGGACGGAGTCCGACGCGTGGCGGCCCTGGCGGTCGTACGCGGTACGGCACCTCTGGACGGCGTAACACCCCCGTCACCCCAACGGCAGGCGCAGCGCCGCCGTCACCGCGACCGCCGCCACAAGGGCCACCACCGGCAGCGGGACCCGGCACAGGCGCAGGACGACGACCGCGGCCGGCCCGGCGAGCGCCGCGGACCCAGGCCGCTCCAGCCTGGGCCCGCGATGTCCACCACCACGAACCCGGCGAGCAGCGCCGGGGCCAGCAGTGCGACGACCGGCCTGGCGGCCGCCGCCTGGCAGTCGCTCCGCCGGACCCTCCTGACCGCCCGCGAACAGGCGGAGCTCCCCGCCGTCTTCCCGTTGCGCCGGCAGCCGGCCACGGCCGGGCTCCGGGGTCTGCCCCACGCGCTCGCCCTCCGGGCCGGAGAGCTCCTGGCACGTACGCCCCCGGAGCGCGTCCGGGGCTGTGCGGGCCCCGGCCGCGGGTGGTTCTTCCTCGACCGCACGCGCGCCGGAACGCGCCGCTGGTGCAGCTCGGACGGCTGCGGCAACCGCGATCGGGTGCGCCGCCACTACGCCCGTACGCACGCCTCGGGCGGGACGAGCAGTACCGGACCCGGGAGCTGGGCTCCGCCCGCCCGGCCGGCGGCGATGCCGCTCATGCGCCGTCCTCCGCGGCCCTGGCCCTGCGGAAAGTCCGGCGCAGGTCGTCGACCCAGGCGTCGGGGGCTTCCCAGGGGATGAAGTGGCCGCCTCCGTCGTGGGCGGTGAGGTTGACGTGGTGGTACCAGTCGGCGCGGTCCCCGGCGAGCCAGTGCTCGACGCGCTGCGCGGTGGTGACGCCGGGCGGGTTCTCGTAGCCGACGAAGGTGATGCCGGGTGGGGGCTTCGGACGGCGGGGGGTGCGG
>RHMC01000087.1 GCA_003719395.1 Streptomyces altiplanensis
CCGGCCTGGAGCGAGGCGCCGATGGCGACGACCTCGTCCGGGTTCACACCCTTGTGCGGATCCTTGCCGGTGAGCTCCTTCACCAGCTCGGTCACGGCGGGCATGCGGGTCGAGCCGCCGACCATGATCACATGGTCGATGTCGGAGACCTTGATCCTCGCGTCCTTGACCGCGTTGTGGAACGGGGCCTTGCAGCGCTCCAGCAGGTCGGCGGTGAGCTGCTGGAACTGCGAGCGCGTGAGCTTCTCGTCCAGGTGCAGCGGTCCCTCGGCCGACGCCGTGATGTACGGCAGGTTGATGTTGGTCTCGGTCGCGGCCGACAGTTCGATCTTGGCCCGTTCGGCGGCCTCGCGCAGCCGCTGCGTGGCCATCTTGTCCTTGGACAGGTCGATGCCGTACGCGTTCTTGAACTGCGTGGCCAGGTGTTCCACGATCCGCTGGTCCCAGTCGTCACCGCCCAGGTGCGTGTCGCCGTTGGTGGCCTTCACCTCGACGACGCCCTCGCCGATATCCAGCAGCGAGACGTCGAACGTGCCGCCGCCGAGGTCGAAGACGAGGATCGTCTGGTCGTTCTCCTTGTCCAGGCCGTACGCGAGCGCCGCCGCCGTCGGCTCGTTGATGATCCGCAGCACCTTCAGGCCCGCGATCTCCCCGGCTTCCTTCGTCGCGGTGCGCTGGGAGTCGTTGAAGTACGCCGGGACGGTGATGACGGCGTCCGTCACCTCCTCGCCCAGGTACGCCTCGGCGTCGCGCTTGAGCTTCTGCAGGACGCGCGCGGAGATCTCCTGCGCGGTGTAGCGCTTGCCGTCGATGTCCCCGGTGTCGGGGAACCGCCACCGTGCCTCGCCCATGTGGCGCTTGACCGACCGCGCGGTGCGCTCGATGTTGGTCACGGCCTGCCGCTTGGCGATCTCGCCCACCAGCACATCACCGTTCTTCGCGAAACCGACCACCGAGGGGGTCGTCCGGGCGCCCTCGGTGTTGGTGATGACCGTGGGCTCGCCGCCCTCCAGCACGCAGACCACCGAGTTCGTCGTACCCAGGTCGATACCCACTGCACGTGCCATTGCCCTCTCCTCCTCACCTCACCCTGCGTCCCACTTCCACAGCAGGTCCCGGCCCGTGGGCGGGTACGGACTCGGTGGGCCGGGTCCGTCGTACGGTGCGGCCACCCGGGTGGGACCCGCCCGCATCAGCGCGTCGCGCCCCGATGGAGCCGGGTGCACCGTCACCTCCAGCACCACCACATCCGCCACGCTCGGCGCCGGTGCGCCTCCGGTCCTGATCCTGACCTGGACACGGCGGCCCGGCGGATCCTTCGGAGGGCCCTGCGGACCCCTCGCCCCGGGCTGGGAGTCGTATGCCGCACGGAGGACGGGATCGCGCAGCGTGCCGTAGGCGGCCACGACGTCGGTGAACCGGCCGTCCACCGCCGGCTCGCCGGGATCGGGGGCGGCGCCGGGGCTGGTGCCGGGAGTGGCGTCGGGGTGCAGCGCGCGTACGAGCCTGCGGTAGGCAGAAGTGATCTGCCCGGCCGAAGCGGTCGGCTCCACGCCGAGCACCGCGTAGGGGTCGCGCTGACCGCCAGATGTCTTCCGCCCTGCCACTGCGCTCACCCCCCGGCCGCTCTGACCTGCGGGTATGGAGGAAACCCCTTCAGAAAACTGAATAGAACGCGCCGACGGAAATGTCAAGGAGTTCCCGTTTCGGCAACGGTACGCCGCTCGGGCCCACCCGTGGTGCCGTGCACGCCGGCCCAGTTCCCGGGCGACGCCGGGCAGAGCCTGCGCGACGTACACCGTGCCGGTCCGTGCAAGGAAAAAGAAGGCATGTCGATACAGCGATATGGCGCTTCTCGCGGGGGTACCCGCCCGCGCATGAACGGGACCAGGCCTCTGGCCGTCGTCACCGGTGCCTCCAGCGGAATCGGTTTCGAGCTGGCCAAGCAATTCGCCGAAAACGGATTCGACCTCGTGCTGGCCGCCGAAGACCTCGGACTCGGCATCGCCGCGGACGAAGTGCGGGCCCACGGAGCCGACGTGCACGTCGTGCGGACCGATCTGGCCGCACCGGACGGGGTCGAACGGCTGCTGGGCGCCGTCGCGGCGATCGGGCGTCCCGTCGCCGCCGCCGCGCTCAACGCCGGTGTCGGGCAGGGCGGGGCCTTCCTCGACACGGACCTCGCCGACGAGCTGCGCGTCATCGACCTGAACATCACCTCCACCGTGCGGCTGGCGAAGGGGCTGCTGCCGGACATGGTCGCTCGCGGCGAGGGGAAGCTCCTGTTCATGTCGTCCGTCGCCGCGACGGTGCCCGGCTCGTTCCAGGCCGTGTACAACGCCTCCAAGTCCTTCGTCCAGTCGTTCGCCCAGGCATTGCGGAACGAACTCGAAGACACCGGGGTGACGGTCACATCGGTCATGCCCGGGGCGACGGAGACGCACTTCTTCCACCGCGCCGGCATGGAGGACACCCGGATCGGCAGGCAGCGGAAGGACGACCCCGAGCAGGTGGCGAGGCAGGGCTTCGAAGCGCTGATGGCCGGCAGGAAGAAGGCCGTGGCGGGCTCGGTGAAGACCAAGGCGCAAGCCGTCGTGAGCAGGGTCGTCCCCGACAGCGTCAAGGCGGCCGCACACCGGAAGATGGCGGAACCCGGATCCGGCGAAGGGAAGTGAGCGCCGCGGCGTGGCTCCCGGGTGCGGCTCGCGGGCGCGGTCTACGGCAGGGGCGTTCCACCGTGGCCGTTGACGATCTCGGCCGTGATGTAGCTCGCCTGCGGGGAAGCGAGGAACACGTAGGCCGGGGCCATCTCGGCCGGCTGCGCCGGGCGGCCCAGCGGTGACTGCTTCCCGAACTCCGTGGTGTCCGGCATGGTCGCCGGAATCAGCGGTGTCCAGACCGGGCCGGGGGCGACGGCGTTGACGCGGATGCCGCTGGACGCCACCATCTGCGCCAGTCCCTGGGTGAAGGCGACGATGGCCGACTTCGTCATGGCGTAGTCGAGCAGATGGGGACTGGGCTTGTACGCCTGGACGGAGGCGGAGTTGATGACGGATCCACCCTCGGGGATGTGGGGGAGCGCCATCTTCGACAGCCAGAACATGCCGTAGAGATTGGTCTTCATGACCCGGTCGAACTGTTCAGTGGTGATGGAGCCGATCCCGTCCGGCTGGGACATCTGGTAGGCGGCGTTGTTCACCAGGATGTTGATCCGGCCGAATTCCGCGACCGCCCGCTCGACGAGCGCACGGCACTGCTCCTCGTCCCGGATGTCACAGCTCACCGCAACGGCCCTGCGGCCCGCCTTCTCGACGAGCCGTGTGGTGCCCGCGGCCTCCTGCTCCTCCTCGGGGAGATGCGTGAACAGGACGTCGGCGCCCTCACGGGCGAAGGCCAGACACACCGCCCGGCCGATCCCCGAGTCTCCGCCGGTCACCACCGCCGCCAGGCCCTCCAGGAGCCCGTTTCCCCGGTAGGAGTCCTCACCGTGGTCGGGCGGGGGGTCCATCGGGCCCGTCCAGCCGGGGTGTGCCTGTTCCTGGTCCGGGAGCTTGGGCTGCGGATGCTTCGTGACGGGGTTCTCGACCTCGCGGCTCTCTTCACTCATGGCGTTCTCCCGGTGGGGGGTTGGATTTGACCATCCTCGCGTTCCCCGCAGCCGGGTTTTCGAACCCGGTACGAGGAGCCGAAGGGTGGGGGCAGGCGGCCCGGCGCCGGCCGGGTGCGGTGCCGTTCCGACGGGCTTGCCATGTCCATTGACATGAGTGCTGCCCGCTGCTTCATTGATGCTGCACCGGGATTGGGAGCGCTCCCACCCCTTTCCGGGTGACACGGGAGCGTTCCCGCCCGCCACCCCGCACCCGGCTGACAGGGAGACCGCGCGTGACGCACCGGAGAAGGAGACGAAGGGGACTGGCGGCCAGAGCCACCGCCACCGCCACTGGCCGTGCTGCCCGGCGCGGCAGGCCTGTTCGGCACCGGGCCGGCGGTCGCGGCCGGTGCCGCCGCCGGGACGCACGCCGACAATCCGTGCGCGGGTGCCTCGTCCTGCGTCAACCCCGGATGCGCGCGCTGGTCGACGGGGCCATCGCCAGGACCGCCGACGCCACGGTCGGGGCGAAGAGGGAGAAGGCCAAGAGCCACCCCACGGCCGTCTGGCTGGACCGCATCGCCGCGATACACGGCGGTGACGCGAACGCGGGCCGCACGAGCCTGGCCGGCCACCTCGACCTGGCGCTCGCCCGGAAGAAGCCCGGACAGCCGCTGACCGTCACCTTCGTGGTGTACGACCTGCCGGGCCGGGACTGCGCGGCTCTCGCCTCCAGCGGCGAACTGCCCCTCACCCGGGCGGGCCTGGACCGCTACGGGACCGAGTGCATCGACGCCGTCGCCGGCGTCTTCGCCCGCCCCGAGTACCGGGACATCCGCATCACCACGGTGATCGAACCGGACGGCCTGCCGAACCTGGTGACCGACCTGGCCGATCCCGAGTGCGCCGAGGCGAAGAGCAGCGGCCTCCAGGTCCAGGGCATCCAGTACGCCCTGGACAAGCTGCACGCCGTTCCGAACGTCTGCACGTACCTGGACTTCGCCCACTCCGGCTGGCTCGGCTGGGACACCGGCCTGGCGCAGACCGTGCAGTTGTACACGGACGTCGCCAAGGGCACGGCCGCGGGCCTGGCCGGTGTCGACGGCCTGGTCACCAACGTCTCCCACTGCACGCCGCCGGCCGAGCCGTTCCTCTGACCCCTGTCCGCCCGGCCGGGCGCCGTACCGCCGGGCGGACAGGCTCCTGTGCACCGCACTCCCGGAAGGACCGGAAGTACCGGAAGGAGAAACACCATGAAAGTCCGATCGCTCCCCGCAGGACGATTACGCCTGCTGTCCCTGGCCAGTCTGCTCGCAGCGCTTCCCGCCCTGCTCCTGGTCGTACTGGCCTCGAGCCCGGCCGTCGCGCACGGGGCGATGATGCAGCCCGGCAGCCGCACCTTCCTGTGCTGGAAGGACGGGCTCACCCCGCAGGGCAACATCGATCCCAAGAACCCCGCGTGCGACGCCGCCGTGACCCAGAGCGGTGACAACTCGCTCTACAACTGGTTCTCGGTGCTCCGCTCCGACGGCGGCGGGCGCACGGAGGGGTTCATCCCGGACGGAAAGCTGTGCAGCGGCGGCAACCCCGTCTACTCCGGCTTCGACCTGCCGCGCGAGGACTGGCCGCTCACCCACCTGACCTCGGGCGGCCGGCTCGACTTCTCGTACAACGCCTGGGCCGCGCATCCGGGCTGGTTCCACCTGTACGTCACCAAGGACGGCTACGACCCGTCCCGGCCGCTGCGCTGGGACGACCTGGAGGACCAGCCGTTCCTGACCGTCGACCACCCGAAGGTCACCGGCCAGGTGGGCACGCTGGAGGGCCAGTACAAGTGGACCGGCGCCCTGCCCGCGAACAAGACCGGCAAGCACGTCATCTACTCGGTGTGGCAGCGCTCGGACAGCCAGGAGACCTTCTACGGCTGCTCGGACGTGGTGTTCGACGGCGGCAACGGTGAGGTGACGGGCGTCGGCGACACCGGTGGCACGCCCGGCCCCGGCCCGACGCCCACACCCACCCCGACCCCGCCCCCTGTTCCTGTCGGGACGTGCAGCGCCACGCAGCGGGTCGTCAATTCCTGGAACGGCGGTTACCAGGCCGAGGTGACCGTGAAGAACACGGGTACCGGGCCCGTCCCGTCCTGGATGGTCCACGCCACTCTGCCGGACGGCCAGCGCGTCGACACGGTGTGGAACGGCACGCTCGGCGGCAGCGGCACCGCGATCACCGTCTCCAACGCCGCATGGAACGGTTCCCTCCCGCCCGGAGCCACCACCGCGTACGGCTTCACGGCGACGGGCGGGGCGCCGCCGGACGCCCCGCAGATCAGCTGCATGGTGCACCACTAGCCGGTACGAGGAGGCCGCTCCGCCCATTCGGTGGGCGGAGCGGCCTCCGTGCGCCGGTCTTTGCCGCGGCCGGCTAGACCACGGTGCACGCGGTTCCGTTGAGGCTGAACTGCGTCGGCTCGGTGAACGTCCCCGAGGAGGTGCCCTGGAAGCCGAAGGACTGGCTGCCGCCCGCCGCGATCAGTGCGTTGGAGGCGGTGTTCGTCGCGGTCACGAGTCCCGGAGGACGGGGTGACGGCGGCGTTCCAGGCATGGGTGACGCTCTGGCCGGCGGGGAGGCCGAAGGCCACCTTCCAGCCGTTGACGGGTGTCGCACCCGTGTTGGTGACGGTCACCTCGGCGGTGAAGCCGCCCGGCCACGTGTTGGCGCCGTAGGCGACCCGGCAGGCGCCCGGGGTCCCGGGGCCGCCCGGATCGCCCGGGTCACTGCCACCGCCGTTCACGGTGGAGGAGAAGGACTGGACCTTCAGGCCGGCCCCGTTCTCCCAGGGCTCGAATCCGGCCTGCACGCTGGTGAGGTACCACGACGGCTGGGCCATTCCGCGGGCGACGGTCTGGTCGACGAAGTCCATCACGTCGAAGCTCCAGCCGGCGATCGCCGAGGGCGCCACGAACGAGATGACGTCGTTGGAGCCGTTGTTGCCGGTCCAGACGTCCCAGGTACGGCCGCCCACGGTGGCCGTACCGGTCTTCGAACCGATCGGCTGGACCGGGCCCACCCGGTTGAACCAGATCATGATCTCGGTCCTGCTGACGCCGTCCTTCCTGGGCGTCGGGTCCAGCCAGATGTCGTACGAGGCGTTGTAGACCGCGTTGCCGACGTACCCGTAGGAGATGCTGCTCGGCGCGCTGCTGATCGAGCTCACCTGCATCGGCAGGTTGGTCCCGGGGGAGCAGTTCGTGTAGTGGCAGCCGTTGTAGACGGACGGGTACGACTTGGGTGCCCCGTTGGTCGGGACGGCCCCGTCGGCACGGGTGAGCTCGAAGCCGGTCGCGGTCGCGTTGACGCACTGCGCGGCGGTGGTGCCCCAGCGGTTGTTCTGGACCACGTAGCGGTCCTGGATGGTGGTGGAACCGTACTGATCGCATATCAGGGTGTCGGCGTGCGCGGGCCCTGCCGTCGTCACGAGAGAGGCCAGTGACGCCAAGGCCACCAGCATCGTCATGAGGGCGGCACGGACGGACCGGACGGACCGGATACAGCGCTGTAGCGGTCTCATATGGACCTTTCGGTGGGAATGGGCGGCGGTGGGGGAGTTGGGAGCGCTCCCACTATCTGTTCCGGGCTGGACTGTAGGGACCTTCCGGGGTGCTGGCAAGACGTGACGGGTGCTGGCCCTGCGTACCAAGTAGGCGCCAACCTCCTTTTCTCTCAAGGGTATTGAGGACAACGGGCGTCATGTGACGGCTCGTGCGCGTAGCACCGCGGCGCTCGCCCGGCGAGGAGTCATCGGGCCGAATTCCCCGGGGTGGCCGCAGTGGTCCGGCAGCTCCTGCCCGGGCGGCTGACCGGCGGCTCTCCGAGGAGGCCCGGTGTCGGACGCGCGTCCGGCGCGGGAGAGCGCCCAGCTTCGTGCCTGGTGGGAGGCGTACGGGGAGGGCGGGCCCTCTTGGCCTGTTCACGCCATTCCGCATCGATTGACGAGATCGCGTCAATTCCGCAGAGTGAAGGCGAGGAGCAGTCTGCTTTCCCGTTCCGCATCCCCTTTTGGGAGCGCTCCCGGAACTTCCCAACCGTCCTGCCCGCACAGGAGGAAACCCCCATGCGCAGACCCGCGTTACAACTGACCCTGGCCGGCCTGGCCGCGCTCGCACTCGTGCTCGCCACCATCGCCGTCCAGCTGACGACCTCCCGGACGGCCACCGCCGCCGCGGGCCAGACCACGGCGGTCACCGGTGGCCCGGACAGCTTCACCCAGCAGCTGCCGACCGGCGGAGCCTCGCAGTACACCACCCCGCTCGAACGCTGCCACACCAGCCCCAGCTACCCCTTGTCCGGTACCAACCCGATCCTGAGCGAGCCGCTGACCACGTCCTTCACCTCGAACGTCCCCCTCTCCGTCAGCGTGAAGGCCGACAGCACCACCGGTTACGGCGTGCGGGAGCTGGTCTTCACCAACCGCTCCGACAAGCCGATCCACCTGGACTGCGGCGTCCTGATCTTCCGGGCCCCGTCCGGCTCGGACCAGCACCACTACGGGGCCTCCCAGGCGTTCGGGCACCCGCAGCAGGACTTCCTGGAGGTCAAGCGGGGCGACGGCACCTCGTTCTACATCGCGCGCCTGGGCTTCCACGACGTGTCGCTGCCCCAGCGGGGCATCGACCCGGGCCACACCTGGGTGTACAAGCTCGGCGGGTCGAACCAGGGCGCGGTGTCCCTGGAGACCACACGTGACTCCATCCGCTTCACCGCGGACCTGAGCGTCTCCTCCAACACCGACCTGGTGAAGAAGTACGGCACCGTCCGCTACGCCAACTGATCCCCCGTACCGCGGCGCCGTGAGGACCGGGCAGGCACGTACCCGGCCCTCAGGTCCGTGCCGTCTGGAGGCGGCATCCGCCCATGGACCGACTCATCCGCCGGCGTACCGTCCGGCACCCCGGCCGTCCGCCGGCCGCCCGGCGCACGGACCGCGCCCGCCTGCTGCGGCTCTCCGCGGTGATCGCGGCACTGATCGCGGCGGCCCTGGCCGGCCGTGCCCCAGGACGGCACCGGCTCGCCGGGCGGCGCAGGACAGGCGGTCCGGGCCGGAGCCACGGCGACGCAGGCCGCCCGCTCGGCCGCGCAGACCCACCTCGGACTGCTCTCGGGCGGTGACTGGGCCACGGCCTGGGACGGATGGAGCGGCGACGCCCAGCGCCACGTGCCACGGGACACCTTGGTCCGTACGCACCGGATCTGCCGCCCCCTGCTCGCCGTCCCGCTGGAGACGGTACGGGCGGTCCCGCTGGACCGGCGCACCGTCGAGGTCGGCTGGCGGGGCGGAGGCACCTCGGGCACCCTGCGCATGGTGTCCGAGGGCGGCGGATGGCGCGTCGCACCGACCGCGCGCTGCTGAGCCCCTACGCGGACGGACCCGTCGAGGCGGTCGCCGCACTGCGCCGCCGGGGCGAATGCCCACGCCGGGAGACGGCCGGCCGGGTGCCGGGTGCTTCCTCGGCAGGTGCGTAGGCCGAGCCCGTAGAACCTCACCTCGTACGGGTCCGTCCACTCGCCCTCGCCGCCGAGGACCGCGCGGGCGTCCCCGGCCGGCAGCCCGGTGAGCGCGCGGGGCCCCTCGGCCGTGTCCAGCCATGTCCACCCGAGCTCCTCGGCCGGCGCCCGGACGTCACTCCCCGTACGCCTCCCGCCCCACTCCATGCCCTCGCCCAGGGCGAAGAGCCGCCGGGCCAGTGCCCCGTCTCCGTGGCGTTCATGTGCTCGTCGAGCCCAGCAGTCATGACGTCCCCCGACTGATCGCCCCTCAGCAGGACATCGTGCCCCCCGGCTCTGCCATCGCCGCGGGCTCCCGCTCAGGCCGATGCGCGCCGCACCAGCTTGGTGCGCAGGATGACGTGACGCCAGGCCGCGCTCGGCGCCTCGATGTCCTCCAGCAGCACCCGTGCCATGGCGCGGCCCATCTCCTCCACCGGCTGGCGCACGGTGGTGAGTTGCGGATCGGTGTGCTGGGCGAGGGGGGAGTCGTCGAACCCCACGACGGCCACGTCCTCGGGCACCCGGCGGCCCGCCGCGCGCAGGGTGTGCAGGGCGCCCGCGGCCATGATGTCGGAGGCGGCGAACACCGCGTCGAGGTCCGGATGGCGGTGCAGGAGCTCGGCCATCGCCCGGCGTCCGCTCTCCTCGGTGAAGTCGCCCTGCGCGATCCAGGACGGGTCCACCTCGCCGAAGGACTGCCGCATCGCCTCCTGGTAGCCGCGGAGCCGGCACTGCGCGACGTACATGTCCGGCGGGCCGGTGACCGTGGCGATGGCGCGCCGTCCCGAATCCGCCAGATAGCGCACCGCCGACCGGGCGCCGCCGACGTTGTCGGAGTCGACGTACGACACGGCCTCGTCGCTGGAGCGCCGGCCGCTGAGCACGGTCGGCAGTTCCAGCTCGGCGAGCATGTCGGGGAGCGGGTCGCTGCCGTGCACGGACACCAGCAGCACCCCGTCCACCCGGCCGGCCCGCGCGTACTGCACGAATCGCTGCCGTTCCTTGTCGGTGCGCACCAGCGTGAGGAGCAGCTGGATCTCGGTCTCGGCCAGCCCCGTGCCGACCGCGTGGACGATCTCGGAGAAGAACGGCTCCGCGAAGAAGCGCCGCTCGGTCTCCGTGATCACCAGCGCCACCGCGTCGGTACGGCTGCCGGCCAGCGCGCGGGCGGCGTGGTTGGGGACGTAGCCCAGCTCGGCTATCGCCTGCTCGACCACCAGCCGTGTCTCGGTCTTCACCCCGGGCGCGTTGTTGATGACACGGGACACCGTGCCCCGCCCGACGCCCGCGAACGCGGCCACTTCCTCGAGCGTGGGCGGGCCCGTGCGTCCTTTCGCCACCATCGCGCGCGACCTCCAGGAGCGATGTTCCGGTCCCCGGGTCACCTGTTGGCAGGGGGACAGGCACATCGAATCACCGGAAGCACTCCCTCCCCAACCAGTTGATCGCATTCGTCGGTGTGTTCCTCGCGAGGTGGCGGGTTTCTGCCCCGATGTCGGGGCAGGGCCCTGTCGAGAGGGGGACGGTCAAGAGATATCTTGATGTCAAGCAATGTTGCAGACGTGGAGCGGAGCACCCGGTGACTGACTCGACCATCATCTACACACACACCGACGAGGCCCCGGCCCTGGCGACGTATTCGTTCTTGCCTGTGGTCGAGGCCTACGCCTCGACGGCCGGGGTCACGGTGGAGAGCCGTGACATCTCGCTGGCGGGGCGCATCATCGCCAGCTTCCCCGAGCACCTCAAGGAGAGCCAGCGCATCGAGGACGCGCTCGCCGAGCTCGGTGAACTGGCCAAGACGCCCGGCGCGAACATCATCAAGCTTCCGAACATCTCGGCCTCGATCCCGCAGCTGAAGGCCGCCATCGCCGAGCTCCAGGAGCAGGGCTACGCGCTGCCGGACTACCCGGACGACCCGAAGACCGACGAGGACAAGGACGTCCGCGCGCGCTACGACAAGGTCAAGGGCAGCGCCGTCAACCCGGTGCTGCGCGAGGGCAACTCCGACCGCCGCGCCCCCGCGTCGGTCAAGAACTACGCCAAGGCGCACCCGCACCGCATGGGCGCGTGGACGGCCGACTCGAAGACCAACGTCGCGCACATGGACAACGACGACTTCCGCTCCACCGAGAAGTCCGCCGTCATCTCCGAGGCGGGTTCCCTGCGCATCGAGCTCGTGGGAGACGACGGCACCACGACCGTCCTGCGCGAGTCGGTGCCCGTTCTGGCGGGCGAGGTCGTCGACGCGGCCGTCATGCGCGTCGCGGCCCTGCGCGAGTTCTTCGCGGCGCAGGTCGCCCGCGCCAAGGCCGAGGGCATCCTGTTCTCCGTGCACCTGAAGGCCACGATGATGAAGGTCTCCGACCCGATCATCTTCGGCCACGTGGTGCGCGCCTTCTTCCCGAAGACCTTCGCGCAGTACGGCGAGGCGCTCGCCGCCGCCGGTCTGTCGCCCAACGACGGCCTCGGCGGCATCCTCAAGGGCCTGGACTCCCTGCCGGACGTCGGCGCAGAGATCAAGGCATCCTTCGAGGCCGAGCTCGCCGAGGGCCCGGCCCTCGCGATGGTCGACTCCGACAAGGGCATCACCAACCTGCACGTACCGAGCGACGTCATCGTCGACGCCTCCATGCCGGCCATGATCCGCACCTCCGGCCACATGTGGGGCCCGGACGGCCAGGAGGCCGACACCCTCGCGGTCCTCCCGGACAGCAGCTACGCCGGCATCTACCAGGTCGTCATCGACGACTGCGCGCGAACGGCGCGTTCGACCCGTCGACGATGGGCTCGGTGCCGAACGTCGGCCTGATGGCGCAGAAGGCCGAGGAGTACGGCAGCCACGACAAGACCTTCGAGATCCCGGCCACGGGCACGGTCCGGGTCGTCGACGCGGCCGGCAACGCCGTTCTCGAGCAGGCCGTCGGCGCCGGCGACATCTTCCGCATGTGCCAGACCAAGGACCTGCCGATCCAGGACTGGGTCAAGCTGGCCGTCACCCGCGCCCGCGCGACCGGCGTCCCGGCCGTCTTCTGGCTCGACGAGACCCGCGCGCACGACGCGCAGCTGATCGCCAAGGTCAGGACGTACCTCGCCGAGCACGACACCGAGGGCCTCCGGATCGAGATCATGTCGCCGGTCGAGGCGACCGCGTTCTCCCTGGAGCGCATCCGCCGCGGCGAGGACACCATCTCCGTCACCGGCAACGTCCTGCGCGACTACCTGACCGACCTGTTCCCGATCCTCGAGCTCGGCACGAGCGCGAAGATGCTCTCGGTCGTCCCGCTCATGAACGGCGGCGGCCTGTTCGAGACCGGCGCCGGCGGCTCCGCGCCCAAGCACGTCCAGCAGCTCGTCAAGGAGAACTACCTGCGCTGGGACAGCCTGGGCGAGTTCCTCGCGCTCGCGGTCAGCTTCGAGCACCTCGCGCAGACCACGGGCAACGCGCGCGCCCAGGTGCTCGCCGACACCCTCGACCGCGCGACGGCGACCTTCCTGGAGGAGGACAAGTCGCCGAGCCGCCGCCTCGGTGGCATCGACAACCGCGGCAGCCACTTCTACCTGTCGCTGTACTGGGCGCAGGAGCTGGCGAAGCAGACCGAGGACACGCAGCTGGCCGAGGCGTTCGCCGCTCTCGCCAAGACGCTGGCCGAGCAGGAGCGGACCATCGTCGACGAGCTGATCGCGGTGCAGGGCTCGCCGCCGACATCGGCGGCTACTACCGGCCCGACGCGGCCAAGGCCGAGGCCGTGATGCGTCCGTCGAAGACCTTCAACCAGGCCATCGCGACCCTCGCCTGACGCCACAGCACCACTGCGGACCGTTCCGGTCCTGTTCCGCCCCGGCCGACGTCCCGCGTCGGCCGGGGCGGCCTCGTCTTCACGGGACTCAGGCAGGTGAGCCGCTGGGCCTGAGCTGCTGGACACGGCTGTCGAGTTCGCGCTGGTAGAAGTCGATGAAGCCGTCGGGGTCGGGCCCGGCGTTCTGCATGACCAGCCTGTCGAAGCCCGCGTCGACGAACTGCTGCGCCACCTCGACGTACCGGGCGGGGTCCGTGCCGCACGCGAACTTCCCGAGGATGTCGTCCTCGCGCACGGTCGTGGTCGCCGCGTCGAAATTGACCGGATTGGGCAGTTCGCTCATGACCTTCCACCCGGTCACGGCCCAGCGCGACGTCTCCAGGGCGGCCTTCGCCGCGGTGTGCTCGTCGGGCGCCCAGGCCACCGGGACCTCCGCGTAGCGCGGGCCGCTGCCGCCCGCGTCCCGGTACTGCTGGACGATCTGCGGTTTGTCCTCGGTGGCGAACAGGCCGTCGCCCAGCTCCGCGGCGATCCGTGTCGACTCCCGCCCGCTCGCGGCGACCGCGATCAGCGGCAGTTCCTCCGGCAGGTCGAACACCCGGGCGTCCTCGAGCCGCAGGTGCTTCCCGTCGTACGACTGGTAACCGCCGCGCCACAGCAGCCGGATGATCTCCAGGGCTTCCCTGAGCATCTCGTGCCGCGTGCTGACGGCGTCCGGGAAGCCCCGGCCGACGACGTGTTCGTTCAGCCGCTCGCCCGAGCCGACGCCGAGGACGAAGCGGCCGTCCGAGACCAGGGCGAGGGTCGCGGCGGCCTGGGCGATGATCGCCGGGTGGTAGCGCACGGTCGGACACGTCACGCCGGTCGCCAGCCCGATCCGCGACGTCTTCGCCGCGATGCTGCCCAGCACGGTCCAGGCGAACGGCGAGTGGCCCTGGTTGTCGAGCCAGGGGTGGTAGTGGTCGCTGATCTCGACGAAGTCGAAGCCGGCCTGCTCCGCCAGGACCGCCTGCCGCACCAGTTCCGCCGGGCCGAACGCCTCGGCGGCGAGCTTGTAGCCAATTTTCATGTACTCCCTCATTTCCGCACGTATCAACCGTTTGTCCGCGCAGAGGTACCCCCTCGGTCGGCGGCGTAACGGTTCCGGCGGTTTGAGGGGGTCCACCGGGTGTTACGCGTAGCAGGGCGACGAAGCGGCCGCGCGGAGCGACCGGCACCGCGGGCCTTTCAACGGAGGTGGACGATGACCACAGTGGTCAAGGACATGCTGGGTGCCTACCCGGCCGACCTGGGCGGCGTGGACCGCGACAGACTGACGCGCTGCATCGAGGAGTGCATCGCCTGCGCGCAGGCGTGTACCGCGTGCGCGGACGCCTGCCTGTCGGAGGAGAAGGCCGCCGAGCTGGCCAAGTGCGTCCGCACCGACCTGGACTGCGCCGACATCTGCCAGACCACCGGCCGCGTGCTCTCCCGCCACACCGGTTACGACGCCAACATCACCCGCGCCCAGCTCCAGGCATGCGCGGCCGTGTGCAAGGCGTGCGCCGACGAGTGCGAAAGCCACGCCGGCATGCACGACCACTGCCGCGTCTGCGCCGAAGCCTGTCGCCGCTGCGAGCAGGCCTGCAACGACCTGATCGCCTCCCTGGACTGACGAGCGGCGTGACCGGCGGCCGCGTGACCGGCGTCAGGAACCGGGCAATCGGATGATGGCGGTGCGGCGACGCCGTGGCGCTTTGGCGGCCGCCCGGGGCGGGCGTAGGAAGTGTGAGGGAGCCGGCCCGGGGTGGCGAAGCCCCGGGCGGCTCCCTCCGTGACGAAGACAGGAAGACGACACGTGACAACTGCCAGAGAGATCATGACCGCCGGTACCGAGTGCATCGGCGCGGACGAGACGGTGCTGACCGCGGCCCGGAAGATGACCGAGCTGGGCGTGGGCGCCCTGCCGATCTGCGGGACCGACAACAAGCTCAAGGGCATGCTGACCGACCGCGACATCGTGGTGAAGGTCCTGGGAGCCGGCAAGGACCCCGCCAAGACCAACGCGGGGGAACTCGCGCAGGGGGAGGCGGTGACGATCGGCGCCGACGACGACGCCGGTGAGATCCTGCGCACGATGACCTCGCACAAGGTCCGGCGGCTGCCCGTGATCGACGGCCACGACCTCGTCGGCATCGTCGCCCAGGCCGATGTCGCCCGTGCTCTGCCCGACCCGCAGGTCGGTGACCTCCTCGAAGCTCTCTCCACGGACTGACCCGGCGGCTGCCCGGAGGATCCACCTGTTCAAGACCCAGGAGCGGACTCGGTGGGGCCTGGACCGGCCTCGCTGCGGTTCGGGCATGCGAACCGGCGTCGTCGACGCCTTCACGGATCGTCCGTTCGCCGGGAACCCGGCGGTGCGTGTCTCCTGCCCGCAGGGAACTGACCGGTACCGTGCGCTTCAGCGGCCGCGCGGGCGGTGTCCTCCTCGCGCACACCGGCGAGGAGGACGGCATCACGTGGTGGCCGCCCTGCGACGGCTGCCCTGACGCGCCGGGAGGACCCGCGTGGCGTCATCGTCACCGCTCCGGCGGCCGGGGCCGGCCCGGGAGTACGACTTCGTCTCCGGCTCCTTCGCACCGGCGCTTCTTCCCACAGGCCTGCAGACCTCTGTGCGTGGCGGCCCGGTCCGGACAGCCGTGCGCGGGAACCGCGTTCATCCCACCGGGAACACCGCCACGGTGCTGGACGGCACCCCGCACGCCTGGCCGGACGCGTCGTCGTCGGCGTCCGGCCCAGGCGTGCGGGGTGCAGGCGCTCCGGTGGAAGCACCGGGTGCGGTCTTCAGGACTCCTTGCCCCGGCCGGAACAGCGCGTCGCGCAGTGGTCCACGAGCCCGACCCCGGGGGCGAGCAGTTTGTTCGCCGGCGGCTTGTCGGGAGCGGAGGGGTGCGGGCGGGTCGGCGCCGACTTCTTGGCCTGCCGGACCTTGTCGCCCAGGTCGTTCAGCGCCTCGGCGGAGCAGGATTCGCGCAGCCGGGGGAAGAGGTTGTTCTCCTCGTCCATGATGTGCGTCCTGATCTCCGTCATCAGCTTGCCGACCAGCATGTCGAACTGCGGGTCTTCCGCCTCGCAGCTCTCCAGGTCCTTCATGGTGCGCTCCGCGGCGGCGTGGTCCTCCAGCTCCCGGTCCGCGAGTGCGTCACCGTTCGGAACGTGCTCGCGGACCGCCGGGTAGAGATACGCCTCCTCCGCGACCGAGTGCCGGACCAATTCCATGGTGGCCTGGTCGGCGTACATCTTCCGCCGGCTGTCGCCGGACGGGAGTTCCTCGATATTGGCGAACAGCTCCTCCACTTCCTGATGGTCGGTCATCAATTCCGCGATGACGTCTCCGCCGTGTCCCATGGTGTTGCTCCTCTGTGCGGTTTCCGTGATTTTCCGGCCTTCCGGAAGCCTGGCCGGACGACAGTGAAACTCCTCCGCGGCCACCGCCCGGTGCATTGCCGCCCCCGAGGGTGCGGTGCACCGGTGGTGTGGCCCAGGCCACTGCCTTGCCGTGACCCGCATCATTTCCCCGGGGAAATCCGGCGGGTAGCGTTCCGGACTTCTTCCCCTCGCGAATTCGGACGGCCCGGCAGTGCCTGCAGATCTCTCCCCGCTGATAGCGGCGACCGCTCAGTGGCTGACCCGCGCCTATCCGTCGGACGGCGGAGTAATGGACTCCGCTCTCTGCGAGGTGCAGGCACGGCAGGCCGTGACGGTCGCGGCCTGGCTCCGCTACCCGACGCCGATGGACGCCGCGCTGGTCTCGGTCGCGGGGCCCGGAGGCTCTGCCCGGCTCGACTGGATCACGGGTGCGGACGGTGCCGCGGCCGATGATCCGGACGGTCACGCGTGGCGTACGTGGGTCGACGAGATCGTGGCGAGCTGGGCGGCCTGCCTGCTCAGCGCCCCGGCACTGGCCGAGGCCGCGGTGACCGCGCTCGCCGGGTCCCGGCACACGGAGGGCTCACCCGTCGAGTTCCGGCGTCTGGTCACGCCCGACGTACGGGACCGGCGGGCCGCCGCGCTCCTGCGCCACCCGGATCTCCTCGCGCCCGTAGCCGAGCTCCACCACGGCCTGCTCCTCGACCGTCTGAAGCCGGGGCCGGCGCTGACGGTCTGAGGCCCGGGCCGGCGCCACCGCCTGAAGCCCGGGCCACGTGGGCCGGCCGCGGTGCCTGGAACCCGGTCCGGCGAGGTCAGGATTCCTTGCCGACTTCCCTGCTGACGGCCGCGGGGGAGTCGTACTCCTTCTCCGGCAGGGCATCGAGCGCTTTCTTGATCTCCGGGTCGGCGCCGCTCTTCTTCGCCGTTTCGACGATGTCCTTCTTGGAGGCGGGGTAATTCACGCCACCGAGGGACTTCTGCATTTCGATCGGGTTCACCTTCATGGGCCGATACATGCCCCCGGTCCCCGCGTGCGCATGCCCGGTGCCGAAGCTGTCACCGCGATGGAGCACAGCGCACGGTCTCCGGCTAGGCCTCGCGCCGGAGAGGGCCCCAGACGCCCTCCTGCCGGGCGACTTCCGCGGCAGCCTCTTCGATCACGCGTGCGTCGATCCAGCCGACCGGCTGGACGTCCCGGACCAGCGGTTCATTGTCCGGCCCCCGGCCCGTCTCTTCCCCGCGCAGCGCCCAGGGACGCACGCCCGGGCCCTTCTCGCGCGGCAGGTGCGAGTAGTCGTACAGCCGGCGGGCCACCCACACCCTCACCGGCCGGTCCCCCCACCACGACTCGACGCCCAGGGAGTTCGCGGACAGTCCCGGCATGGGAACACCCGTGAGGTCGTCCCGGCTCGACGCCGACTTCAGGTCGATCGCGGGGCCGCGTGACCAGCGTACGTACAGCCGGTCGTTCCGCCCGACGAGATCGGTCAGGT
The DNA here is from genome assembly GCA_003719395.1 of Streptomyces altiplanensis. Taxonomy (GTDB): domain Bacteria; phylum Actinomycetota; class Actinomycetes; order Streptomycetales; family Streptomycetaceae; genus Streptomyces; species Streptomyces altiplanensis. The sequence goes on from RHMC01000087.1 coordinate 17,841, forward strand.
CATCGAGCGTGCGCAGAACAGGCAGCTCGTCCGCGGTATTCATGCCAGCACTCACTCCTTGATACGTGCACTTTGTCATCTACTGAGAACCGTAGGCATTCATGTGCTCAAAGGGGTAACCGGTAATCCATGGCAGCAAGCACGCGATATGCAGTTGCAGCTTCCGGACAGTGGATGGATGAAGAGGACGGCCGTCGGCTCCCCGCCGGTGAGGTGCATGCCTGGGAGCACGGCATGAACCAGACGGTGTGCGGCTTGTCCCTCAGCCGCTCACGGCTGGGGCGCTTCGCACATGTCGCCTGGCCCGACATCCTCCCGGAATCCGGGGGCGCCGCGGACCGCGTCCAGCGGGTGTGCCCGCGGTGCGCGTCCGTCGCCGGACGGCGGGGAAGCGACGCCCGTCCCAAGTGGCACCGGACCAACCCGCGGCCCTGAGGGAACCGCCGGCCGCCTCCCTTCACTGTCCGTACGTCACTCGAATGCTCCACATCACCGCGCCGCTTGCTCCTCTGGGACTGACTCTGATCGGAGGTCCGACCGCTCAGTCCGGAGGAGATTGAAATGAACACCGCTCTCCCGCGCCGCTGGGAACACGCCGTCGTCACCGGCGGCGCGGGTTTCGTCGGCTCGCACCTGTGCACCGCGCTTCTGGACGCGGGCACCGCCGTCACCTGCGTGGACGACTTCAGTACCGGCCGGCCCGAGAACATAACCGCGCTGCTCGAACGCCCCGGATTCACGCTGGTGCAGGCCAACGTCTCGGATCCGTTCACCGTGGACCGGCCGCCCGACCTCGTACTGCACTTCGCGTCCCCGGCGTCCCCCGCCGACTACCTGCGGCTGCCCCTGCACACGATGGAGGCCGGCAGCCTCGGTACGCGCAACGCCCTGGCACTCGCCCACGGCGCCGGAGCCCGCTTCCTGTTGGCCTCCACCTCCGAGGTCTACGGCGACCCGCAGCAGCACCCGCAGAACGAGCGGTACTGGGGCAACGTGAACCCGGTCGGGCCGCGCAGCGTGTACGACGAGGCGAAGCGCTTCGGCGAGGCGCTGACCACCGCCCAGGCCGACGCCCACGGCACCGACACCGGCATCGTGCGGCTGTTCAACACCTACGGCCCCCGGATGCGCGGCTACGACGGCCGGCGCCGTACCGACGTTCATCCGCCAGGCCCTGGCCGGCGAGTCCCTCACCGTCACCGGTGACGGACTCCAGACGCGCTCGCTGTGCTACGTCGACGACACCGTGCGCGGCATCCTCGCGGCGGCGGCCCACGGGATGCGCGGCCCGGTCAACATCGGCAACCCCGCCGAGCTCACCATGCTCGAACTGGCGCGGCTCGTCATCGAGCTCACCGGATCCGGCTCCGAGATCCGCTTCATCGAACGGCCGACGGACGACCCCGCCGTGCGCTGCCCCGACATCACGCTGGCCCAGGACAAGCTCGAATGGGAACCGCGCGTGAGTGCCGAAGAGGGCCTGCGGCGCACCATCGCCTGGTATCGCGCCCACACGGACAGCTGATCCGGCCGAACGCCCTTCCGGCGCGGCCCGGCTTCGCCCCGATTCGCCGAAAGGCCTGGGACCCCATGCGCATCCTCGGAATCAACGCACTCTTCCACGATCCCGCCGCCGCCCTCGTCATCGACGGCCGGACCGTCGCCGCGGCGGAGGAGGAGCGGTTCTCCCGCCGCAAGCACGGAAAGCGGCCGGTGCCCTTCTCCGCCTGGGAACTGCCCGGGAAAGCCGCCGCCTGGTGCCTGAAGCGGGCGAACCTGCGCCCGCAGGACCTCGACGCGGTGGCGTACTCCTTCGACCCGGAGCTCGCCAGGCCTGCCGAGGAGATGGGCCTGGACGACCCCTGGGACCACCTGCGGCTGACGTACGCCCGTGAGGTCCCCGGCTTCCTCAAGACCGCCCTGCCGGGTCTGGACCCGGGCATCGTCCGCTTCGTACCGCACCACATGGCGCATGCCGCTTCGAGCGCGTTCGCCGCCTCCGGCGCGGAGACCTCTTCGGTGCTGGTCCTCGACGGCCGCGGGGAACGCGCCTCGCACCTGGCCGCGCGCCGGATCCAGGGCCGGCTGGAGGCGCTGTGCGCGCAGGACCTGCCGCACTCGCTGGGGCTGGTCTACGAGGAGCTCACCGAACACCTCGGGTTCCTGCGCTCCAGTGACGAGTTCAAGGTCATGGCCCTCGCCTCGCACGGCACCCCGCGCATGCTCCCCGAACTGCGCCGCCACGTGTATCCCACCGGTGACGGCGGCTTCCGCGCCACGGCGGTGCCCTGGCACGAACTCTGCGCGCCCCGGGGCCCGGACGAGGCGTGGACCCAGGACCACGCGGACGTGGCGGCCAGCGCCCAGGCCGCCTTGGAGGAGACCCTGCTGGATCTCGCGCGCTGGCTGCACGGGCAGCCGCACGACAGCGTCCTGACCCTGGCCGGCGGCGTCGCGCTCAACTGCGTCGCCAACTCCCGCATCGCCCGCGAAGGGCCCTTCTCGCGCGTGTGGGTGCAGCCCGCCGCCGGCGACGCGGGCACCGCGCTGGGCAGCGCCCTGCTGCTCGCCGCGGGCGGCGGGGACGAGCCGGAGCCCATGGCCGGCGCGGACCTCGGCCGGGACTGGTCGGAGGCGGAGCTCGGAGCCTGGCTGAAGACGGCGGCCGTGCCGTTCGACCGGCCGGCGGACATCGCCGCGACCGTGGCCCGGGCCCTGGCGGACAACCAGATCGTGGCCTGGTTCCAGGGGCGTTCGGAGTACGGGCCCAGGGCGCTCGGCCACCGCTCGCTGCTGGCCCACCCCGGTCACGCGGGCAATCTGGAACGGCTCAACGACGTCAAGGGCCGCGAGCAGTTCCGGCCGGTCGCGCCCATGGTGCTGGCCGACCGCGCCCCGGAGATCTTCGACGGCCCGATGCCCAGCCCGTACATGCTGTTCGTCCACGACGTCGCCGAGAGCTGGCGCAGCCGCATCCCGGCCGTCGTCCACGTCGACGGGACCGCCCGCATCCAGACCGTGGACCCGGTGCGCGAGCCGCTGGTCGCCCGGATGCTCGGCGAGTTCGAGCGGCTCACCGGCCTGCCCGTGGTCGTCAACACCAGCCTCAACACGGCGGGCAGGCCCATGGTGGACGACCCGCGCGACGCGCTGGAGTGCTTCGGTTCCTCGCCCGTCGACCTGCTGGCCATCGGCCCGTACGCGATCCGGCGCGGTGCTTTCTTCCACTCGTCGGACACCTACGACGACGGGGCGGCGCGATGACGCCCCACGGACAGGAGACAGCGGCCGGACGGGAGAGCGCGGCGCCCGAGTACGCCGTGGTGATTCCCACGCTCGGACGCCCCGGCCTGAGCGTGTGCCTGCGGGCACTGGCCGACGCCGCCGGCCCCCGGCCGGCGCGGGTGGTACTCGTCGACGACCGTCCCGAGCCCGGCGGCACACCCCTCCCGGTCGACATTCCGGAGGCTCTGCGGCCCGTGACCACCGTGGTGGCCGGCCACGCGCGGGGACCGGCCGCGGCGCGCAACCGGGGCTGGCGCGAAGCCGGCCCGGTGCCGTGGGCGGTCTTCCTCGACGACGATGTCGATGCCGGGACCCACCTGGGCCGACGACCTCGCCGCGGACCTCGCCGCGGCGACGTACCGGACCGCCGCCGTCACCGCCCGCATCGTGGTGCCGCTCCCCGCTGACCGCCGGCCCACCGACTGGGAACGCAACACCGCCGGACTGGCCACCGCCCGGTGGATCACCGCCGACATGGCGTACCGCCGGGAGGCGCTCGAAGCCGTCGGCGGGTTCGACGAACGGTTCCGCCGCGCCTTCCGGGAGGACACCGACCTCGCCCTGCGGGTACTGGCGGCGGGCTGGGCGGTGAGCGCCGGAAACCGCGTCACCACGCACCCGGTACGGCCGGCCGGCCGCTGGATCTCCGTACGCCTCCAGGCGGGCGACGCGACGACGTGCTGCTGACCCGGCGGCACGGCCGGGACTGGTGGAACCGGGCGGACGCGCCACGGGGGCGCCTGCCCCGCCACCTCGTGGTGACCGCGGCCGCGGCGGTGGCCCTGACCTGCGCCGCTCTCGGGCGGCGTGGAACGGCAGCGGCCTGCGCCGCCGGGTGGCTGGCGGGCACCGCCGAATTCGCCCGGGCGCGGATCGCGCCGGGGCCCCGGACCCCGGTACGAGATCGTCTCCATGGCGCTGACCAGCGTGCTCATTCCGCCCGTCGCCACCTGGCACTGGCTGCGCGGCCAGGTCACCCACTGCCGGGTGCTGCCGCTCGGCCCGTACGAGGCCGCGGCGCCGCCCAGCGCACCGCGCGAGCCGGTCCAGGAGCGGGTGCGGCCATGACCTGCCATCCCGCGGCCCGGCCCATGACGGGCCTTCGGACCCCGCGACCGGCCCCTGGCTGTTCGAGGGGCCCGCGGAGGGCCGCCGGGAGACGCCGTCGGCAAGGAAGGACGCGGGCGGCGCCCTCCCGGAGGCGGTCCTCTTCGACCGCGACGGCACGCTCGTGGCCGACGTGCCCTACAACGGCGACCCGGCGCGGGTCGAGCTCATGCCGTCGGCGCGGGAAGCCGTCGCCCTCCGTACGCTCCCTCGGGATCCGGTGGGCGTGGTCAGCAACCAGTCGGGCGTGGCCCGCGGCTTGCTGACGCTCCGTCAGGTCGAGGCCGTGCGGCAGCGGGTGGAGGCCCTGCTCGGCCCGTTCGCGCTCTGGGCGGTCTGCCCGCACGGGCCGGACGACGGCTGCGGCTGCCGCAAACCCGCGCCCGGTCTGGTGCTGGCCGCCTGCGAACGGCTCGGGGTCCTCGCGTGCACCGTCGTCATCGGGGACATCGGGGCCGATGTGGAGGCCGCCCGCGCGGCCGGCGCGCGCGGGGTGCTGGTGCCGACCCCGGTCACCCGGCCCGAGGAGACCGAGGCGGCCGGCGAGACGCCCGCCGACCTGCTCCAGGCGTACGGCTGGCGCTGCGCGCCGACGCCGCCGACCGGACGGCGGGAGGCCCGCGATGACTTCTTCCGCTCCCCGGACGCTCGTCGTCCGCCTGGACAGCGCCGGCGACGTGCTGCTGGCCGGACCCGCCGTCCGGGCCGTGGCGGCCGGCTCCTCGCACACCGCCCTGCTGTGCGGGCCGCTCGGCGTCCAGGCGGCAGGACTCCTCCCCGGTGTGGACGAGGTGCTGGTGTTGCGACGCCCCCTGGGTGGGGATCGAACCGGCGCCGGTGACGCGCGGGGCGACCCGCGAACTGCTGAACACCCTGTCCGCCGGCCGGTTCGACCGCGCCCTGGTGCTCGTCTCGTACCACCAGAGCCCGCTCCCGGCCGCGCTGCTGCTGAAACTCGCCGGCGTCGGCTGGACGGCGGCCGACAGCGAGGACTACCCGGGAGCCCTCCTCGACCTGCGCCACCACCGGCTGCCCCACCGCCACGAGGCCCGGCGCGCTCGACCTGGCCCAAGACGCCGGCTTCGCGCTGCCGCCCGGCGACGACGGGACGCTGCGCGTCTCCCCTCCGCCCGACACCGCGCACCTCACCGGCCCCGGGCCGTACGTCGTGCTCCACCCCGGCGCCGCGGTACCGGCCCGCGCCTGGAGCCCCGCACGGGCGGCGCGGGCCGATGCCGCGCTCGTGCCGAGGGGTACCGCGTCGTGGTGACCGGCGGCCGGGCGGAGAGGGACCTGACCGCGGAAGTCGCCGGAAACCACGCCCTCGACCTCGGCGGGGCCACCGACCTGCACCAGCTGGCGGGGGTCCTGGCCGGGGCGCGGGTCGCGGTGGTCGGCAACACCGGGCCCGCACACCTCGCCGCCGCGGTGGGGACGCCGTCGCCTCGCTGTTCGCCCGGTGGTGCCGGCCGAACGCTGGGGTCCGTACGGCGTACCGCACGTGCTGCTCGGCGACCAGAGCGCGCCCTGCGCCGGAAGCAGGGCCCGGCGCTGTCCGTCCCCGGGACACCCCTGCCTCGACGGGATCGGCGACGCCGAGGTGATCGCCGCCGTGGCCTGCGCTCGGCGTCCGCGCGGGGGCCGGAGCGGGGGCCGACGCGGACCGCCCGGCCGTACCGGGCGGCGTATCCGAAACGGAACGAGGAGCGAGGGCATGAACATCCTGCTGTGGCACGTACACGGTTCCTGGACCACGGCGTTCGTCCAGGGACCCCACACCTATCTCGTTCCGGTCACACCCGGCCGCGATCCCGACGGGCTCGGCCGGGCCCGTACGTTCTCCTGGCCCGGCTCGGTGCGGGAGACGACGCCGAGGAACTGCGCGAGACGCAGGTCGACCTCGTCGTCCTCCAGCGGCCGCACGAACTCGAACTCGCCGAACGCTGGCTGGGCGGACGCCGGCCCGGCCGTGAGGTGCCCGCCGTCTACCTGGAGCACAACGCGCCGGACGGCGACGTCCCGGACACCCGGCACCCGTTCGCGGACCGCGACGACCTGACGCTCGTCCACGTCACCCACTTCAACCGGCTGTTCTGGGACAACGGCTCCACCCGCACCGAGGTGATCGAGCACGGCATCGTCGACCCGGGGCACCAGTACACCGGCTGGCTCCCGCGCGCGGCCGTCGTGGTCAACGAACCGGTCCGGCGCGGCCGTTACACCGGTACGGACCTGCTGCCCGCCCTGTCCGAGGCGGCGCCGCTGGACGTCTTCGGGATGCGCACCGAGGGGCTGGCGGAGCACCTGGGCATACCCGACGACCGGTGCCACACCACCGACCTGCCCCAGAGCGAACTGCACGCGGCCCTGGCGGAGCGCCGGATGTACCTGCACCCGGTGCGCTGGACGTCGCTGGGCCTGTCCCTGCTGGAGGCCATGCACCTGGGCATGCCGGTGGTGGCGCTCGCCACCACCGAAGCCGTCGAGGCGGTCCCGCCCGGAGCCGGAACGCTGTCCACCCGGCCCGACGTACTGGCACGGGCCGCCCGGCGCTACCTGGAGGAGCCGGAGGCCGCCGCCGAGGACGGCGCGCGCGGTCGCCAGGCGGCCCTCGAACGGTACGGGCTCAAGCGCTTCCTGAACGACTGGGAGCGCGTGATGACGGAGGTGCGCCTGATGTCCCTCAGCCCCATCAGTACCGGTGCCGGCAACCCCGCCGCCCTGTCGGTCGCCCTCGTGTCGGAGCACGCGAGTCCGCTCGCCGCTCTGGGCGGGGTGGACGCGGGCGGACAGAACGTCCATGTCGCGCGCCTTGCGGGCGCACTCGCCGACCGTGGTCACAGCGTCACCGTCTACACCCGGCGGGACGCGCGCGACCTGCCGGACCGGGTGCCACTGCGAGCGGGCGTCGAGGTGCACCACGTGCCCGCGGGCCCGCCCGAGCAGATCCCCAAGGACGAACTCCTGCCGCACATGCTGGCGTTCGGCCGCTATCTGGCCAGGGAGTGGCAGGCCCGGCCGCCCGACCTCGTCCACTCGCACTTCTGGATGTCGGGACTCGCCTCGCTCCACGCGACGCGCGAACTGCGGCTGCCGCTCCTGCACACGTACCACGCGCTCGGAACGGTGAAGCGACGCCACCAGAGGCGCGCCGACACCAGCCCGCCGGCGCGGATCGGCTGCGAGCGGGAGGTGGGCCTGGGCTGCGACCGGATCGTCGCCACCTGCCGTGACGAGGTCCTCGAACTGACCAGGATGGGAATCCCCGCCGGCAAGGTCGGCGTCGTGCCGTGCGGCGTGGACACCGACCGGTTCACCCCGTACGGACCGGCCGCCGACCGGGACAGTGCCTACCGGCACCGGCTGATCCAGGTGGGCCGCCTGGTTCCCCGCAAGGGCGCCGCGGTCTCCGTCACCGCGCTGGCCGAGCTGCCCGACACGGAACTCCTGGTGGTCGGCGGCCCGACGGCGGCCCGGATCGACGAGGACCCCGAGGTGCGCCGGCTGCGCGACATCGCAGGCGAGGCCGGGGTGGCCGACCGGGTCCGCTTCACGGGCGGCGTCCCCAGCGAGGACGTGGCGCCGCTGCTGCGGAGCGCCGACGTGGTGCTGTGCCCGGCCGACTACGAGCCGTTCGGCATCGCGCCGCTGGAGGCGATGGCCTGCGGCAGGCCGGTCGTCGCCAGCGCGGTGGGCGGACAGCTGGACACCGTCGCCGACCCGGCCACCGGACGGCTGGTACCGCCCGGCGACCCCGGGGCCCTCGCCCGCGTCGTCGGCGAACTCCTCGCCGACCCCGCGACGTGCCGGGCGTGCGGGGAGGCCGGGCGCCGCCGTGTCCTGAGCCGTTACGGCTGGCCGCGGATCGCGGCGGCCACCGAGTCCGTGTACGGCGAGGTGCTCACCCCGCAGCCCGTCGTGACGGGGGTGATCTGACGCACCCGCACCACAGCGTTCCCGACCGCCAACCGCGCAGCACCGATGTCCGAAGGAGGTGCGGGTCCGGCCGTCGTCCCCGGACGCGGCACGCCCGACCAGCATGAACGAATCCCAGGTACTCGACGCCGCGCACCGGCACTGCCAGTCGCTGCAGGACGCGCTCGGCCGGCTCCGCCGGCAGGGCCTCGACCGGCTCGCCGCATGGGGAGGCGAGCTCGCCGCCGTACTCCCCGTCGGCGGCCGCCTGCTGGCCGCGGGCAACGGCGGCAGCGCCGCCCAGGCCCAGCACCTGACCGCGGAACTGGTGGGCCGGTACCGGCAGGAGCGGCCCGCCTACTCGGCCATCGCCCTGCACGCGGAGACCTCCAGCGTGACCGCCATCGGCAACGACTACGGGTTCGACCAGGTGTACGCCCGGCAGGTGTCCGCCCACGGCCGCCCCGGAGACGTCCTCGTCCTCCTGTCCACCTCCGGCCGCAGCGCCAATCTCATCACGGCGGCCGTGACGGGCCGGGCGGCCGGACTGCGCGTATGGGCGCTGACGGGGCCGGGGCCCAACCCGCTGGCCGAGGCGGCCGACGAGGCGCTGTGCGTCGACGCCGCCACCACGGCGACCGTGCAGGAGGCCCACCTCGTCGCCGTACACCTGCTGTGCGCGTGCTTCGACGCGGCGGGCGGGGCGCTTGGTCCGGCCAGGACGGGGACGGGAACCAGGCCCGCCGCGGCCCGCCGGAGGATGCCGTGAGTGCGCGCAAGCCGCTGGTGGTCGTCGGAGACGTCCTGCTGGACGAGGACATCGAAGGCGTCTCCACCCGGCTGGCCCCGGACGCACCGGCCCCCGTCGTCGACGTCACCGGCGACCAGAGCCGCCCCGGCGGGGCCGGACTGGCCGCCGTGCTGGCGGCCCGGTGCGGCCGCGACGTGACCCTGGTGACCGCGCTCGGCGACGACCCGGCCAGCGAGGGCGTACGCCGCGCCCTGCGGGGCCGGGTCCGGCTGGTGGAGATCCCGCTGGACGGCACCCTGCCGGTGAAGACGCGGGTGCTGGCCGGCGGCCGTCCGCTGGTGCGGATCGACCGCGGGCGGCGGCTCGCCCGGCGAGCCGGACGACGCGGTGCGTGAGGCGCTGGCGCAGGCCCACGCCGTGCTCGTCGCCGACTACGGACGGCACACGGCGAGCGCCGTGCCGGCGCACCTGGCGGCCGTGGCCCGCCGCACCCCCCTGGTGTGGGACCCCCACCTCAAGGGCGAGAACCCGGTGCCGGGAGCCAGGATCGTCACCCCGAACGGGGCGGAGGCCTGCGCTCTCAGCCCCGCCGGCGGCGACTCCCTGCGCGCGTACGCCGCGCGCGGAGCCGACCTCGCGGAGCGCTGGCGGGTGGCGGCCGTCGCCGTGACGCTCGGGGAACGCGGCGTCCTGCTGACCCGCCCGGGCGCCGGTACGCCGATGCTCGTCCCGACGCCGTACCGCGCCCAGGGCGACCCGTGCGGCGCGGGCGACTGCTTCGCGGCGGCGACGGCGGCGGCGCTGGCGGACGGTGCCCTGCCGGAGGAGGCCGTGCAGCGGGCCGTCGCCGAGGCCGCCGCGTTCGTGGGCGCCGGCGGCGCGGGCAACCCGGCGCTGTGGCGGACGGAGCCCGCTACCGGCCCCGAGGAGGAGGCCCCCGAGACGGACCCGTTCGCCCTCGCCGAGCGGGTCAGGGCGCGCGGCGGCACGGCGGTCGCGACCGGCGGCTGCTTCGACCTGCTGCACGCCGGTCACGTCGGACTGCTGGAGAGCGCCCGGCGTATCGGCGACTGCCTCATCGTGTGCGTCAACTCCGACGCGTCGCTCGCCCGCCGCAAGGGCCCGGGGCGCCCGCTCAACCCGGTGGCGGACCGGCTCCGCGTCCTCGCGGCGCTCGGCAGCGTCGACGCCGTCGCGGTCTTCGAGGAGGACACACCGGCGGCGCTGCTCAGCAGGCTGCGGGCCCTGACGTCTGGGTGAAGGGCGGCGACTACTCGGTCGAGGACCTTCCCGAGGCGGAGGTCCTGCGCGCGTGGGGCGGCCAGGCGGTCGTGCTCCCTTACCTCGTCGGCCGTTCCACCACGGAGCTGGCCCACCGGGCGGCGCAGGCCGCCGTACGGCTGCGGCCGTCGTCGCCCTGACGCTGCGAAGCCGTCCGAGGAGACGTGAACCGCGAACGAGGAGAGGCATCCCCGGAGATGAGTGGCGAGAAAGGAAAACGGCCCGCCGCCCGCGGCCGCGGGACCGGTACGGAGCCCGGGCCACGGGTTCTGGTGCTGCGGGCCCTGGGGCTGGGCGACCTGCTGACCGCGGTGCCCGCCCTGCGGGCGCTGCGGCGCGAGCTGCCCGGACACGAACTGGTGCTGGCGGCGCCCGGGCGGCTTGCCGCCGCGGCGGGCGCGACCGGACTGGTGGACCGGCTGCTGCCCGCGTGCGCCCCCGGGCGCGCGGTCCCCGCCGAGCTGGCCTGGGACGGGCCGGCGCCCGACCTCGCCGTGGACCTGCACGGCAACGGCCCGCCGAGCCATTCTGCTGCTCCAGCCGGCTGAATCCCGGGCGGCTCTTCGCGTACGCCCACCCCGGCATGCCCGGCCTCCCCGGTCCCCAGTGGCGAGGCCGACGAGCACGAGCGGGACCGGTGGTGCCGGCTGGTCGCTGGTACGGCGTCGCGGCGGACCCCGAGGACCTGCGGATCCCGCCGCCCGCGGTCCCCTCCCCGGCCGCCGGGCGCGGTCGTGGGTGCAC
>RHMC01000088.1 GCA_003719395.1 Streptomyces altiplanensis
CCACCGGGCGGCGGTGTGGGCGGGCCGGGCGGCTGCGGCCCGTCGGGACCGAGCGCCGAAACGAGCTGCGTCGGTACGTACCCACCCGCCGGGGCACCGGGCCCGTCGGGCCCCGACGGCGGAGCCGGGGGCACCGGCGGCAAAACCACGCCGGGCCGCCCACCCGGCGCACCGGGGGCACCGGGCGCACCCGGCGGCTGCACGGGAGCCTTGCAGGTCGCGGGCGTCGGCGATCTCCTCGGCGCCGGGCGCGGGTCCGGCGGGGCGCGCGGGCGCCCCGGGCGGCTGCGGAACCTCACCGGGGACGGCGGGAGCCACCGTGGTCGAGGGCAGCTGGCTGCCGCCCGACATCAGCGCCGTCCTGGCCTCCGGCGCCACACCGGGCGGCGGGAAGTCGTCCTCGTCGGAACCGGAGAGCGGCGGCGCGAAAACCGTGGCCGGCAACGGAACTGACGCATCGTCGGAACCGATGGCCGGAGTGGTGTCGGTCCCGGACCAGGGGGTCGCCCCGGCGGGCACCGCGGGCGCCGCGGGCGCCCCGGGCACTCCGTCGGAAGCGGTGGGCTCGTAGTCCGCCCGCTCCGCACCGGCACTGGGCCAGGAGACCTCCCCGGTCCCCCGCCCGGCCTGCGAAGCGTTCCCGTCCGCACCGGACCGGCCCGCACCCGCCGAAGACGCCCCCGCGCCCGCGCCGACCGCGTCGGCCCAGCCGCCACCCGCCGCAGGCGTACCCGTCGTCCGCCGTCGGCCCGTCACCCTCCGCACCGGCAGAAACCGCACCCGCCTCCGGGGGCGGAGCCGCACCCGGGGAACCCGCACCGCCCGCCACGGACGAACCCGCCGGTGAACCGGCGGACGAACCCGGTGCGGGACGGTCCGGGGCACCCAGACCGTCCGCCGCTTCCTGGAGCCACTCCGGCGGCGTCAGCAGGAACGACGTCTGCTCCAGGTCCACCCGCTGCGCCGGAACCGGCCCCGCGTCCGCCGCCGGTGACGCCTCCGGCGCCCCGTACTCCTCCTCGTACCGGCGGATCACCTCTCCCACCGGCAGCCCGGGCCACAGCGTGGCCTCACCGCTGTCCCGGGCGATGACCAGGCGCTGCCGCCCACCGTCCGACGTGGGACCGTTCTCACGGTCCTCCGCCCACACCACGAAACCGAGTTCGAACTCCCGCACCCGCACCTCACGGTGCGACGGTGCCGGCACGTCCCCGTTGACCCACTCTTCCGCGCGCTCCTGCGCCTGCGCGAAGGTCACCATCGGGCCGTCACCCCTCCACCGGGACAGCGCGCGCGAAGCCGCCGTCCACCATCAGGTTCGCCACGGTCTCCAGCTCCGGCGGACTGCCCGCCAGCCGCTGCAGAAAAGCGTCGAAGTCTTCACCGCAGGGCAGCAGAAGCCGCTCCACGCGCTCGTGCACCGTCAGCCCGTCGCGGTCGCGCGCGTCGTCGTACGCGACGAACCACACCGACCCCACGCCCTCGCCCCTGACCTTCACGGCCAGCAGACCGCCCTGGACGAAGGCGACACCCAGGTAGTCCTTGGTCATGTGGTCGCGCAGGCACTTGTTGACGTACACCAGGTCGTTCACCGCGGCCTCGTCCCGCACCGTGAAGAACGGCTGGTCGACCAGCAGCCCCAGCTCGGCGTCGAGCGCCGTACCCACCGGCGCGCAGCCGCCCGCCGCCTTCAGGAAGGACCGGTAGGCGCCCGGAAGCCGGTAGCCGAGGTCCTCCTCGACACCCAGGATCTGCTGCTCACTCACCGACACGGAACCCTTCGGCAGCCCGAAGTGGGCCGGCCGCGTCTCCTGCAGCGGACGCGTGCCGCGCTTGCCCTGGTCGACGGCGGCCGTCGTGAGCCCGCCGTGATGCCGCAGCAGCGCCTTCACCTCGACCGGTACGAGCTCCATGCGCCGGGTGCCCGCCACGTGGTGCCAGGTCCAGCCGTGCGGGGTGGCGACCGCCGGAATGGTGTCCCACAGCGCGTGCCCGTCGGCGGCCAGCGCCGCATTGGCGGACACGTAGTCCGTGAGCCGCAGTTCGTCGACGCCGAAGCCCTCCGGGGGCTCGGCGATCTCCGCGACGGCACGCGCGTACGCGAGAAAACCGGGAAGCCGTCCTCGTCAACCCGTACACCTTGCGGGTGACGAGAGGCCCGGACCGGGTCCGGAAAATGCACGACCTGCCCGGCGTAGGCCGCGTTCGGTGGCGCGGCTTGCTGCCCGAGCCGACCTGTCGTCATGGCGGTTGCCCCCTGCTGCTGCTGGCTGGTTCGCCACAGCCTATGCGGTGGGACAACAGGGGGCCCTGCCCCTCGCCTTGCGTAACGAACCGTCACACCCAGGTCACCACCCGGCGACACACGTACACGATTCACCGACCCAGCTTCCACACCACCGGACACATTTGGCAGGCTGTCCCAGCAACGCGGGGGCGTGCACACCAGCGGCTACCGCCGCGGGCACGGAGGGGAGCACCACCATGCACACGGCACAGACAGCCGCTACGACGACACCGACAGGCACGACCACGACCACGACGGCGACCACCGCGACCACCGCGCCTCCGGCGACCACGACGGCCGGGGACCCGCGCCTGAGCTGGAGCAGCAACGAGCCCACCCGCGCGCCCGTCCTCGGCCACCGCCGCGACGGCATCCTGCCGACGGTCGCCGCCGCACTCTCCGTGCGCGGCGCCGGCACCCTCACGTGCACCGCCGGCCGGGGCGACCGGCCGCCCCCGCTGCACCCGCTCGTCCAGGACTTCCTCGACACCCTCACCAGCGGCCAGCGAGAACGCTTCACCGGCCGCTGCCCGGAGGCGATCCTGCTCTCCCGGCACATCACCGCCGTGGAAGGCTCACGCTCCAGGCGCGCCTCCCGCAAGCCCCTCACCACCGGCGAAGCCCGCCGCTCGCTCAAGCACGCCAAGCTCACCGCACGCCGCATCCGCGAGGACGGCGACCCGCTGCACGGCAGCTACGCCCCGCCGTGCCGCTCCTGTACGCCGATGCTCGCCCATTTCGGCGTACGCCCCGTAGACCCCACCGCGTCCCCTACCGAGAAGGGCTGACCCTCAGCCGATGCCGGGCTCCACTCCCCACCCCGCCGCCCGCTCCAACACCGGCACCACCCGCTTCCCGGTGGCCGTGGACGCCGCCCTGCGCGCAGCAGGCTGGCAGCCGGGACGCTGGGACATGCGGCAGGCGGAGCACTGGGCCGACACCCTGCGCGCCCACACCTCACCGGCGGGCCACCGGCACAGCGTCTTCCGCGCCGTCGAAGCCTGGGCCGAGTTCGGCGGCCTGCACGTCACCGCGCCGGGATCCGGCCGTCAGATCGCGCCGACACCGGTGCGTTTCGACCCGCTGAGCGGCCTCCACCACGCCCGCACCCTCGCCGACCTCGGCCGCGCGCTCGGCACGGAGGTCTGTCCGCTCGGCACGGAGCTCAGCAGCGACGGGGACACCGGCCAGGCAGTGCTCGCGATCGACGCGCAGGGCCGCGTCTACAGCCTCGACCACACCGGCGACTGGTACCTGGGCCCCGACCTCGACCAGGCCCTGGGCACCCTGGTGACCGGCACCCAGCCGAGCCGGCTGGCCCCGGCGTAGGGACCGTGCCGGCGGGGCGGGGCCGGGAGCGGTACGGCGCCCCCGGATGCGGCGTCCCGTGGTGTGCGGGGGCGTTGGGGTCGGTGCCGCGCCGGGGCGTCTCCTCGGGCGCCGGACGTTCGGGTACGGGGATCTGCTTCGGGGTGGCTGCGTTCGACGCCCTGCGGGGAGCGCACCGACACGTCCCCCTCCCGCCACCGCGGCATGCGACACGGGGGCAAGGGGTGCGCCGGGGAGAGCCCGCGCGGCACCGGTCCCGGCGCGCATCCGGGCACCGCGGCCCGGAGCGGGGCCGGCGGCGGGGCCGGACCCGCGGCCTGTCACGCCCCGCGCGAGCCGGCCGGCAGCACCGCCGACACCCGGAAGCCCCCCGCGTCCGTCGGCCCCGACACGAACACGCCCCCCAGCGCCGTCACCCGCTCCCGCATCCCCACCAGCCCGTTGCCGCCGCTCGGCAGCCCCGCATCGGCCGTACCGCCGTCCGACGGGCCGTTCTCCACCTGCATGGCGATCTCCGACCGGCGGTACGCGAGCCGCACCCACGTCTTCGCCCCCGCCGCGTGCTTGTGCACGTTCGCCAGGGCCTCCTGCACCACGCGGTACGCCGTCTGCTCCACCAGCGCCCCGCACCCGACCGGCTCGCCCTCCACCGAGAACTCCACCACCATCCCGGCCTGCCGCGACTGCCCCACCAGCGCCTCCAGATCGGCCAGGCACGGTCCGTCCTCCGCCTCCGCGGCGCGACCGCGGCGGCGCCGCCGCGACCGACGCCAGCGGGACCTCCGACGCCACCGGCCTCGCCTGATCCCCCGAACGCAGCACCCCGAGCATCTCCCGCAACTCGGTCAGCGCCTGCCGCCCCATGTCACCGACCAGCGCCGCGTTCTTGACCGCCTTCGCCGGGTCCTTCAGCGCCACCGCCTGAAGCGCCGCCGCGTGCACCACCATCAGGCTCACCCGGTGCGCGACCACGTCGTGCATCTCCCGCGCGATCCGGGTCCGCTCCTCGGTACGCGCCCACTCCGCCCGCTCCTCCGCCCGGTCGGCCAGCAGCGACAGCTCCCGCTCCAGCGAATCCGCGCGCTCCCGCAGGCTCTCCATCAGACGCCGCCGGGCCCCTATATAGAGCCCGTACAGCACCGGCGGCCCGGTCAGCCCCAGCGACAGGAACAACGAGGCCAGCGGCACGTACCAGGGCCCGGGATCGAAATCCCCGTCCGTCGCGTTCGCCACGTCCTGCTGGGTCCGTACGAACGTCACGATCAGAGTCCCGGCCAGCGACATCCCCGCCAGCACCGTGATGATCCGGCGCGGCACCTCCGACGCCGCCAGCGTGTACAGCGACACGATGCCCATCAGGAACGCCATCTCGGCCGGCGTCACGGCGATCGCCACCAGCACCACCGCGATCGGCCACCGCCGCCGCACCAGCAGCACGGACCCCGCGACCAGCCCGAACCCCACCCCCAGCGGAACCGGCAGTCCCGCACTCCCCGCGAACCTCACGCCCTCCAACGCACATTCGAGCGCCGAAACCAGCGCCAGCCCCACATCCAGGACGGCACTGCGCCGTCTGTCCCACCACCAGTAGCGCCGGGCGGTCATACCCGGGGCGTCCTGATCTGCCCCCGTTACGGTCATGCCATCCACCCTACGGGCGGCCGCCACCCAATATCCGGAGACCTGACGAGCGCGGGAGAGGGCCGCACACGCGCGGAACGGGTGGTGCCCACACGAACCGCCGAATCGACCGGGCTTTCGACCGATGGGTCCGCATACCGAACAAAACCGCCCGCACGACAGAAGTGCTCGGCGAGTACGCCGACTTCGAAAGGCCCCGCGAGCGGGCCGCCGCGAAGAGCGCCGGCCTCCGCCGTCGCACAGAGGGCGCCTGGTACGGCATAGTGTTGGATGCCGATTCAGCGGCCCGACTAAATGTCCGGTCCGTATGGCCATATTCCCCTGTGGTGTAATTGGCAGCACTGAGGCTTTTGGTGCCTTATGTCCGGGTTCGAGTCCTGGCAGGGGAGCACTTCGGTTCGGTCCTGACCACACTGGTCAGGACCCGCGCGCGTTTCAGCCCCGAGGCCCCCCGGTATCCTGCGGGTGTCCACCACCCGAAGCCGAAGGGCATCACTGTGAGCGCCTCCCGCCCTGCCGCCGTCGTCGTCCTCGCAGCGGGTGAAGGCACCCGCATGAAGTCGGCCACTCCGAAGGTCCTGCACGAGATCAGCGGGCGCTCGCTCGTCGGCCATGTCGTCGCCGCCTCCCGGGAGCTCGGCCCCGAGAACCTCGTCGTCGTCGTCGGCCACGCCCGCGAGCAGGTCGCGGCACACCTCGGCGAGATCGACGCCGAGGCCGTGACCGCCGTGCAGGAGCAGCAGAAGGGCACCGGGCACGCGGTGCGCATGGGTCTGGAGCGGCTCGGCGGCGGGATCGACGGGACCGTGGTCGTCGTCTGCGGCGACACTCCGCTGCTGACCGGCGACACGCTGGCCGGTCTCGCGCGCACGCACGCCGCCGACGGCAACGCCTGCACCGTGCTGACCGCCGAGGTCCCCGACTCCACGGGGTACGGGCGGATCGTCCGGGACGACGTCAGCGGCGCCGTCACCGCGATCGTCGAGCACAAGGACGCCACCGAGGCGCAGCGGGCGATCAGCGAGATCAACTCCGGGGTGTTCGCCTTCGACGGCCGGCTGCTCGCGGACGCGCTGGGCAAGGTCCGCACCGACAACAGCCAGGGCGAGGAGTACCTGACCGACGTCCTCGGGATCCTGCGCGAGGCCGGCCACCGGGTGGGCGCGGCGGTCGCCGCCGACCACCGGGAGATCCTGGGCATCAACAACCGTGTGCAGCTGGCCCAGGCGCGCAGTCTGCTGAACGCCCGGCTGCTGGAGCGCGCGATGCTCGGCGGTGTGACGGTCGTCGATCCCGCGTCGACGTTCATCGACGTGACGGTGACCTTCGGCCAGGACGCGATCGTGCATCCGGGTACGCAGCTGCTCGGCACCTCCCACCTCGGCGAGGGCTGCGAGGTGGGCCCGAACTCCCGCCTGACGGACACCGTCGTCGGCGCGGGCGCCCGGGTGGACAACACGGTGGCGGAGCGCGCGGAGGTCGGCGAGGGGGCGAACGTGGGCCCGTACGCCTATCTGCGGCCCGGCACCCGGCTCGGCGCGAAGTCCAAGGCCGGTGCGTACGTGGAGATGAAGAACGCCGTCATCGGCGAGGGCACGAAGGTGCCGCACCTGTCGTACGTCGGTGACGCGACCATCGGCGAGTACACGAATATCGGCGCCGCGAGCGTCTTCGTGAACTACGACGGCGAGGCCAAGCACCACACCACGATCGGTTCGCACTGCCGGACGGGCTCGGACAACATGTTTGTGGCTCCTGTCACGGTCGGGGACGGCGCGTACACCGCGGCGGGCTCCGTCATCACCAAGGATGTGCCGCCCGGTTCCCTCGCTGTCGCCCGCGGCCAGCAGCGGAATATCGAGGGTTGGGTGGCTCGCAAGCGTCCGGGAAGCGCTGCCGCGCAGGCGGCTCAGTCGGCGGCCGTGACGGCCGACGGCGAAAGCTGACCGGAAACAGGTGCGTCCTTCACGGCGTACCGTGATAGGTGCACACAATTCGGCTGGCTCGCATGCGATTCAAAGGCGTGTGGGCGCAGCAGCAATGATTCACGTCCGAGGAGACAGTGCTGTGACCGGGATCAAGACGACCGGCGAGAAGAAGCTGATGCTCTTCTCCGGCCGCGCCCACCCCGAGCTGGCCGAGGAGGTCGCGCACCAGTTGGGTGTCGGCCTCGTGCCGACGAAGGCTTTCGACTTCGCCAACGGTGAGATCTACGTCCGCTACCAGGAGTCGGCGCGCGGCGCCGACTGCTTCCTGATCCAGAGCCACACGGCTCCGATCAACAAGTGGATCATGGAACAGCTGATCATGCTGGATGCGCTGAAGCGGGCTTCCGCGCGGAGCATCACCGTGGTCGTGCCGTCCTACGGCTACGCCCGTCAGGACAAGAAGCACCGTGGCCGCGAGCCGATCTCGGCCCGTCTGATCGCCGACCTGATGAAGACGGCGGGTGCGGACCGTATCGTCACGGTCGATCTGCACACCGACCAGATCCAGGGCTTCTTCGACGGCCCGGTCGACCACCTGTTCGCGCTGCCGGTCCTCGCGGACTACGTGGGCGCGAAGGTCGACCGTTCGAAGCTGACGATCGTGTCGCCCGACGCCGGCCGGGTGCGGGTCGCCGACCGCTGGTGCGACCGTCTGGACGCGCCGCTGGCGATCGTCCACAAGCGCCGCGACAAGGACGTCGCCAACCAGGTGACGGTCCACGAGGTCGTGGGTGACGTCGAGGGCCGCATCTGCGTCCTGGTCGACGACATGATCGACACGGGTGGCACGATCTGCGCCGCCGCGGACGCGCTCTTCGAGAACGGCGCGGAGGACGTCATCGTGACGGCCACGCACGGCATCCTGTCGGGTCCCGCGGCCGACCGCCTGAAGAACTCCAAGGTGAGCGAGTTCGTGTTCACGGACACGCTGCCGACGCCGGGCGAGCTGGAGCTCGACAAGATCACGGTGCTCTCGATCGCGCCGACGATCGCGCGCGCGGTGCGCGAGGTCTTCGAGGACGGTTCGGTCACGAGCCTCTTCGAGGAGCAGGCGTGACCGTCCGGCCGCGAGGCTGATCCGAAGATCGATTTCTGGTGCGGCCTCCCCGCCGGGTAGACTCCCCGAGTTGCTCGGCGAGGGAGGCCGTACTCATGTGGTACGGCGGATCCGTTATCGACGCGCTCTTCGTAGCAGGCCGTTTCGTGGCCGGGTGACCTTCCGTTTTTCGTCATCCGCGAGGAGTGCAGCCATGGCCGAGATCAAGCTCGCCGCTGAAGTACGTACCGAGTTCGGCAAGGGTGCTGCCCGTCAGACCCGCCGTGCCAACAAGGTTCCCGGCGTCATCTACGGCCACGGCGCCGACCCGGTCCACGTCACCCTGCCGGGCCACGAGCTGATGATGGCGCTCAAGACCAGCAACGCGCTGCTGCGCCTCGACGTCGACGGCAAGTCCGAGCTGGTCATCCCCAAGGCCGTCCAGCGTGACGCCATCAAGCGCACCATCACCCACGTCACCTGCTCGCGGTCAAGCTGGGCGAGAAGGTCACGGTCGAGGTCGCCGTCCACACCGAGGGCGAGCTGGCCCCGGGCGGCAACCTGCTCGAGAACGTGCTGAACACGCTGTCGGTCGAGACCGAGGCCACGCACATCCCCGAGTCCGTCACGGTCTCCATCGCGGGCCTCGAGGCCGGTGCCACGATCCACGCCAAGGACGTTCCGCTGCCCGAGGGCACCACCCTGGCGACCGACCCGGACGCGATCGTCATCCAGGTTCTGGCCCCGCAGGCCGAGGAGGCGCCCGCCGAGGGCGCCGAGGGCGCCGAGGCCTGAGCCTCGCTGTTCGCCGTCCAGCCGCCGTCCCGCGCCTCTGCGCGCGGGAGGCGGCTGGCGTATGAGGGCGTGTGAAGGCGTATGAAGGAGACATGCAGATGACGGACGCAGCCGATCCCTGGCTGATCGTGGGTCTGGGCAATCCGGGTCCCGACTACGCGGCCAACCGGCACAACGTCGGTTTCATGGTCGTCGACCTGCTCGCCGAGCGCATGCGGGCGAAGTTCAAGGCGCACAAGGCCCGGGCCCAGGTCGTCGAGGGCCGTATGGGTGCGCCGGGTCCCGCCAACCGCCGTGTGGTGCTGGCCAAGCCGCTGTCGTACATGAACCTGTCCGGCGGCCCGGTCACGGCGCTGCGTGACTTCTACAAGGTGCCGACGGCGAACATCGTCGCGATCCACGACGAGCTGGACATCGACTACGGCACGCTGCGGGTGAAGCTGGGCGGCGGCGACAACGGCCACAACGGCCTCAAGTCGATGACCAAGTCGATGGGTCCGGACTATCACCGGGTGCGCTTCGGCATCGGCCGGCCGCCGGGGCGCATGCAGGTGGCCGACTTCGTACTGAAGGACTTCTCGTCGACGGAGCGCAAGGAGCTGGCGTACTTCGCGGACCGGGCGGCGGACGCGGTGGAGTGCCTGGTCACCGAGGGCCTGGAGCGTGCGCAGAGTACGTACAACTCCTGAGGACGACCTCCGAGGATTAATGGGCAGAGGTTGACCAAGCGTGTCCGCATGGCCAAGGATCGCGCTCCATGGCCTCGAAGCGGATCCAAGCCCTTCTGTACGTCCGACGGGCGGCGATGGCCGGCATCGCCCTGTTGCTGCTCGTCGCCGGCGTCCGTTCCTCCTGGGAGACGGCCCAGCACGTCATGCTGGCCAAGGGGCGCGAGCACGGCACGCTGACCGTCGCCGACTGCGGCGCCGAGACCTGTACGGGGCCGTACGCCCCCGAGGGCCCCGCGCCCCGCCACCTCCCGCGTGACCATCGACAGGTCGGTCGCGGTGAAGAAGGGCGCGGCCCTCCCGGTCGTCCTGAAGCCCGGCACGTCCGAAGCGGTACGCGCCGAAGCCCCCGGCACCCTCCACGCCTGGACCCCGCTGGGCGGCGCCCTGCTGCTCGCCGGCCTGGTCATCGGCGGCGGCCTGCGGCTGACCCGCGTCGCGTGGGGAGCGGGGGCGGCCGGCGGGGCACTGCTGCTCGCGTCGTTCTTCGCGCTCTGAGCCGTGCCGGGGCTGTTCACCGCGCCCGGGGCTGTTCCCGAGCTGCGTGCCACCGTTCCGGAAGGGCATATTCCTGATCGTTATCCGAGATCTTCGGGGCAAGTCACGGCACATGGGGCAGACGGGTCAAGATCGTCCTTGACTGGGCGCAGGGGCCGCAGGAGGCTGAGCCGCCCCCCACGGCACCCACTTCTCTCACGTTGGACTGCCCCTATGCGCATCCTCATTCCTTCCGGCGCTCTGGTGACGGCTGTGACCGCCTCCCTGCTGCTGGCCCCTTCCGCCCACGCCACGCCCAAGGGCGACAACGGCACGGTGAAGATCCACGACACCACGACCGGCGAGGAGCTTCGCAAGAACGAGCCCAAGGTCTGCTCCTTCTACCTCGACGCCTTCGGCTTCGACGCGGCCCAGAAGGTCGACTGGCACATCGAGGCCTGGGCGAACAACACCCTCTCCAAGGGCGAGACCGTCAAGTCCGGTTCGCTGACGCTCGACGGCTCCGGCCACGAGCGCACCGAGGACATGGTCCTGCCGGACGGCCAGTACAAGCTGTTCTGGAACTTCGAGGGCGAGAACGGCAGGGCCAAGCACAAGGTCTTCAAGACCGACTGCGCGGTCGAGGACGAGCCGGGCGAAGGCAAGCCGGAAGAAGGCGAGCCGGTGGAAGAGCCCGGCAAGCCCGCCGACAAGCCGGGCGAGGAGCCGGGCGGCAAGCCCACCGACAAGCCCGGTGAGGAGCCCACCGACAAGCCGGGTGGCACGCCCGCCGAGGAGCCGTCCGCCGAGCCCGCCCCGGCCGACGGCGGCGAGCAGCCGGACGACAGCGCCACCCGCGGCGCCCGCCCCGGCGTCCCCGGCCCCGTCCGGCCAGGGCGGTGTTTCCGGTGACCTCGCCGAGACCGGTTCGGGCGCGCCGTCGGCGCGCTCGCCGCCGCCGCGGCGGCCCTGGTCGCCGCCGGCGGCTACCTGGTGATGCGCCGCCGCAAGGCCCAGCAGCACTGACTTCGGCACTGACCGGCACGAGAACGGCGGTGGTCCCCCGGACCACGCCGTTCCTGTGCGTCCCGCCGGGTCAGCCCGTGTTGCGCAGCCCCGCCCGCGACGCCGTTGACCGTGAGCAGCAGCGCCCGCGACAGCAGCGGGTCGGGCTCCTCGCCCCGCTCGGCCGCCGCGCGCTGGCGGGCCAGCAGCGAGACCTGGAGGTAGGAGATCGGATCCAGGTAGGCGTCTCGGATCGAGAACGTCTGCTGGAGCACCGGGTTCGAGTCGAGCAGCCGCTCCCCGCCCGTGATCCGCAGGACCTCCGCCACCGTGAGCTCGTGCTCGGCGCGGATCGTCTCGAAAACGTGCTTCAGGTCGTCCGGGACGAGCGTGTCGACGTAGTGCTGCGCGATGCGCAGGTCGGTCTTGGCGAGGGTCATCTCCACGTTGGAGAGGAAGTTCCGGAAGAAGTGCCAGTTCTCCTGCATCTCTTCCAGGACCGTGTCCAGGCCCGCCTCGCGCAGCGCCTTCAGGCCGGACCCGACGCCGTACCAGCCGGGCACGATCTGCCGCGACTGCGTCCAGCCGAAGACCCACGGGATCGCGCGCAGACCGTCGAGGCCCGCCCCGCTGTCCGGCTGCGCGAGGGGCGCGAGCCCAGGTGCAGGTCGGCGAGCTGGTCGACGGGGGTCGCGGCGAAGAAGTACGCCGGCAGGTCCGGGTCCTCGACGAGCCCCCGGTACGCCGTGTGGGCGGCCTCGGACACCGTGTCCATCGCCGCGTCCCAGCGGGCGAGCGCCTCGTCGGACTGGCGGGGCGCGGTGTGCAGCGCGGACTCCTGGAGCGTGGCGGCGACCGTCAGCTCCAGGTTCTCCCTGGCCAGGGACGGCACCAGGTACTTGTCGGAGATGACCTCGCCCTGCTCGGTCACCTTGATCTCGCCCTCCAGCGTGCCCCACGGCTGCGCGAGGATCGCGTCGTGCGAGGGGCCGCCGCCGCGGCCGACGGTGCCGCCGCGGCCGTGGAAGAGGCGCAGGCGCACGCCGTACCGGTGGGCGACGTCACGCAGGCGGCGCTGCGCCCGGTGGATCTCCCACTGCGAGGTCGTGATGCCGCCGAACTTCGACGAGTCGGAGTACCCGAGCATGACTTCCTGCACGTCACCGCGGAGCGACACGAGCCGCCGGTACGACGGGTCGGCGAGCATCTCGTCGAGGATCACGTCGGCCGCGCGCAGCTCGTCCGTGGTCTCCAGGAGCGGCACGATGCCGATCTTCGCCCAGCCCGAGTGCAGGTCGATCAGACCCGCCTCGCGGGCCAGTACCGCGGCGGCGAAGACGTCGTCGGCGCCCTGGCACATCGAGATGATGTACGACTCGATGACCTCGGGCCCGAAGCGTTCCAGGGCTTCCCTGACCGTGGTGAACACGCCGAGGGTCTTCTCCCCGGCGGCGTCCAGCGGCGCGGGCGTCGGGGCCAGCGGGCGCCTGGACCTGAGCTCCTTCGCGAGGAGCTTCTGCCGGTAGTCGCGCGGCATGTCGGCGTACCGCCAGGACTCCTCGCCGAGCCGGTCGAAGAGCTGCCCGAGGGCGTGGTGGTGCGCGTCGGCGTGCTCGCGCACGTCCATCGTGGCGAGCTGGAGCCCGAACGCGGCGAGGGTGCGGATCGTGCGGTCCATGCGGCCGTCGGCGAAGAGGCCGCCGCGGTGCTCGCGCAGCGACGTCTGGATGAGCGCGAGGTCGGCGATCAGCTCACCGGTGCCGAGGTAGTCGATGCCGGGCTGGTGCGGGGTGCCCTTGGCGAGGCGCTCGCGCGTGTTGAGGAGCTTCTGCCGGATGCAGGTGGCCTTGAGCCGGTAGGGCTCCTCGGCGTTCAGGCGCTTGTAGCGGGGGCTGATGGGCAGCCGCTCCAGGTCGGCCTGGAGGGAGGCCAGCAGCTCCTCGGTGACGCCGGTGTAGCGGATGGAGTTCGACAGCTGGCCACGCAGCTCGTCGACGAGAGCCAGCGCGTCGGTGATGCCGTGCTCGTGCTGGAGGATCAGCACGTCCCACGTCACGGCGGGCGTCACGTTCGGGTTGCCGTCGCGGTCGCCGCCGATCCAGGTGCCGAAGGTCAGCGGCCTGGTCTCCGCGGGCAGCTCGATGCCGACGCGCTCCAGTTCGGCGGTGAGGTCCTCCAGGACGTCACCCACCGCGCCGGCGTGCAGCTCGTCGAGGTAGTAGATGGCGTTGCGCGCCTCGTCGGCGGGCTCGGGACGTACGACGCGGAGCTCGTCCGTCTGCCAGATGAGGTCGATCGACTCGGCCAGACGGAGGTCGTGGCGGCGCCGGTCGGAGGCGATGACGGGGGTTTCGAGGAGCTCGGCGATGCGGCGCAGCTTGTTCAGTACGGACCGGCGCGCCGCCTCGGTCGGGTGCGCCGTGAAGACGGGCCTGACGTTGAGGTTCTTGACGGTGTGGCGCAGGTGCTCGGGGTCGGCGTCCTTCAGCCGGTCCGCCGTACGGGCGAGCAGTCCGCCCTCTTCGGCGCGCTTGGCGCGCATCTCGCGGCCGCGGTGCACCTGCTCGGTGACGTTGGCAAGATGGAAGTAGGTGGAGAAGGCGCGCACCAGCCGGGCGGCGGTTTCCAGGTCGGTGTCGCCGAGCAGCTCGGCGGCGGCTTCGCCATCGGTGCGCGTCAGGGCGCGCACCTGCTCGACCAACTCAAGAAGTTCGGGCCCTTCCTGCCGTACGAGCGTCTCGCCCAGCAGGTCGCCTAGACGGCGAATGTCGGCACGCAGCTCCGCGCTGGTGTTGGAGTTCTGGTCGGCACTGCTCACAGGTGCGGCTCCTTGCAGTGTTTCAGCACGTCTGGAGGTTTTGTGGACCACGCTGTCCGACGAGGCCCAGGATATGCGGCACGGCTGAACCTGTGCTCCTCGGCCTCTTGCCGCGAGGCGAAGCACTGCCATACTTACGATGCCGTAGGTTACGCATCCGTAGCCAACGCATCAGCCACTTCCCTCACCCCACAGGGGACCCCATGACCACACGTTCCGGCGTGCTCGAAGACGCCAACGGGGCGACGACCGGCACCTCGGCCTCCTCCGCCACACGCGGCGGGGAGTCCAAGCGCTCCGTCGAGCAGCTCGCACTTCTCCTCTTCATCGTCGTCCCCTTCCTCGCCCTTCTGGCGGCCGTGCCGCTCGCGTGGGGATGGGGTGTGAGCTGGCTCGACCTGGGCCTGCTGGTCTTCATGTACTACCTGGGCTGCCACGGCATCACCATCGGTTTCCACCGCTACTTCACCCACGGCTCCTTCAAGGCGAAGCGCCCGCTGCGCATCGCCCTGGCGGTCATGGGCTCCATGGCGGTGGAAGGACCCCTGGTCCGGTGGGTGGCCGACCACCGCAAGCACCACAAGTTCTCGGACGCCGAAGGGGACCCCCACTCCCCCTGGCGGTTCGGCGAGACGCTCCCGGCCCTGATGAAGGGCCTCTGGTGGGCGCACATCGGGTGGATGTTCGACGAGGAGCAGACCTCGCAGGAGAAGTACGCACCGGACCTGATCAAGGATCCGATGATCCGCCGCGTCTCCCGCGGCTTCGTCTACTGGACGATCCTGTCCCTGACCATCCCCCCGCTGGTGGGAGGTCTGGTCACGATGTCGTGGTGGGGCGCGTTCACGGCGTTCTTCTGGGGCTCGCTGGTCCGGGTCGCCCTCCTGCACCACGTCACCTGGTCGATCAACTCCATCTGCCACGCGGTGGGCAAGCGCCCCTTCAAGTCGCGTGACAGGTCCGGCAACGTCTGGTGGCTGGCCGTGCTGTCCTGCGGCGAGTCCTGGCACAACCTGCACCACGCCGATCCGACCTCGGCACGGCACGGTGTGATGAAGGGGCAGGTGGACTCGAGCGCCCGCCTGATCCGCTGGTTCGAGCAGGCCGGCTGGGCGTACGACGTCCGGTGGCCGAGCGCGGACCGTATCGACTCCCGACGCAAGACCGGGCCCTCCGAAGCGGCATGATGGGTGACGTGGCGATCGACGGCAGCAGTACGAACAGCGAGAAGAGCAGGCCCACTCCGAGCCGGCGTGCCCGCCGCGTCCGCATGACCGGCAAGGAGCGCCGCGAACAGCTGCTGGACATCGGTCGCACCCTCTTCGCCGAGAAGGGGTTCGAGGGCACGTCGGTGGAGGAGATCGCCGCGAAGGCGGGCGTCTCCAAGCCGGTGGTCTACGAGCACTTCGGCGGCAAGGAGGGCCTGTACGCCGTGGTGGTCGACCGGGAGATGAGCCGCCTGCTCGACATGGTCACCGGCGCCCTCACCGCCGGCCACCCGCGCGAGCTCCTCGAACAGGCCGCGTTCGCCCTGCTCGACTACATCGAGACGTACACGGACGGTTTCCGCATCCTGGTCCGGGACTCGCCGGTGGCCCAGTCCACGGGCTCGTTCGCCTCCCTGATCAGCGACATCGCCACCCAGGTGGAGGACATCCTGGGCCTGGAGTTCAAGGCCCGCGGCTTCGACCCCAAGCTGGCCCCGCTGTACGCCCAGGCCCTGGTCGGCATGGTGGCGCTGACGGGCCAGTGGTGGCTGGACGTCCGCAAGCCGAAGAAGGCGGAGGTCGCGGCGCACCTGGTGAACCTGTGCTGGCACGGCCTGGAGAACCTGGAGGCGAAGCCCCGCCTGATAGGTCACCGCAAGAGCTGACCCCGGAACCGTGTGAGCGGGCCGCCCCTGCCGGGGCGGCCGCTCAGTCGTCTCCGTCCCCCGGAGGCGTTCGCGTCAGACGGTACGGCCCGGCCCGTCGCCGGACTCCGGGACGCGCGACCGCGGGACCAGGCCCCGCACGTACGCCGCGGCCGGCATCTCGGACTTCTGGCTGGTCGAGACGGGCTGGGCGCGCGTTCAGGCCGCGGGGTCGGCGGCAAGGGCGTACAGCAGCTCGTAGGCGGTGTTCACCAGGCGAGAGCTGCGGCCCGGGCGGGTGACGAGGGCGGCGACGCCGGTCGCGGAGGCCGGGTGGAAGCCGAGGAACGCCTGCTGGCCGAAGGTCTCTCCGCTGTGGAAGAGCAGCGGTCCGCCGGGGGCCGGGTGGTGGTACCAGGTCAGTGTGTGGGTGTCGCGGTGGCGGAGGCCGCGGCGCAGCTGCGGGATCTGGACGTCGCGCAGGGGCAGGCGCAGGGGCAGGGGCGCTCGCTCGGGGTCGAGGTGTGCTTCGAGGTACGTGAGCAGGTCGGCGGGGGTGGAGCGGGCGGCGCCGGCGGCGCGGAAGGGGCCCATGCCGATGCCGGGGACCGGGGTGGTGCCGTCCGCGCGGTGGCCGGTCGCGGTGGTGGCGGGGTCGCCGGGGCCGAGGGTGGTGCCGGACAGGCCGAGGGGGTGCGTCACGTGGCGGGTGAGCAGGGTGGGGCAGTCGGTGCCGGTGGCACGGGCCATGGCGGGGCCGAGCAGGGCCACCCCGAAGTTGGAGTAGTGCCAGCGGGTGCCGGGGCGGTGGCGGGGCCGGGTGCGGGCGAAGGTGCGCAGGAGGCGTTCGGTGTCGTACGTGGCGGTAGCCGTCGACGTTCGGACGCAGCAGGGCACGGGGCATCAGGTCGCCCGGGATGCGGGGCAGTCCCGCGGTGTGGGTGGCCAGGTGGCGCAGGGTGATGCGGCGCGAGTCGGGGTGGCGCAGGGGCAGTTGGGGCAGGTGGGCGGCGAGCGGGTCGTCGAGGTTCAGGACACCGGAGCGGGCGAGGTGGGCGAGGAGCAGCACGGTGAAGGTCTTGGTGATCGAACCGAGTTCGTAGCGCAGCGCGTGACGCGGCACGGCCGGAGCGGGCGCGGCGCCGCCGGTGACGGTGGTCCGCCGGCCGTGGTGGGTGACGGCGAGCACGACGTCCGGGGCGCGGATCGCGGTGAGCGTGTCCGCGAGGCGGACCGCGAGCGGGGTGACGGGCGTCCTGGCGGCGGGGGCGAGCGTGCTCATCGTGTGGCGGACATCGCACGGGAGACGGCCATCGCGGAGGCGAACGCGGCGACCATGGTGGGGTGGTGGACGATGTCGAAGACCTCCGCCGCGTCGCCGTCCGGCATGCCGTGGTGAAGGGGCATCGCCCCGCTGTCGCACTGCGCGGCGGCGTACCGCTCCCAGATCTCCGCGTCCAGTGCGGGCCGCGGCAGGCACGTGTCGACGACGAGGAGTTCGCCGAGCAGGTCCCAGTGTTCGAGGTCCGCCCAGTCCTCGATCCAGGCGGGCAGGTACAGCGCGAGATAGGAGGCGATGTCCGGGGGGATGCCGTCCGGCTTCTCGCCCCAGTTGGTGAGGTGGAAGACGGTGTGGGTGATGTCGTACGCGATGTGGTACTGCACGGTCCACGGTTCGGGCAGCCCGCCCAGCCAGGTGCGGCTCACGGCGCGGTCGAAGTCCTCCCTCGGCACCAGGCCCGTCTGGCGTTCGGAATTGATCACGCCGAGCCGCCGGTTGGGCACCATCTCCAACGCCGACCAGGTGAGGGTGCGGCGGCCGGCCTCCACGGCCGACTCCAGCCCCGGGTGGCGGAAACCCAGCTCGTGGAAGGTCGAATAGATTTCCAGGGGTACGGAGGAGAACGGTTCTTCGTGCTGGAAGGCGGCCAGCACACTGCCGCCGTCGAGCAGTTCCCGCCAGGCGAAGTCCAGCAGGCGCCCGGCGCGGGTGTGCTGGTGCGAGCCCGCCACGCCTTCCCGGAAGAGCACCCGCAGGTTGACCGACAACTCGCCGATGGGCTTGAGCCGTTCGATGACACCTCTGGTGGTGCCCCGGTCCTCGGGGGTCAACCGGAAGTGCTCACGGTGGTCGTCGAGCCAGGTCAGAGCCCGGTCGCCGATGCCGTGCAGCAGCGCGGGGGAAGCGGCTGCGGATGTGACGGTCATGGGGCCACCTCGTCTTCGTGGGTCTGCCGCCCGGCGGTCGTCGTCACGGTCTCGTCCGGTGCGGCCGCGCTCTCGTCCAGGGCGATACGGGCAAGGGTGGCGGCGAAGGCGGTCACCAGGGTGGCGTGGTAGCAGGCCGCGAACGCCCCGGCGCGGTCGCCCGCGGGCGGCGCGGCGCCCATCATGGGCACGCTGCCGTCCGGCGCCTGCGCTCCGGCCAGCCGCTGCCAGGCCACCGGATCGTACGGAGCGGCGGGCAGGCAGGCCGTCACGGCCAGCAA
This sequence comes from Streptomyces altiplanensis, assembly GCA_003719395.1. Taxonomy (GTDB): domain Bacteria; phylum Actinomycetota; class Actinomycetes; order Streptomycetales; family Streptomycetaceae; genus Streptomyces; species Streptomyces altiplanensis. Next base: position 18,446 of record RHMC01000088.1, read on the forward strand.
CTCACCCGCCAGGTCCCACATTTCCTCGTCCAGCCAGCTCTCCAGCCAGGCGGGGAGCCACAGTCGCAGATAGCCGGCGAGCGGCCGGGACATCCGCCCGCGGGCGCGGCCCCAGTCGGTGAGGTGGAAGACGTCATGGGTCAGGCCGTACACCGCCCTGCGGTCCAGCGTCCACGGTTCCGGCGTCAGGCCGAGGCCGGTCAGTTCCAGCACCGCCTGGAAATCGGCGTGCCGGCGCAGGCCGATGCGCTGCTCGGCGTTGAGGACGGAGAGCGTCCGGGTGTGGTCCCCGCGAGCGATCCGCCAGTTGCGCAGCCCTGTCGTCGTCGTCAGCAGCTCGTCCACGGCGGTGTCGCGCAGCCCGGTCTGTGCGAAGACCCCGTAGATCTCCACCGGATACGTCGCATGCGGCTCGCCGCGGATCAGTTCGGCGAACAGTTTCCCGTCGCGGGTCTCGCTCCAGGCGAAGGCGAACAGCCCGTCCGCCACCGAGCGCAGGTCGGCGCGCGGATGTGACGTCCTGATCAGGTGCGTCAGTTCGGCCAGTTCTCCGAGGGGTTTGAGGGACAGATCGGGGTCGGCGTCGGTCGTGACGTCCGGTGGCAGCCGGAAGTGCGCGCGCGCCCGGTCCAGCCACCCCAGGCTGTCACCGGCCATGCGGTCGAGCAGCAGCGCCGGGGCGGCCGTGGCGCCGGTCATCCGCCCCGTCCGTAGAACTGCCGCGCCGCCGCCAGATGGAGCGCCACCCGGGCGTCTCCGTCGCTCATGTGCCGTACGAACACCAGCCCGTTGTCGAGGCCGAGAGTCGGCGGCACCTGCCCCAGCCGGGCCAGCCAGCGCCCGAGGCCGGCGGCCTGGAGCCAGTCCCTGCGGCGTACCGCCCGGATGAAGCCACGGGCCAGGTCGTCGGTGCGCGGCGCCAGCCGGCCGGCCAGGTCCGTCGCGATTCCCGGAAGTGCGAGCGCGGCCAGCTGTGACGTCCGGTGGGAGAACCTGGGCCAGGGGTCGTCGGTCACCCAGGCCGATCCGGCCCGCGGCGCCTGCGGCCAGTGGTCCGCGCCACCGGGCAGGAAGGCGTGCGACGCCTCGACCAGTCCCCGGTAGCTCCACACCGAGACCTCCGACGCGTCGGGTCCCGGCGGGTACGCCGCCAAAGCCTCCCGTACCACCGCCGCGTCGTCCGCGCCACCCGGCGTCGCCCGGTGGTCCAGCGCGTACGGCGCGAGCGCGTCGCGACCCAGCACCCGAAGCGCGGCCGACGCCAGCGCGTCGCCCTGCCGCAGGAGGCGGGAGAGCGCATAGGGGTCGCCCTCGCCCCGGAGGGCGAGGACGACTCCGTTCGCGGCATCGGCGATCACAGCGCTCAGCGGGACTGCTCCCGCTCCCGTCTGCTCGGCCAACGCATCCGCCATTAACGGGATTCCTTCTTCGGACGGGGAGTCGGCGGTGAACTCTTCATACTCCCGGCAATCAGCAGCACGGCGCTGCACTCACGCGTGTCGCGGAAGAACCCCTCGGGCTCGGCTGAGTCCAGCAACCCCTCGACCTCGGCGGTCAGAGCGGCCGTCTCGGTGTGGGAAGTGCGGTCCATAATCATGGGACCATCTCCTTATTGAGGCGGTACCACCAGGTTTGCACGTGGCCCAATTGGCCGCAAACGGAAGGAAAATCCGCATTTCAACACCGTGCGGTGGCCTTCTTCCGGGCGACGGCGAAGATGCGCCGGAACGGAAAGACCGTGCCGTGCGGGCCCGTCGGGTAGGCGGCGCGCAGGGCTCGGGCGTACTCCGCGACGAATGCCCCGCTCGCCCCGGGGTCGTCGGCGAGGGCGGTGAGGACCGGACGCAGGGCCGTGCCCTTCACCCAGTCCAGGACCGGGTCCTCGCCCTGAAGGATCTGAAGGTACGTCGTCTCCCACACGTCGGCCTCGCAGCCCAGCGCGACGAGGCGGGTGAGATAGGCGTCGGGTTCGAGCACGGCCGCCGCGCGGTCGCCCGCCCCGCGCAGGCGGGAGCGCCAGCGCGGGGAGTCGCGCAGGGCCGCCAGGATCGTGTGGCTGGGGGCGGCGAAGTTGCCGGGGACCTGGAAGGCGAGGGTGCCGCCGGGGGTGAGGGCGTCCAGCCAGACCGGGAAGCGGCCGGCGTGGTCCGGGACCCACTGGAGGAGGGCGTTCGAGACGATCAGGTCGTACGTTCCGGCCCCGGGCGCCCAGGTGGCGGCGTCGGCGTGGACGAAGTCGAGGCGCGGCCCCGCGTACCGCCGGGCCTGCTCCAGCATCTGCGGGGAGTTGTCGTAACCCGTGACGCGGGCGGCGGGCCAGCGGTCCGCCAGCAGCGCGGTGACGTTGCCCGCACCGCAGCCGAGGTCGGCGATGCGGGCGGGACCGGCACCGGGGCCGGGGCCGATGCGCGCGAGCAGATCGAGGAAGGGCCGGGTGCGGTGGCCGGCGTGCCGGAGGTACTGGTCCGGGTCCCAGGTCGGTCGTACGGTCATGGCGGCAGCCTCGCGGACCATTTCTCTCGATGTCAAGATTCTCGACTCCAAGAGACTTCATGTCGACAGACCAACTACACTGATCGTCATGGAGGACGAGGTCGACCGACTGGTCGCTGCATGGCGCCGCGAGCGCCCCGACCTCGACGTGGAACCACTCGAGGTCCTCAGCCGTGTCTCCAGGCTGGCCCGCCACCTCGACCGCGCCCGCCGCACAGCCTTCTCCGAGCACCAGCTGGAGCCGTGGGAGTTCGACGTGCTGACGTCGCTGCGACGCGCCGGCGACCCGTACCAGCTCTCGCCGGGCCAGCTGCTGACCCAGACCCTGGTCACCTCCGGCACCATCACCAACCGCATCGACCGGCTCGCCAAGAAGGGCCTCGTCGAGCGGCTGCCCGATCCGAGCGACCGCCGCGGGGTGCTGGTGCGGCTCACCGCGGAGGGGCGCGACCGGGCCGACCAGGCACTCGCCGGCCTGCTCGCGCAGGAGCGGGCCATCCTCGGTGAGCTCTCGCGCACGCAGCGCGGCGAACTGGCCGGTCTGCTACGCCAGTTGACCGCCCCGTTCGACAACATCCCCGGTTAGGTCCACCGGCCCGACCCCCGCCCGGCGCGCCAGCGCGACCGCGGCGAGCGTCGAGTGCACCCCCAGCTTCCCCAGCACGTTCTGCATGTGCGTACGCACGGTGTGCGGGGAGAGGAAGAGACGTTCCGCCACCGCCTTGCGGCCCAGTCCGGCCACCATGCACCGCAGCACCTCGCACTCGCGCGGCGTCAGCGACTCGACGAGCCGCTCGCTCTCGGTGCGGTGCTTGCGGGCGGCGGTCAACTCCCGCAGTACGCCCGTCAGGAGCGCGGGCGGCAGATGCGTCTCGTCGCGCAGTACGCCGCGGATGACGGCCAGCAGGCGTTGCAGCGAGCAGTCCTTGGCGACCCAGCCCGAGGCCCCGGCCTGGAGGGCGAGGGCGGCGCGGCGCGGGTCGTCCTTCTCGGCGAGTACGACCGTACGGACGGCCGGCCGGCCGGTACGGACGCCCGCCACCAGGGAGATGCCGTCCACCGGCGCGTCCTCGCCCGGCTCCGGCACGCGCACGGCGCGGGCCACCGCCGCGGCGGTGGCGCCGAGGTCGGCGTCAGACGAGCATGACGTCGAACCCGCGGCCCTCCGCCGCCGCCCGCTCCAGGCAGCGCAGCGCGGCCGGGCCGCTGCCGGCCGCGGAGACCTCCACGTCGGGTTCGGCGGCGAGGGCCGCGGCGAGCGACTCGGCGAAGATGCGGTGATCGTCCACCACCAGTACCCGGATACGAGCCACAGACACCCCCACGCCGTGTTGTACCGGAGCGTCCCCCCTGGACCCCCGGGGAGGCGGACCACCTGCGGGTACGACGCCCGGGGAAGCGGGCAGGTCCGACGCACGGCCGCCGCCGCACACCTGGCACTGCCCACCCCGGACGGCGTACCCGACTGTTTCGCCCCCTGATCGGGCACCGGCCCCCACCGGCGCTCTGCTTCAGCGTACGGCGGGGGGCGGGAAGCCGGAGGCGATTCGCGGAACTGGCCGGCCGGGGTGGCCGGGGCGCGTCTCCTGTTCAGCAGGGAGACGGAAGTGGGCAGAAGCAGACAGGGGACGCCGCGGCCGGCTCAGGCGAGGCGGTGCGCTCCCCGGGACGGACCGCCGGGAAGACCCGGGGCGAGGCGAGCCCGTTCGCCGCGAAGGCGCCTCGACGACTTCGTGACCGTGTCCGCCGCCGACGACTCCACCAGGACTATCGCCGAGCCGCCGAATCCGCCCCCCGTCATCCGCGCCCCCAGCGCTCCCGCCGCGACCGCCGACTCCACGACCAGGTCCAGCTCGTCGCACGACACCCGCAGGTCCTCGCGGAGCGAGGCATGACCCTCCGTCAGCAGCGGCCCGACCGCCCGCACGTCACCGCCCGCCAGCAGCTCCGCGATCCGCACGACCCGGTGGTCGTCCGACACGATGTGCCGGACGTAGCGCCGTACCGTCTCGTCCTCCAGCCGCTCCAGCGCCTCGTCCAGGCCCGCGTACGGCACGTCCCGCAGGTGGCTCACCCCGAGCACCCGCGCACCTTCCTCGCACCCCGCCCGCCTGGCGGCGTACGCGCCGTCGCCGAGGGCGTGCTTGACGCGGGTGTCGACGACCAGCAGCGACGGCCGTGCGCGGCGAGGTCGAAGGGGACCTGCCGGATCGACAGCGAGCGGCAGTCGAGGTGCAGCACGTGGCCCTCGACCGCGCACGCCGACGCCGTCTGGTCCATGATCCCGCAGGGCACGCCGACGAAGTCGTTCTCCGCGCGCTGCGCGATCCTCGCCAGTTCCGGGCGGCTGAGCCCCAGTTCGTACAGGTCGTTGAGGGCGAGCGCGGTGACGACCTCCAGCGCCGCCGACGAGGACAGGCCCGCGCCGGTGGGAACGGTCGACGTCAGGTGCAGGTCGGCGCCGGGCACCTGGTGCCCGGCTTCGCGCAGCGCCCACACCACGCCCGCCGGGTACGCCGCCCAGCCGCCGTCCGACAGCGGGGCCAGCTCGTCGAGGCGGAGCTGGACGTCGCCGCCGTCGACGTCCGCCGAGTGCAGCGCAGTACGCCGTCGTCGCGGCGGGCGACCGCGGCGACCGCCGTGTGCGGCAGGGCGAGCGGCATCACGAAGCCGTCGTTGAAGTCGGTGTACTCGCCGATGAGGTTGACGCGGCCGGGGGCCGCCCAGACCCCGTCGGGCCCGGCACCGTACAGCTCGGTGAAGGCCTCGGTGACGGCGGCCGTGGTGGTCGCGGTGGCGTCCGTGCCGGTGGCCGTGGTGGCGGTCATACGTCCTGCTCCTCCCGGCGGGCGAACGCCCACGCGTCCGCGATGATGCCCGCGAGGTCCGCGCGGGACGGGTTCCAGCCGAGCTTGTCGCGCGCGGCTTCGGCGGACGCGACGAGCACCGCCGGGTCGCCGGCCCGGCGGGGCGCCATGACCTCGGGGACGGGGTGTCCCGTGACCTTGCGTCACCGGTCTCCACGACCTCGCGGACCGAGAAGCCGTTGCCGTTGCCGAGGTTGCAGATCAGGTGGGATCCGGACTCGGCCGCGCCCAGCGCCAGCAGGTGCGCCTCGGCGAGGTCGGCGACGTGGATGTAGTCGCGGACGCAGGTGCCGTCGGGGGTCGGGTAGTCGTCGCCGTACACCGAGATCGCCTCGCGCCGCCCCTGGGCGACCTGGAGGACGAGCGGGATGAGGTGGGACTCCGGGTCGTGCCGCTCCCCGTACGCCCCGTAGGCGCCCGCGACGTTGAAGTAGCGCAGCGAGACCGCGGCCAGCCCGTGGGCGGCGCACTCGCCGCTGATCATGTGGTCGACGGCGAGCTTGGAGGCGCCGTACGGATTGGTCGGCGCGGTCGCCGCCGCCTCGGTGATGGGCGTGGAGACCGGCTCCCCGTACGTCGCCGCCGTCGAGGAGAAGACGAGCTTGCGCACGCCCGCTCCGCGCATCGCGGCGAGCAGCGCCAGCGTCCCGCCGACGTTGTTGGCCCAGTACTTCTCGGGGTCGACGACCGACTCGCCGACCTGCGAGAACGCGGCGAAGTGCAGGACGCCGTCGTAGGACGGGTCCAGCCAGCGCTCGGCGTCCTGGATGCGGCCCTCGACGAAGGCGGCGCCGTCCGGGACGCCCTCCCGGAAGCCGGTGGAGAGGTCGTCGAGAACGGTCACCTCGTGACCGGCTTCCAGGAGATGGGCTGCGACCACGCTGCCCACGTATCCCGCACCGCCTGTGACCAGGTACTTCTGCTTCACTCGCTCGCTACCTCTCGCAGTCGCGCTGCCGCGGCCTCCGGCGGCACATCGTTGATGAACACATTCATGCCGGACTCGGAACCCGCGAGAAACTTCAGCTTGCCCGAAGTACGTCGGATGGTGAAAAGCTCGAGGTGGAGCGCGAACTCGTGTCGGTCGAGCCCCTCCGCGCCGTCCACGCCGTCCAGGACGCCGAACGGTGCCTGGTGCCAGGCGGAGATGTACGGCGTCGGCGGCTCGCCGGGGCCGAAGATCCGGTCGAACCTGCGCAACAGTTCCAGATAGATCTGTGGGAACTCTGTGCGCGCGCCGTCGTCGAGCGCCCGCAGGTCGGGCACGCGCCGCTTCGGGTAGAGGTGCACCTCGTACGGCCAGTGCGCGGCGTACGGCACGAAGGCCACCCAGTGCTCGCCCTCCAGCACCACCCGGGTGCCCTCGGCGCGCTCGCGCGCCACGATGTCGTCGAAGAGGTTGCGGCCGGTCCGTGCCAGGTGCGCGGCCGTCGAGCGCAGCATCAGGGCCGTGCGCGGGGTGACGAAGGGGTAGGCGTAGATCTGGCCGTGCGGGTGGCCGAGGGTGACGCCGATCTCCGCGCCCCGGTTCTCGAAACAGAACACCTGCCGCACCTGTGGCAGTTCGGCCAGCTCCGCCGTCCGGTCGGTCCATGCCTCCAGGACGAGGCCGGCCTGTTCCTCGGTGAGGGCGGCGAAGGACGCGTCGTGGTCGGAGGTGAAGCAGACCACCTCGCAGCGTCCCGCGTCCCCGGCCAGCGAGGGGAAGCGGTTCTCGAAGACGGCCACGTCGTACTCGGCGGCCGGGATCTCGCTGTGCCGGCCGTCGCGCGACGGGCAGAGCGGGCATTCGTCGGCGGGCGGGTGGTAGGTGCGGCCCTGCCGGTGCGAGGCGACGGAGACGGAGTCGCCGAGCAGCGGGTCGTGGCGGACCTGCGAGGCGGTCGCGATCGGGTCGAGGGGCCGCTGGTCGACGGCATCGCGCACGGCGTCGTCACGGGAGTCGTAGTAGAGCAGCTCCCGGCCGTCGGCCAGCCGGGTCGATGTCTTCTTCACACGCAGGCTCCTCATCACACCCACCGAACATAACCGAACACAACAAACCACGATCAAACAGCGCAGTCAACAGCCCCACCCCGGCTCCCGCTCGACCTTTCCATCACGATCCAACAAAGAACACCACCAAAAGTATTCAGTTTCGCTATCTGGAGACGTAAGTTCCGTTCCGATCCGTTCGCTCGACGAAGACGAAGCAGGTCTCCATGCACTACCTGGCCGAAGGGCTTCGGCTCCCCACCAACGGGCTCGACTACACGATTCTGGCGATCTACTTCGCCGTGGTCCTCGGCATCGGGTTCGCCGCCCGGGCCAGCGTGAAGACCAGCCTCGACTTCTTCCTCTCGGGCCGGTCGCTGCCGGCCTGGGTCACCGGTCTGGCGTTCGTCGCCGCGAATCTCGGCGCGACCGAGATCCTCGGCATGGCCGCCACCGGCGCGCAGTACGGCGTGGCGGTCGTCCACTGGTACTGGATCGGCGCCATCCCCGCCATGGTCTTCCTCGGCCTGGTGATGATGCCGTTCTACTACGGCTCCAAGGTCCGCTCGGTCCCCGAGTTCCTGCTCCAGCGCTTCGACAGGTCCGCGCACCTGCTGAGCTCGGTCCTCTTCGCCTTCGCCGCCATCCTCATCGCGGGCGTGAACCTCTACGCCCTGTCGATCGTCGTCGAGGCGCTGCTCGGCTGGCCGCAGTGGGTGTCGATCGTCGTGGCCGGCTTCTTCGTGCTCGCGTACATCACGGTCGGCGGCCTCTCCTCGGCGATCTACAACGAGGTGCTCCAGTTCTTCGTGATCCTCGCGGCGCTCATACCGCTCACCGTCCTCGGCCTGAAGCGGGTCGGCGGCTGGGACGGCCTGACCGGTTCGCTGGAGAAGAGCCACGGCGGCGACTTCCTCACCGCCTGGGGCGGTACGGGCATAGGTGACGCCAACCCGCTGGGCGCCAACTGGCTCACGATCATCCTCGGCCTCGGCTTCGTGCTCTCCTTCGGCTACTGGACCACCAACTTCGCCGAGGTCCAGCGCGCCCTGTCCGCGAAGAACCTCTCCGCGGCCAAGCGCACCCCGCTGATCGCCGCCTTCCCCAAGATCTTCATCGTGTTCCTGGTGATGATCCCGGGCCTGGTCGCCGCCGTGCTCGTGCCGAAGATCGGCACCGCCGGTTCGGACCTGACGTACAACGACGCGATCCCGCTCCTCATGCAGGAGCTGCTGCCCAACGGCGTGCTGGGCATCGCGGTGACCGGTCTGCTGGCCGCGTTCATGGCCGGCATGGCGGCGAACGTGTCGTCGTTCAACACCGTCTTCACCAGCGACATCTGGGCGAAGTACGTGAAGCCCGGCCGCGACGACGCGTACTACCTGCGCTTCGGCCGGCTGATCACGGCGATCGGCGTGCTGGCCTCCATCGGCACGGCCTTCATCGCCGCCAGCTTCTCCAACATCATGAGCTACCTCCAGACGCTCTTCTCCTTCTTCAACGTCCCGATGTTCGTGGTCTTCATCATCGGCATGTTCTGGAAGCGCGCCTCGATGAAGTCCGGCGTCTGGGGCCTGGTCGCGGGCACCGCAGCCGCGATGGTCAACTACTTCTGGATCTACAAGCAGGGGATCATCGACATCCCGTCCGACCAGGGCGCCAACTTCGTCTCCGCGATCGTCGGTTTCGCCGCCGGTGCGGTGGTCATGGTCGTCGTCACGCTCTTCACCGCGCCGAAGCCGGAGGCCGAGCTGGCGGGCCTGGTGTACGGAACGCGCTCGCCGGGTCTCGAGGAGCCGCCCGCAGAGGGCGACGACGCCTGGTACCGCAGGCCCGCCCTCCTCGGCTGGGGCGCGATCGTCATCGCCGCCCTCTGCTACGTCCCCTACTCCTTCTGACCGGAGGCCAGGAAAATGTCTGAACTGCATCGCGAAGTCTCCGACCTGGAGAGCAAGTCCGCGACCGCGGCACGCCTCTTCGACATCCGGCGCATCATCGGCGGCCTGTTCGCCGTCTACGGCGTGATCGTCACGATCGCCGGAATCACCGCGTCCGACGCGGACCTGGAGAAGGCCCAGGACATCAACATCAACCTGTGGACGGGGCTGGCCATGCTGGCGCTCGGCCTCTTCTTCCTCGCCTGGCTCAAGCTGCGCCCGATCGTCCCGCCGCCGGCCGGACCCGCGCAGTCCACCGAACCCACCGAGTAGTCCGCGCAACCCACCCGGGCGGGGCCGGACTTCACACGGGGAGTCCGGCCCGCCTGCGCGCGCCCGCCGCCGCCCGGTCCAGCAGCCCCGTCCGCACCGCCAGGGCCGCCGCCTCCAGCCGCGAGCCGACGCCGAGCTTCATCAGGACCCGCTGGACGTGCGTACGGGCGGTGCTCGGCGCGATGCCCATGCCGGCCGCGATCAGCCGGGTGCCCTCGCCGTCCGCCACCCGCACCAGGACCTCGACCTCGCGCGGCGTCAGCGACCGGAGCAGCCGCCGGCCCTCGTCGTCGGGCTGCGCCGCCGGGTTGAGCAGCTCCGCGAAGGCGCCCTGCAGCAGCAGCGGCGCCACCGCCGCCTCCCCCGCCCGCGCCTTCACCATGGCGCGCTCGACGCCTTCGATGCGCTCGTCATGGCGTACGTAACCGGATGCCCCGGCGGCGAAGGCCGCGGCGATGCCGCGCGGGCTGGGCACCGGACCGAGGACGAGGACGGCCACCTGCGGCCGCTCGCGCTTGATGCGGACGATCGGGTCGAAGACCCCCGGTCCGGCGGGGGCCGCCGTACCGAACAGGCACACCTCGGGCGTTCTGCTGACGACCAGTTCCGCCGCCCCGGACGTCGGGGCGGTCGCCGCGAGCACCCGGTGCCCGCGCAGTTTGAGTGCCGAGGCGAGCGCCTCGGCGAGCAGTCGGTGGTCGTCGACCACCATGAGCCGCACACCCATGGACAAACCCCCCATACCCCTGCCCCGGAGCTGGCCCCCCGGCCCTCCTGACCCGGCAAGCTACACGCTTGTTCGACGTTGCGCGCCCCTTACCGGTAAGAAGCCCCTCGGATTGTCGAATTCCACGCGATTCAGGACTACTTGCCGGTCGACGTGTGACAGGGGACGGCCCCGGCAGAGGGGACGGCCCCGGCAG
>RHMC01000089.1 GCA_003719395.1 Streptomyces altiplanensis
ACGCCGCCCCGCCCCCGCACCCCCGAGAGGACCTCGTGAGCACCACCCTCGTCACCAACATCGGCAGCCTCGTCACCAACGACCCCGCCCAAGGCACCGGCACGGGCCCCCTCGGCCTGATCCGAAACGCCGCGGTCGTCATGGAAGGCGACCGCGTCGCCTGGGTGGGCGAAGCCGCCGCCGCACCCGCCGCCGACACCTCCTACGACGCGCGGGGCCGCGCCGCGATCCCCGGTTTCGTCGACTCGCACTCCCACCTCGTCTTCGCCGGCGAAGCCCCGAGGAGTTCAACGCCCGCATGTCGGGCCGCGCCTACTCCGCCGGCGGCATCCGCACCACCGTCGCCGCCACCCGCGCCGCGTCCGACGAGGCGCTCGAAGCGAACCTCACCCGCTACCTCCGCGAGGCGCTGCGCCAGGGCAGACCACCTTCGAGACCAAGTCCGGTTACGGCCTGACGACCCACGACGAGGCGCCCTGCGCATCGCGTCCGCCCACACCGACGAGGTCACCTACCTCGGCGCCCACATCGTCTCCCCGGACTACGCCGACGACCCGGCGGCGTACGTGGAACTCGTCACCGGCGACATGCTCGACGCGTGCGCCCCCCACGCCCGGTGGATCGACGTCTTCTGCGAGAAGGGGGCCTTCGACGGCGACCAGGCCCGCGCCGTCCTCACCGCCGGCAGGGCGAAGGGCCTGCACCCCCGCATCCACGCCAACCAGCTCAGTCACGGCCCCGGCGTCCAGCTCGCGCCGAACTCGACGCGGCGAGCGCCGACCACTGCACGCACCTCACCGACGCCGACGTGGACGCCCTCGCGAACAGCCGTACGGTCGCCACGCTGCTGCCCGGCGCCGAGTTCTCCACCCGGGCCGCCTGGCCGACGCCCGCCGGCTCATCGACGCGGGCGCGACCGTCGCGCTGTCCACGGACTGCAATCCGGGTTCGTCCTTCACCAGCTCGATGCCGTTCTGCATCGCCCTGGCGGTACGGGACATGGGCATGACCCCGGACGAGGCGCTCTGGTCGGCCACGGCGGGCGGCGCGGCGGCCCTCCGCCGCACGGACGTCGGCCGCGTCACCCCCGGCGCCCGCGCGGACCTCGTCCTGCTGGACGCCCCGTCCCACGTCCACCTCGCCTACCGTCCCGGAGTGCCGCTCGTCTCCGAGGTCTGGCACAAGGGCATGCGTGCGACCGGGCACGCCGGGTAGGCGTCAGAACGAAGAAGAAGGAGGGCCTGCCCCGGATAGCGCCTGGGGCAGGCCCTCACTCCTTCACGTGCTCGTTGACGTGTACGCCGAGGCGTCACTCCTCCAGCGTCAGGCCCTTGCGCAGCTTGGTCAGCGTGCGCGACAGCAGGCGTGACACGTGCATCTGCGAGATGCCGAGCTCGTCGCCGATCTCGGACTGCGTCATGTTGGCGACGAAGCGCAGCGAGAGGATCTTCCGGTCCCGCGAAGGGAGCCCGGCGATCAGCGGCTTCAGGGATTCGATGTACTCGATGCCTTCGAGCCCGTGGTCCTCGTAACCGATACGGTCGGCCAGCGCGCCCTCGGAGTCGTCCTCCTCGGGCTGGGCGTCCAGCGAGCTCGCGGTGTACGCGTTGCTCGCGGCCATGCCCTCGACGACCTCTTCGTTGGTGAGGCCGAGGCGCTCGGCGAGTTCACTCACCGTGGGGGAGCGGTCGAGCTGCTGGGCGAGCTCGTCACCCGCCTTGGCGAGGTCCAGCCGCAGTTCCTGGAGGCGCCGCGGCACGCGGACCGACCAGGACGTGTCACGGAAGAACCGCTTGATCTCACCGACGATCGTCGGCATCGCGAAGGTCGGGAACTCGACGCCTCTGCTGAGTTCGAACCGGTCGATCGCCTTGATCAGGCCGATGGTGCCGACCTGGATGATGTCCTCCATCGGTTCGCTGCGGGAGCGGAACCGGGAAGCGGCGAACTTGACCAGGGCCAGGTTGAGTTCGACGAGCGTGTTGCGGACGTACGCGTACTCGTGCGTTCCCTCTTCGAGGGTTTCCAGACGCCCGAAGAGCGTCTTCGACAGTGCCCTGGCGTCCAGCGGCCCCACCTGGTCGTACGGGGGGATCTCCGGGAGCCCTTCCAGGCCCTCGGGTCCGGTCTCGATCTGCTCGGGCGGGGGTGTCGACGTCGCGGTCTGCTGTGGGGGAAGCGTTCGCGGGTCGTCGAGCCGGGGTGACATGGTGTCCTCCATCGTTCTCGGCATATGGCTGCCGATGCCGATACGTCTGCGTGCGATGTGCGGCGCCTCCAAAGCCGGTCGTGTTGGTTGTGTCCCTCCTAGCCCTACCCGTTCCGGACCGACAGTTGCAAGTTCCTTATGTCTGAATTGGCAGGTATTGCGCGGGTCTTCGGGTACCGATCGGCGCACAGAGGGCGTAAGGTTCTGGCACGTCAATGACAGCCACGACTGCGAAGAGAGACGAGACGGGCATGGAGCGCGGGACGGTCGGCAGCGCGAACCGGGGTCGGCTCCGGGTCGCAGTTCGGACCGAGGGCCGGAGCGAGATTGTCACGCCGGCGGGTGAGCTGGACCACCACACCGCCGAGCTGCTCCGCGAGCCTCTGGAAAACGCGGTCGAAGCGGGGCGTTCGCGCCTGGTCATCGACTGCTCGTCGCTCGATTTCTGCGATTCCACCGGGCTCAACGTGCTGCTCGGTGCTCGCCTCAAGGCCGAAGAGGCCGGGGGAGGGGTCCACTTGGCCGGGATGCAGCCGGTGGTGGCCAGGGTCTTCGAGATCACCGGGGCCGAGGCCGTCTTCACGATCCACGAGACGCTCGAAGCCGCGATGGAAGACTGAATTCCGACCCGTGCGGCGCCTCCTGCCGACCGGTTGATTGCCCGTGTCACACGTCCGTCCCGAAAAAGTGGGTGTTCTCACCGTTCGGCCGGGCAGGAGGTCTCTGACCCCGACGACCTCCGGGGCTCCGAAAGCTCCCATGTTCCTGCAGTGATGAATTGATGAATTGGCGAATCGGTGAGGTGAAGCGCTGATGAGCACCACCCGGCAGCCTCGGTCGGGCGATCTCGGCCCGGAGGCTGCGAGCCACAGCTCGGCCTCTGCCGTGTCCGCCACCGACCAGGCGCGTTCCCTGGCGCTGAGCAGTGCCAGCGGCATCGTGCCGCTGGCTCGCGACTTCACCCGCCAGGCGCTGTACGACTGGGGCTGGCTCCCCGCTTCGTCGGCCGACCGGCGGGCCGCCGCCGAGGACGTCCTGCTGGTCGTCTCCGAACTGGTCACCAACGCCTGCCTGCACGCCGAGGGGCCGGAAGAGCTGCGCGTCGCGTGCGACCGCAAGGTGCTGCGCCTGGAGGTCGTCGACCGCGGCCCGGGCCAGCCGGCCCCGCGTACGCCGCACCGGGCGGGACGGCCCGGCGGCCACGGCATGTTCATCGTGCAGCGGCTGTGTCTCGACTGGGGGGTCGAGCGGAATCAGGATTCCCCCGGCAAGACGGTCTGGGCGGAACTCGCCGCTCCTGCGTAGCCCGCCGTACCGGCGGTTCACGGTCCTTCTGGTGCACGCCGGCCCGGCGTGCACTTTCTTCTTGCCCGGAGGCGGGGTGTCCCGCCGGATGCGCGGCCGGACAACGCCTCGCACACGTCGTGAACGAGAAGGGCCGCCGCACCGAGTCGGTGCGGCGGCCCTTCCTTCTTCAGCGTGTCAGTGCACGCCGCCCATGAGCGGCTGGACCTTCTTGCGGTACATGAAGATCGCGACGCCGGCGAGGACGGCGAGCGCGCCCTGGCTGGCGAACCAGAACTCGGTGTCCGTCGGCGCGCCCAGCAGCTGGAGCAGCGCGATGACCGAGTCGCCGGCCGTCACGGCCAGGAACCAGACACCCATCATCTGGCTCGCGTACTTCGCAGGGGCCAGCTTTGTCGTGAGTGACAGGCCGACCGGAGAGAGGGTCAGCTCGCCGACCGTCTGGAGGAGGTACACGGCGGCCAGCCACAGCGGGGTGACCATCGCGCCGCCCGCGCGGCCTCGGTCTGCGCCAGCATCATCACGCCGAAGGAGAGGCCGACGAGCACCAGGCCGAAGGCGAACTTCACCAGCGTGCTCGGCTCCTTGGAGCGGCGGTTGAGCGCCACCCAGACCCAGGCGAAGACCGGGGCCAGAGCCATCACGTACAGCGGGTTGAGCGACTGGAACCAGCTGGCCGGGAAGTCGAATCCGAACAGGTCGGTGGCGGTGTTCCTCTCGGCGAACAGGCTCAGCGTGGAACCGGTCTGGTCGTAGATGCCCCAGAAGACGGCGGCGGCGACGAAGAACCAGACGTAGGCCGACATGCGGGACTTCTCGACGGCGTCGAGCTCGGGGTCGCGCTTGACGCGGAAGATGTAGTACGCGGGCAGCACCAGGCCCAGGATGGTCAGCGGCCACAGCACCCAGTCGATGGTGAACGAACCGCTGCCGCCGACGATGCCGTACGCGACGGCCGCGACCGCCAGCCAGATCAGCACCTTCTTGATGACGGCGGCCCGCTCGACGTCGGAGAGCGGGGCCGGGACGAGGTTGCTCTCCTTGGCCAGGGTGCGGGAGCCCAGGAGGAAGCAGACGAGGCCCAGGGCCATGCCGACGCCGGCCATGGCGAAGCCGTAGTGCCAGTTGACCTGCTGGCCGACGTAGCCGATGGTCAGCGGCGCGATGAAGGCACCGAGGTTGATGCCCATGTAGAAGATGGTGAAGCCGCCGTCACGACGCGGGTCGTTCTTGTCCGGGTACAGGTGGCCGACCATCGTGGAGATGTTGGCCTTGAGCAGGCCCGAGCCGGCCGCGATGAGCACCAGACCGGCGAAGAACGAGATCTCCAGCGGCACGGCCAGCAGGAAGTGCCCGACCATGATGATCGTGCCGGACACGGCCACGGTCTTGCGGGCGCCCCAGACGCGGTCGCCGAACCAGCCGCCGGGAAGGGCGAGCAGGTAGACCATCGCGTTGTACACGCTGTAGATCGCGACGGCCGTGGCCGTGTCGAAGCCCAGACCGCCGTCGGCCACCGTGGCCGAGAGGTAGAGCACGAGCAGCGCGCGCATCCCGTAGAAGCTGTACCGCTCCCACATCTCCGTCAGGAAGAGGATGGGCAGGCCGAGGGGGTGGCCGAGGAAGGTCTTCCCACCCGGGGCGGCCTCGGGGGTGTCCTTCGTCAGGCTGGACGCCATGGTCGATCCTTGCTTGCTCGGGACGCGTCCGCCTCGTGAGCGGATACGCGCCCGGTGGGGGGCGGCCGGCACCGACGCGGAGCAGTCCGCGCCAGGATCAACTCCCCCCGCGTGCCATCGCGTGAGGGGCCCGGCCCAAAGGTCGTTCCCTGCCGGGCCGGCAGCGCCAACCCCGCACAGAAAAAGAGACCTTCGGCGTGTAGGACAACCAAAGGTCCCCAAGTCGTGATAAAGCAGTCTCGCCACCATACGTCACGACAGTGCCCCGTATGGAAGAGGTTGAGAGATGGATCACAGGTGACATTGGAACCAAGGGGCCTGATTCGAAGGTCGATACCAGGATCGCATCCCAGGGGCGCAGGCCGGAACGATCACTCGGTGATCGACCACTCCCGTACCTCTCGCGGACTACCATCACTCCATGACCCGTGTACTGCTCGCCGAGGACGACGCATCCATCTCGGAGCCACTGGCCCGCGCCCTGCGTCGGGAGGGTTACGAGGTCGAGGTGCGCGAGGACGGTCCGTCCGCGCTCGACGCCGGCCTCCAGGGCGGCGTCGACCTGGTCGTGCTCGACCTGGGGCTGCCCGGCATGGACGGCCTGGAGGTCGCCCGCCGGCTGCGCGCCGAGGGTCACACCATCCCGATCCTGGTGCTGACCGCCCGCGCCGACGAGGTGGACACCGTCGTCGGCCTCGACGCCGGCGCCGACGACTACGTCACCAAGCCGTTCCGTCTCGCCGAGCTCCTCGCCCGCGTACGGGCCCTCCTGCGGCGCGGCGCCGGCGACCACGCCCCCGCGCCCGCCACCCACGGCGTGCGGATCGACGTCGAGTCGCACCGCGCCTGGATGGGCGAGGAGGAACTCCAGCTCACCGCCAAGGAGTTCGACCTGCTGCGGGTCCTCGTCCGGGACGCCGGCCGGGTCGTCACCCGCGACCAGCTGATGCGCGAGGTCTGGGACACCACCTGGTGGTCGTCGACCAAGACCCTCGACATGCACATCTCGTGGCTCCGCAAGAAGCTCGGCGACGACGCCGCCAACCCGCGCTACATCGCCACCGTGCGGGGCGTCGGCTTCCGCTTCGAGAAGAGCTGACGTACACACACAGCCATGCGCCGCCGCCTGATCAACTCCACGCTCGCCGTGGTGCTCGTCGTCATCGCAGTCTTCGGCGTCTCCCTGGTCATCGTGGAGACCCGCACCATCAGCAACAGCGCCCAGGAGAGCGTCGACTCCGAGGCGCTGCGCCTGATCAGCGTCGTGGAGAGCCGTCTCCTCGGTGAGGAGAGCGTCAACCCGGGGGCGCTGGGCGAGCAGATCGACCCCCGGCGGTACGCCCGCATCGACATCCCGGGCCGCGCCCCCATCGAGATCGGCGAGCGCCCCGAGGGCAGCGTCATCGAGGGCGTCGCGCGGAGCGGGTCCGGCGAGAAGGTCACCGTCCAGGAGTCCCGCTCCACCGTCACCGACGAGGTCGGCCGTACGCTGCTGATCATCGGCGCGGTGGCGCTGCTCGCCGTGATCGCCGCGGTCCTCCTCGCCGTACGCCAGGCCAACCGGCTCGCCTCCCCGCTCACCGACCTCGCCGAGACCGCCGAACGCCTCGGCTCCGGCGATCCGCGTCCCCGCCACAAGCGGTACGGCGTGCCCGAGCTCGACCGGGTCGCGACGTGCTCGACTCCAGCGCCGAGCGGATCGCCCGGATGCTGACCGCCGAGCGCCGGCTCGCCGCCGACGCCTCCCACCAGCTCCGCACGCCGCTGACCGCGCTCTCCATGCGGCTGGAGGAGATCACCCTCACCGAGGACCTGGACACGGTGAAGGAGGAGGCGACGATCGCGCTGACGCAGGTCGAGCGGCTCACCGACGTCGTGCAGCGGCTGCTCACCGATTCCCGCGACCCGCGCACGGGCTCCGCCGTCGTCTTCGACCTCGACGAGGTCGTCAAGCAGCAGATCGAGGAGTGGCGCCCGGCCTACCGCAGCGCGGGCCGGGCCATCGTGCACTCGGGCAAGCACGGCATGCAGGCCGTCGGCACGCCGGGCGCGGTCGCCCAGGTGCTGGCCGCGCTGATCGAGAACTCCCTGATGCACGGTGGCGGTACGGTCGCCCTGCGTACCCGCGTCACCGGCAACCAGGCCGTCATCGAGGTGACCGACGAGGGCCCGGGGGTGCCCGCCGACCTCGGTGCGCGGATCTTCGAGCGGTCCATCAGCGGCCGCAACTCGACGGGAATCGGCCTGGCCGTCGCACGTGACCTGGCGGAGGCGGACGGCGGCCGTCTGGAGATGCTCCAGCAGCAGCCGCCGGTGTTCGCGCTCTTCCTGAGCAGGGTGACGCGCCCCAGGCAGGAGCCGGAGCCGACGGTCAGGTGACGCGGCCGGCGGTCAGACGACGCGGTCGGCGGGGACCCGCGGGGCGCGGGCGTCCAGGAGCGGATCCGACTCCGCGGCCTTCACGGCGCCGGTCTCCACGGAGCCGGGCTCCATGTCCGCTATGTCGTCGCTCTCCACGGCGTCGGGCTCGGGCAGCTTCCGGAAGACCCAGGTGCGGTACGACCAGAAGCGGAAGACGGTCGCGATGCCGATGCCGAGGAACTTGAAGGCGTTGCTCTGGAGCGGGCTGTCCCAGCCGAAGCCGTACGTCGCGGTGTACAGCACCCCGCTCTGGATCACCAGGCCGGCCAGGCTGAACAGCAGGAAGAGCGTGAGCTCCCTGGTCCTGCGGTTCTTGTCGCGCTCGCGGTACGTGAAGTAGCGGAAGCCCAGGTAGTTGAAACCGATCGCGACCACCGTGGCGGCGATGCTCGCCCGCACGACGGGAACGTCCGTGAGGTGGCGCAGGAGGTTGAAGACGCCGAGGTCGACGAGGAGCCCCAGACCGCCGATCGCGCCGAACTTCGCGAATTCGCGCCCGAACCGCTCCAGGCGCCTTCGCAAAGGGCCGCCGTCCCGTCCACTCATGGTGATCGCTCAGCCCCGTTTCGGTTGGTGTCGCCCCGTGGTCGACGGCCGGTCGGTGCTGTCGACCCAGCCATGCTAACCAGCGGCCCTCCAGGATGTCCGTGGGCGCCGTCGAAGACGTGCCGGACCCGTGACAGCGGGTGAGGGGGTGAGTCGGCGGGCGCGCGGACAGGGGGCCGGGGGCCTGCGGATACCCTGGAGGAGTGACGTTCCCCGTAGTCGGCATGGTCGGTGGCGGTCAGCTCGCCCGTATGACCCACGAGGCCGGTATCCCCCTCGGTATCAGATTCAAGCTCCTCAGTGACACACCCCAGGACTCGGCGGCCCAGGTCGTCAGCGACGTCGTCGTCGGCGACTACCGCGATCTGGACACGCTGCGTGACTTCGCGCGCGGCTGCGACGTGATCACCTTCGATCACGAGCACGTCCCGACCGAGCACCTGCGGGCCCTGGAGGCGGACGGCATCCCCGTCCGGCCGGGACCCGACGCACTGGTGCACGCCCAGGACAAGGGCGTGATGCGAGCGAAGCTCATGGAGATCGGAGCGCCCTGCCCGCGCCACCGCATCGTGAGCGACCCGGCGGACGCGGCGGCGTTCGCCGCCGAGACCGGCGGCTTCCCGGTGATCCTGAAGACCGTTCGCGGCGGATACGACGGCAAGGGCGTCTGGTTCGTACGCGGCGAGGAGGACGCCGAGGAGCCCTTCAGGGCCGGCGTCCCCGTCCTCGCCGAGGAGAAGGTCGACTTCGTACGGGAACTGGCGGCGAACATCGTCCGCTCCCCGCACGGCCAGGCCGTCGCCTACCCGGTCGTCGAGTCGCGGCAGGTCGACGGCGTCTGCGACACCGTGATCGCCCCGGCGCCCGGCCTCTCCGAGGAGCTCGGCGGGCAGGCGCAGACCCTGGCGCTGCGCATCGCGAAGGAGCTCGGCGTCGTCGGCCACTTCGCCGTCGAGCTCTTCGAGACGACGGACGGCCGCATCCTCGTCAACGAGCTGGCGATGCGCCCGCACAATTCGGGCCACTGGACGCAGGACGGCGCGATGACGTCGCAGTTCGCGAACCACGTCAGGGCCGTCCTGGACCTGCCGCTCGGCGATCCGCGCCCGCGCGCGAAGTGGACGGTCATGGCGAACGTCCTCGGCGGCGACTACCCGGACATGTACCAGGCGTACCTGCACTGCATGGCGCGCGACCCGCAGCTCAAGATCCACATGTACGGAAAGGACGTGAAGCCCGGCCGCAAGGTCGGCCACGTCAACACCTACGGCGACGACCTCGACGACGCGCTGGAGCGCGCCCGTCACGCCGCCGGCTACCTGCGAGGAACGATCACCGAATGACGACCCCTGCTGCTTCCGCTCCCGTAGTCGGCATCGTGATGGGGTCGGACTCCGACTGGCCCGTCATGGAGGCGGCGGCCAAGGCCCTGGACGAGTTCTCGATTCCGTACGAGGTCGACGTCGTCTCGGCGCACCGGATGCCGCGCGAGATGATCGCGTACGGCGAGGAGGCGGACGGCCGCGGCCTCAAGGTGATCATCGCGGGCGCGGGCGGCGCGGCGCACCTGCCGGGCATGCTGGCCTCGGTCACGCCGCTGCCGGTCATCGGCGTACCGGTCCCGCTCAAGTACCTCGACGGGATGGACTCGCTCCTGTCCATCGTGCAGATGCCGGCCGGTGTGCCGGTGGCCACGGTGTCGGTGGCGGGGGCGCGCAACGCGGGGCTGCTGGCGACGCGCATGCTCGCGGCGCACGACCCCGAAATCCTCAGCCGTATGCGGGAGTTCCAGCAGGAGCTCAACGACCAGGCGACGGAGAAGGGCAAGCGGCTGCGCGCGAAGGCGCTGGGCGCGGACTCGTTCGGCTTCGGCAAGTGACGCCCGTGGAGCACGGCCGGCTGACCGACCGGGCGCGCGAGCTGCTCGCCGCGCACCCGGTGGTCGACGGTCACAACGACCTGAGAGCGCTGCGCGAGCAGGTCCGGTACGACCTGGACCGGCGCGACATCGCCGCCGACCAGTCGGCCTGCCTCCACACCGACATCCCCCGCCTGCGGGCGGGGGGCGTGGGCGCGCAGTTCTGGTCCGTGTACGTACGCTCCGACCTGGCGGGGGACCGGGCGGTGAGCGCGACGCTGGAGCAGATCGACGTCGTCGGTCAGCTTCTGGCGCGCTACCCGGGCGATCTGGCGCGGGCGACGACGGCGGACGAGATGGAGGCGGCGCGGGGTGCCGGGCGGATCGCGTCGTTGATGGGTGCCGAGGGCGGGCACTCGATCAACAACTCCCTGGCCACGCTGCGGGCGCTGCACACGCTGGGCGTCCGGTACATGACCCTGACGCACAACGACAACATCGCGTGGGCGGACTCGGCCACGGACGAGCCGGGGGTCGGCGGGCTCTCGCCGTTCGGCCACGAGGTGGTCCGCGAGATGAACCGCGTCGGCATGCTGGTGGACCTGTCCCACGTGGCGGCCACGACGATGCGGGCGGCGCTGGCCACCTCGGTGGCTCCGGTGATCTTCTCGCACTCGTCGGCGCGGGCGGTGTGCGACCACCCGCGCAATGTCCCCGACGACGTGCTGGAGCTGCTCCCGGGCAACGGGGGAGTGGCGATGGTGACGTTCGTGCCGAAGTTCGTGCTGCCGGAGGCGGTGGAGTGGACGCGGCGCGCGGACGAGAACATGCGCGCGCACGGCTTCCACCACCTGGAAATGACGGCGGAGGCGATGAAGGTGCAGCACGCCTTCGAGGAGGCGAACCCGCGGCCGGTCGCGACGGTGGCCACGGTGGCCGACCACCTGGACCACATGCGCGAGGTCGCGGGCGTGGACCACATCGGCATCGGCGGCGACTACGACGGGACGGCCTTCACCCCGGCCGGCCTGGAGGACGTGGCCGGCTATCCGAACCTGGTCGCGGAGCTGCTGCGGCGCGGGTGGTCGGACGCCGACCTGGCGAAGCTGACCTGGCACAACGCGGTACGGGCCCTGCGCGACGCGGAGTCGGTAGGCTGCGGGGCTCCGGCACCTCCCCCCGTCGAAGGCGACGCTGAGCGAGCTGGACGGGTAGGACGACGGGGCGGGGTGCGGGGGCTTCGGGGCCGGTCCGCGCCGGGGCGTCCCCTCGGGCGCCGAACGTCCGGGCCCGACCGGCTGCCGGCGACGGCCCCGCTGCTGGTCACGGTGGACGGCACGGGCGCGGCCGCCCTGCGCCCCGGCGGACCCGGACGCCCTGGCCTCGCGCATCGCCGCGGCCATCGCGACGGCGACCGCCGAGGGGACCTGGCCGCGCCTCAAGGCGTGCGAGGCCGAGGGCTGCCGGTGGGCGTACTACGACCGCAGTCCGGCGGGCCGGAGCCGCTGGTGCTCGATGGCGGTCTGCGGCAGCCGGGCCACGATGCGCAAGTACCGCGCCGGCCGCGCGAAAACGTAAGAGGGCGCCCCCCGCGCGGGAGGCGCCCTCGTCGGAACACCGACCGCCGCTACGCCTTCGGCCGCCCCATGGCCCGGTACGTCCAGCCCGCCTCGCGCCACAGCTCCGGATCCAGCGCGTTGCGCCCGTCCAGGATCAGCCGTACCGAAGCCGCCTCGCCCAGCTCCACCGGGTCCAGCTCCCGGAACTCGCGCCACTCCGTCAGGTGCAGCACCACATCCGCGCCGCGCACCGCTTCGAGCGCGGTCGGGGCGTACCCGAGGGTCGGGAAGAGACGCTGCGCGTTCTCCATGCCCTTCGGGTCGTAGACCGTGACCTGGCCGCCCTGGAGGTGGATCTGCCCGGCGACATTGAGCGCCGGCGAGTCCCGTACGTCGTCCGAGTCCGGCTTGAACGTGGCGCCCAGCACCGCGACCCGCTTGCCCAGGAACCCGCCGCTGCCGCCGACCGCCTCGCGCGCCAGCTCGACCATGTGCCCGCGCCGGCGCATGTTGATCGAGTCGACCTCGCGCAGGAAGGTCAGGGCCTGGTCGGCGCCCAGCTCACCGGCGCGCGCCATGAACGCCCGGATGTCCTTCGGCAGGCAGCCGCCGCCGAAGCCGATCCCGGCCCGCAGGAACTTCTTCCCGATCCGCTCGTCGTACCCGATCGCCTCGGCCAGCTTCACCACGTCGCCGTCGGCGGCCTCGCACACCTCCGCCATGGCGTTGATGAACGAGATCTTCGTCGCCAGGAAGGAGTTGGCGGACGTCTTCACCAGCTCGGCCGTCGGGAAGTCCGTCACCACGAACGGCGAGCCCTCCTCGATCGGACCGGCGTACACCTCGCGCAGCAGCTTCTGGGCGCGCTCGCTCTCCACCCCCACCACGATCCGGTCCGGGTGCAGCGTGTCCTGCACGGCGAACCCCTCGCGCAGGAACTCCGGGTTCCACGCGAGCTCCGCGTCGGCTCCCACGGGCGCCAGCTCCGCGAGCAGCTCCGCGAGCCGGGCGGCGCTGCCGACCGGGACCGTGGACTTGCCGACGACGAGGGCGGGCCGGGTCAGCTGCGGCGCGAGCGAGGCGAAGGCGGAGTCGACGTAACTCATGTCGCACGCGTACTCGCCGTGCTTCTGCGGCGTGTTCACGCACACGAAGTGCACGTCGCCGAACGCGCCGACCTCCTCCCACGACGTCGTGAAGCGCAGCCGCCCGGTCGACCCCTCGATCCCCGCGACGTGCTTGCGCAGCAGCTCTTCGAGTCCGGGTTCGTACATGGGGACCCGGCCGGCCGCCAGCATCTCGATCTTCTCGGGCACGACATCGAGGCCGAGGACTTCGAAGCCCAGCTCAGCCATGGCCGCGGCGTGGGTGGCGCCGAGGTAGCCGGTGCCGATCACGGTGATCTTGAGGGCCATGTAGTGCTCCAGGAAGGTACGGGCAGACATTCGCCGCCCGAGCATAGTCGCGCCCGCCGGCGGGGACGTTTTCCCGTATCGCGCCTCTGTCGGCAAACTCACGTATCCCTGGGGGCGGGGCGCCCACTAAAATTGGGTTACTTAACGGTAGTTAGCATTCTTGGGGAGTGAGAGACCTTGGCAGGCTCGCCTGATTTCGACCTGTACCGCCCGTCCGAAGAGCACGACATGCTCCGTGACGCGGTCCGCTCGCTCGCCGAGGCGAAGATCGCGCCGTACGCCGCGGCGGTCGACGAGGAGGCCCGCTTCCCGCAGGAGGCGCTGGACGCCCTGGTCGCCAACGACCTCCAGGCCATCCACGTCCCGGAGGCCTACGGCGGCGCGGGCGCCGACGCGCTGGCCACCGTCATCGTCATCGAGGAGGTCGCGCGCGTCTGCGCCTCCTCCTCCCTGATCCCGGCGGTCAACAAGCTCGGCTCGCTCCCGGTCATCCTCTCCGGCAGCGAAGAGCTGAAGAAGAAGTACATGGCGCCGCTCGCCAGGGGCGAGGGCATGTTCTCGTACTGCCTCTCCGAGCCGGACGCGGGTTCCGACGCGGCGGGCATGAAGACCAAGGCGGTCCGCGACGGCGACACTTACGTCCTCAACGGCGTGAAGCGGTGGATCACCAACGCCGGCGTCAGCGAGTACTACACCGTCATGGCCGTCACCGACCCGACGAAGCGCTCCAAGGGCATCAGCGCCTTCGTCGTCGAGAAGTCCGACGAGGGCGTCTCCTTCGGCGCCCCGGAGAAGAAGCTCGGCATCAAGGGCTCGCCGACCCGCGAGGTCTACCTCGACAACGTCCGCATCCCCGCCGACCGCATGATCGGCGAGGAGGGCACCGGCTTCGCCACGGCGATGAAGACCCTGGACCACACCCGCATCACCATCGCGGCCCAGGCCCTCGGCATCGCCCAGGGCGCGCTCGACTACGCCAAGGGCTACGTCCAGGAGCGCAAGCAGTTCGGCAAGCCGATCGGTGACTTCCAGGGCGTGCAGTTCATGCTCGCCGACATGGCGATGAAGATCTCCGCCGCCCGGGCCCTCACCTACCAGGCCGCCGCCGCCTCCGAGCGCGGCGACGCCGACCTCACCTACCTCGGCGCGGCGGCGAAGTGCTTCGCCTCCGACGTCGCCATGGAGGCCACCACGGACGCCGTCCAGCTCCTCGGCGGCTACGGCTACACCCGCGACTACCCGGTCGAGCGCATGATGCGCGACGCGAAGATCACGCAGATCTACGAGGGCACGAACCAGGTTCAGCGGATCGTCATGGCCCGCAACCTGTCGTAACGCACGACGAACGTCACGCACGACGAACGTCACGCACGACGAACGTCACGCACGACGAAGGGGCCCGGACGGTGATCCGTCCGGGCCCCTTCCGCGTGACCGGTCAGTTGCCGGTGACGGTGACCTTCTCGTCGTTCTTCAGCTGCTCCACGAGCTGCGCGACCTTGGCCTTGTCCCAGACCAGGTTGCCGCCGTTGCTGCCCGAGATCGGCATGTTCATCGACGTGCCGTCGCCGCCCGTGACGCCCTTCATCGCGAAGAACATCTGGCCCAGGGACCACAGGCTCATGTCCTTGTCGACGATGAGCGTGTCCAGGCCGGCGCCCATCGTCGGGTAGAGCCTGAACGGGTTGAGGACCGTGCCGGGCGTCGCCGTCTGGCTCGCCAGCGCCGCCAGGAACTTCTGCTGGTTCTTCGTACGGTCCAGGTCGCTGCCCGCGAAGGCGTACCGCGTGCGGACGAAGGCCAGCGACTGCTCGCCGTCGAGGGTCTGCTTGCCGGCCTGGAAGTCGGCGCCCGACTTCTTGTCCTTGAACGCCTTCGGGATGTCCATCTCCACCCCGCCGATCGCGTCCACGATGTTGGCGAAGCCGGCGAAGCCGATCTCGACGTAGTGGTCGATGCGCAGACCGGTGTTGTGCTCGACGGTACGGACCAGCAGCTCGGGGCCGTCCTCGGCGTACGCCGCGTTCAGCTTCACGCGCCGGCCCTGGGCCGGGAACTTCTTGCCGGACTCCGAGCCCACGAAGGACGGGATCTCCACGTCGGAGTCGCGCGGCAGGGAGATGAGCGTCGGGCCGTTGGAGCCGTCGTGCAGGATCATCATCGAGTCGGTCCGCTTGCCCTCGGCCGACCCGGTGTGCAGCTTCTTCTTGTCGTCGGCGCTCATGCCCTCGCGGCTGTCCGAGCCCACGATCAGGTAATTGGTGCCGTCGCCCTCCTCGGGCCGGTCGATGACCTTCGCCAGGTCGACCTCGCGCTTGAGCTTGGAGTCCGCCCAGAAGTACGTACCGATGGAGACGGCGAGGAGCACGACGACCAGCGTCAGCGACCCGAGCTTGATCCGGCGCCCCCAGTCGGGCGCCGGGCCGCCACGCGGCGGACGGGGGCCCCGGCCGCCGGAAGACATGCGTCCGCCGCCGTAGACCTGGCCCGTGTTGTAGCCGTCGTCGCCGTGCGCCTGGCCGTAGCCGCCCGGGCCGTAGGCACGTCGTCGTACCCCTGCGGCTGCGCCGGCACCGGACCGTGGGCCGGAGGCGCGGGGGGGCACGGGGGGCGGCGGGCTGCGGCGGGACCTGGCCGCGCTGCACATGCTCGCATCACGCGCGCGCCCTCGGGCTGCGCGCTGCCGCTGCCGCGTCCGTGCCGGTCGCCGCGGTCGTTGGTCCATCCGTCGGGCCAGTCGCTCATGCGGAACAGTGTGCAGGCAAGGGGTGGGCCGCTTACAGGGCGGGTGGGAAATCGGGTCAGGGCTGTTGCAGTCCTGATGCAATGCACCCCCGTGCAAGCCCCCGCATAAGGTGGAGGGCATGACAGATCAGGCCCACATTCCGACCGGAACACTTCAGACGGGCGATATTCCGGGCAAGCCCACCTCCGCGTCCCGCACCACGCTCAGCCACATCATGACCGGCAGTGACACCAACCTCCTCGGTACGGTGCACGGCGGCGTGATCATGAAGCTGGTGGACGACGCGGCGGGCGCCGTCGCCGGCCGGCATTCCGGCGGGCCTGCCGTCACCGCGTCCATGGACGAGATGGTCTTCCTGGAGCCGGTGCGCGTAGGGGACCTGGTCCACGTGAAAGCCCAGGTCAACTGGACGGGCCGGTCCTCGATGGAGGTCGGAGTACGGGTCCTGGCCGAGCGCTGGAACGAGTCGACCCCGGCCACGCAGGTCGGCAGCGCCTACCTCGTGTTCGCCGCCGTCGACGCGGACGGCAAGCCCCGCCGCGTGCCGCCGGTCGTCCCCGAGACGGAGCGCGACCGGCGCCGCTACCAGGAGGCCCAGATCCGGCGCACGCACCGCCTCGCGCGGCGCCGCGCGATCAAGGAGCTGCGGGACAGGCGCGCCGCCGAGGGCCTGGACGCGAGGGCTGACGCGGAGGACCGGCACGGAGGACCGACGCGAGGACCGGCGCGGCCGGTCACGGGCAGAGCACCTGGTCGCCGGTGACCGCGGCGGGCCTGCCCTGGTGCGGATCGTCCGCCCGTACCGGCCGCACCTTCTTGAAGTCCGTGCCCGCCATCACCTTCAGCAGTTCGCCCTGCCCGTCCACCGCCCGCAGTTCGCACCCGGGCAGCGCGGCCTGCAGCGATTTCGCCGAGCGGTCCCAGCGCGGGTCGTACATGACGATCGTGCGCCGTACGTCGTCCAGCTCGGCGTCGCTGGGCGTGCGGGTGGTCTTGAACCCGGCGGAGCGCAGCGCGTCGTCCACGCGCCTGCCCAGACCCCGGACCGACGTCCCGTTGTAGACCTGCACGGCGATCTGCCGCGGCGGTACGTCGACGAGCGACGACCCCGCCTTCTCCGGGAGGTGCGAAGCGAGCGGCTTGTCGTCGCGCAGCGACTGGAAGAGCTTCTTCGCCTTCGCCTCGTCCCACTTCACCGTCGAGCCGATGCCCCTGACGGGCGGGTTGATGCCCGCGACCGGTACGGACGTGAACTCCGACGACGCGGGTGTGAAGCCGCGCATCGCCTGCCCCAGGGCGAGCATCTCCTCCGTACCGAAACCCTTGTCCGCGCGGACGGAGGAGAGCAGCGCGGACGTCACCTCCCGGAACTTCACCGGGTTCAGCAGGACGCGGCTCCCGGTGGCCCTGGCGATCAGAGCGGCGAGGAAGCGCTGCTGGCGCTGCATGCGGCCGAAGTCGGACGCCCCGTCGATGTGCCGGGAGCGGACGTACTGGAGTGCCTGGCCGCCGTTCAGCCGGTGGGTGCCGGCGGGCAGGTCGAGGCCGGTGTAGCGGTCCCTGAGCGGGCGGGCCGTGCAGATCTCCACCCCGCCGAGCACGTCCACCGTCTTCATGAAGCTGGTGAAGTCGAGCTCCAGGTAGTGGTCGATCTTCACCTTCGTCATGTGCTCCACGGTCCGCACCGTCAGGTGCGGGCCGCCCTCCGCGTACGCCGCGTTGATCTTCACGGTGTGGGCGTCGTGGTGCTCGCCCGTGGACCGGTCGGTGTGCTCGGGCACCTCCGCGTAGCTGTCGCGCGGCAGGCTCACGATGCTCGCGCGCTTCCTGTCCGCGGAGATGTGCACCACCATGATCGTGTCGGTGCAGTGGCAGGGCGCGCCGCCCAGCCGGTACTTCCGCTTCTCCCCGGACGTGATCCTGTCGCGGCCGTCGGTGCCGACGAGCAGGATGTTCGTGCCGTGGCCCCCCACGGGACGGTTCTTCATGTCCTTGAACGGATCGACCCGCTCGATGCCGGTCTCCATGCGGGTCACCACGGCGTGTCCGATGCCGCCGGCGCACAGCACCAGGACCGAGACCGCGGTGACCAGGCGCGTCGACCACCGCGGACGCTCGTCCTGCCTCCGGTCGCGGCCCTGCCGCGTACGGGGCTGTGGAGGGGGCGGCGTGGGCACGTGGGACACCTCCGCGAAGGCGAGGGGGAGAGGGGAGAGGGGAGAGGGGAGAGGGGAGAAGTGAGCAACGTAAGCCCATACGATCTACGTCCCGGGCAGTGACATGACCGCCGCGCGTCCGCGTCCCCCATTCGCGGTAACGTGACCCCTGATATGAACGCCACACCCGCAGTCTCCGTGATCATGCCGGTCCTCAATGAGGAGCGGCATCTGCGCAACTCGGTCCGCCACATCCTGGAGCAGGAGTACGACGGCGAGATGGAGGTGGTGATCGCGATCGGCCCGTCCTCGGACCGCACCGAGGAGATCGCCGCCGAGCTGGTGCGCGAGGACCCCCGCGTCCGCACCGTCCCGAACCCCACCGGCCGCACCCCCGCGGCGCTGAACGCCGCCATCAAGGCATCCCGGCACCCCGTCGTCGTACGGGTCGACGGCCACGGCATGCTCTCGCCGAACTACATCGCGACCGCCGTCCGTCTCCTGGAGGAGACCGGCGCGCAGAACGTCGGCGGCATCATGCACGCCGAGGGCGAGAACGCCTGGGAGGACGCGGTCGCGGCCGCGATGACCACGAAGATCGGCGTCGGCAACGCGGCGTTCCACACGGGAGGCGAGGCCGCGCCCGCCGAGACCGTGTACCTGGGCGTCTTCCGGCGCGAGGCCCTCGAACAGCAGGACGGCTACAACGAGGAGTTCATCCGCGCCCAGGACTGGGAGCTGAACTTCCGCATCCGCGAGGCGGGCGGCCTGATCTGGTTCTCGCCCGAGCTGAGGGTCCAGTACCGCCCCCGCCCCTCCGTCAAGGCCCTCGCCAAGCAGTACAAGGACTACGGGCGCTGGCGCCATGTCGTCGCCCGCTACCACGCCGGTTCGATCAACCTGCGCTACCTCGCGCCGCCGGCCGCCGTCTGCGCGATCGCCGCGGGCACCGTCGTCGGGGCCGCCCTCACGCCGTGGGGCTTCGTCGTCCCGGCCGGTTACCTGGCCGCGATCGTGGCGGGCTCGGTCCCGGCCGGCAAGGGGCTGTCGCTGAAGGCCCGGGCACAGATCCCCGTCGCCCTGGCGACCATGCACATGTCGTGGGGCTACGGCTTCCTGACGAGCCCGCGCTCGCTCGCGAAGAAGGTCATCGCGAGCCGCCGCCCGGCGGTCCGGCACGCCGGGACCGAGGCGCAGACTCAGGCGTAGCCGCGTACACGTACGACGGGGAAGCCCCCGGGCGCGCGATCCGCGCGGCCCGGGGGCTTCCCCGTCACAGCGTCGGCTACCAGGTGAAGCCGGGCTGTACCTTCATGCAGGCGCCGGTGTCGTCGCCGCTCAGCGCGCGGGCGGACTTGAGGGTCTCTTCCTTGTCCTTGCCGTCGTCCTCCGCCGCGGACTCGGGGTACGTACTGCCGGTACGCCAGTCCGCGCCCACGACGAGCGTGACCCCCGAGACCTCGGTGGACCGCTTCGCCGAACTCACCGGCAGCCCCAGCGACTTGGCGACCGCCTGGGCGTCGCCCTCCAGGTCGACGCTCGGGAAGTACACCGTCGTCCGCTCCTGCGGGGTGCGCTGGGCGTCGGCCTTCGCCTGCGTGAACCCCTTCTCCGTGAGGACGTCGACGACTTCAGTGGCGCGCCCCGCCGCCGCTCCGAGAGCGGCCGTGTAGGTGCCGTTCCGCACCATCACGCCGATCTCCGCGTCGGGCGCGGCCGGGTCATCGGAGGCCTTCGGCTTCTGCTTCTTCGAGGCCCTGCCGTCCAGCGGGGTGTCCTCGCGGACCATCTTGAAGAGCAGCTCGGCCTCGTCCGGCTTGGGAAGGACCCTGCTGCCCTCCGGCACCGACGGCATGGTGGTCATGGTGATCCGGGCCGTCGGGACCTTCTTGAGCTCCTCGCCCAGGTCGTACAGCTTCTTGACGGTGTCCAGCTCTTCGTCGACGACGAGCGCCCGGGTGGCGGACTCGGCGAGCCTGCGCAGCTTGTTCGGTTCGCTGAGCTCGGTCTTCTTGAGCTCGCGGACCATCGAGTTCATGTACATGTGCTGGCCGTGGGCGCGGGCGAGGTCGGTGCCGTCCTCGAAGCCGTAACGGGTGCGCAGCCACTGGAGGGCCTTCTCGCCCTTGATGTAGGTCGTGCCCTTCTTCAGCTCCAGGCCCGAGCCCTCTCCCTTGCTGTTGCGGGAGCGGACGTTGTCGCTGACGCAGACGGGAACGCCGCCGATGGCGTCCGCCATGGAGACCACGCCGGAGAAGTCGATCATCATGAAGTGGTCGATGGTGATGCCGGTCAGCATGTGCCAGGTGGCGACCGTGCACCCCGGACCGCCGCGTCCGAGGCTCTCGTTGGTCATCCTCGGCCTCGTCGTCTCCGGGTAGACCTCGCCGGTTTCCGGGTCCGTGCACTGGGGCATCTTCAGCAGTGTGTCGCGCGGCATGCTGATCACCGAGATGTTGCTGCGGTCGGCTGAGACGTGCACCAGCATCTGCACGTCGGCGAGCGGCGTGCTGTCGAAGGTGCTCCTGGCGCCGCCGAGTCGCTTGTTCTCGTCGGAGTTACGCGCGTCCGAGCCGATGAGCAGAAGGTTGAGCGGGGTCTGGCCTGCGGCGTTGGCCTTGTGTTCGGCCATCGGCTTGTCGCCGAGATTCAGTTTTTCCCGCTTCAGGTTGTTGTTGAGGTGACGGTAGTAGAGGTATCCGGCGCCGGCCGTGCCGAGTATCAGCAGGGACAGCACGGAGGCGACCCAGCGCAGTGTCCGCCGCTTGCCGCTGCCGCGCCGCCGGGGCGGCCCCGTGCCGGCGGCGGCCGTGCTCACCGGATCCGGCGGCGTACCGCCCTTGTACCCGGCCCCCTCTGGCCCGCTCTCGTACGGGCTGTCGTCCTCACTCCGGTCACCGGCGTCCCGGACATCCCGCCGTGTCCCCGCCCCGCGCACGCTGTTCTGTCCCACCCCTGGCCCCCCTGCTGTTCA
Organism: Streptomyces altiplanensis; assembly: GCA_003719395.1. Taxonomy (GTDB): domain Bacteria; phylum Actinomycetota; class Actinomycetes; order Streptomycetales; family Streptomycetaceae; genus Streptomyces; species Streptomyces altiplanensis. Next base: position 20,869 of record RHMC01000089.1, read on the forward strand.
GGCGCGCCGCATCATCCGGTGACCCGGTTTCACTTGGCGCAGATCTTCTTGTCCGCTTCGACCTTGTCCACGTTCTCGGGCGGCTTCACCGGGCCGGTGATGGGTACCCCTTCACCCTTGAAGTCGGCACCCAGGGTCAGGACCATCGCCTGCATCTCCCCGGCGTCCTCGGTGCCCTTCTTGAGTGCCTCGGCGGGCAGGCCCATCAGGTCCGCGAGCTTGCGCGCCTGGTCGGCCTGGTTCGGCGCGTACTCAAGAGTGGTCTTGGCGATCTTCTCCGGGGCGTTGCTCTTGTTCGTGGACTTGAGCACGCCCTTCTGGACCTGCAGCCAGTTGAGGGTCCTCTGCGCGGCCCCGGGGGTGTCGCTGCCGTTGTAGACGTCGACACGTACCTCGGACGCCTGGGCCCGCGCGCCCTTGAGCAGGGCTGCCTGCTTGCTCTTGGCGGCCTTCTCCTTCTCCTTCACCTCGGTGAAGGAGATGTCGTTCTGCAGTGCGCTGAAGACCGCCGGAGCCTTGACGGGGTCCACGACAACGGTTGCCTTGACCGTTTCGGCGGGATTGTCGACCACGGGGACCGTCATGAAAGTGATGTTCTTGAGGTTGATCTTGCCGAGTTCCTTGGCCAGGCCGGTCAGTTCGGGAATGCCGGCGATCTCCTTGTTCACGGTGAGCGCCTTGGTCGCCGCGTCCGCGAGGTCGAGCATTCTCTTCGGGCTGCCGAGGGTGTCTTCTTTCATCTTGCGGATCATCGAGGCGATGAACTGCTGCTGCATCTTGATCCGGTCGAGGTCGCTCTCGTTGCCGAGGCCGTGCCGGTTCCGGACGAAGGCGAGCGCCTCCTCGCCCTCGATGCTGTGGTTTCCGGCCGGCAGGTCGAGCTTGGAGTAGTCGTCGTCCTTGATGGGCTTCGACAGGCAGACGTCCACGCCGCCGATCGCCGTGGTCAGCGTCTTGACCGCGTTGAAGTCGGCCATCATGAAGTGGTGGATCGGGAGTCCGGTGATCGCCGAGACCGTGCGCATGGTGCAACCCGGGTCCCGGCCGCTCACTCCGAAGCTCTCGTTGAACTTCGTGTACTTCTTGCCCGGAATAACCTTGTCCGTGCCGTCCGGCTGTTTGGTGAGGCAGTCGGGAATGTCCGTCTTGAGGTCCCGGGGGATGCTCAGCGCCGTCGCGTTGGTGCGGTCCTCGGAGACGTGGAAGAGGAACGTCGTGTCGGCGTGGCCGGTGGTGTTCTCCCGGTCTCCGTAGTCTTCGTTGCCCTCGCCGGTCCGAATGTCCGTGCCGATGATCAGAATGTTGATCGGCCCGTCCTTCAGGCTGCCGCCGTTGGCCGCGTCACCCACGTCGACCGAGCTGATGTTCCCGTTGAGGCGGTCGTACACGAGGTAGGCGCCGACCGAGACGCCGACGAGCACGAAGCCCATGACACCGCCGGTCCACAGCAGCGCCTTCTTCTTGCCGGACTTCTTCGCCTTGCGCTTGCGGCGGCCGGCCTGCGGGGCGGACCCTTCGCCGCCGGAATCGCGTGAACCGCCCGAACCGCGTGAACCGCCCGAACCGCGCGGACCCCCCGAACCGCGCGAGCCGTTCGCACCGCGCGAGCCGTTCGCGGCCCGCCGGCTGCGCTGGCGCCGGGACCTCGCGCCGGGGCGCGGCGGTCCGCTCACGGGCCTGTGCTCTCGACGGGGCTTTCCGGGTCCGGGGCGCCGCGGGCGATTGCCCAGCGGATTGCTCCAGTCGCAATTCGTAATGACCGGTCTCCGGGTTGAGCACCCACTGGTCTGCGGGATCGATTTCTTCCGCCCGCCCACGGTTTTGCGCATCCACGGTTGCTTGAGTCCTCCGTCGGGTGCGACACGAGGCGCCTCCCCCAGGCGCCCGGTCGTTCATTCCAGCAGTGCGACCTCAGGGCCGGAAGCACCGGATCGCGTCACACTATCTGCCCAGTTCAGCGCGCAGCGACGTCCGTGACAAATTCCACGCCCCTTACAACTGGGCAATACGCCCAATCTGTTCTGTTGCCGGTCATGCCTTGGGTATGGCTTTACTCGCACTTGCCGACGGCGGCATTGCTCCCGGTGAAAGTGGGTGCCGGAGTCGGTCCGGGCGAATCCGGGCCGTCCGGCTTCCCGTCGTTCTTCCCGGTGAGGGCTCCGTCTTCCCTGTCCCCCTTCTCCGCGCCCGCCGGCACGACCGAGACGGGCGCGTCCTCACGCAGCCGCTTGAACAGACGGCCGGCGTCCGGCTCGACGAGCTCGTCGCGATTGGGGTCGTACGTGTACGGCTGGCGCGGCACGGTCAGGAACTGCACCCGCTCGGTCGGAATGTCCCGCATGCCGCGCACCAGGTCGTACAGATCCCTGAGCGAGTCGAGCCCGGGATCGGTGGTGAGGGACTTCGTCGCCGCGTCCAGCACCGGGTAGAGCCTGGTCGGATTGAGCAGTACGCCGTTGCTCTGCACCTTGTTCACCAGCGCGCCCAGGAACTTCTGCTGGCGGTCCATGCGTTCGGTGTCGCTGCCGTCGCCGACGGTTTTGCGGGCCCGTACGTAGCCGAGGGCCTGCTCGCCGTCGAGCTTCTGGAGGCCCTTGTCCAGCCGGAGGAGGGCGTCGTCGTCGTCGATCGGTTCCTTGACGCAGATCTCGACACCGTCCACCGCGTCGACCATGCCCTTGAACCCCGCGAAGTCGATCACCATGTGGTGGTCCATGCGGATGCCGGTGAGCCGCTCGACCGTACGGATCGTGCACGCCGTACCACCGAGCTCGAACGCCGAGTTGAACTGCGCGAACCGCTTCTTCGTGCGGGTGCCGTCGGGCTTGCGGCAGCTGGGGATGTCCACCATCAGGTCGCGCGGCAGCGAGACGGCTGTCGCGCTCCCGCGGTCCGCGGCGAGGTGCAGCAGGATCGTCGTGTCGGAGCGCTGGGTGCCCTCGTCCGGCCCGTACTTGCGGTTGTCCTTGCCGGAGCGGGTGTCGGACCCGATGAGCAGGATGTTCTGGGCGTCCAGCGCGATGGACGCGGGGCGTTCCTTCTCGTAGGTCTCCAGCTCGGCGGCGGCGCCGGTGTCCGTGGTGATGTTGTCGTCGAGCTTCCGGTAGATCCACCAGCCGGCGCCGGCCGCGACGAGGAGGAGGAAGGAGACGCCGAGAGCGGTCCAATGGAGCCAGCGCCGCCTGCCGTTGGCGCCGGCCCTGGTTTCCGCGTCCGTGCCCCCGCCCGCACCTTCCGTGGCCCGGTCCGCGTCCGTGCCCCCGCCCGCACCTTCCGTGGCCCGGTCCTCGGCCTCGCCCCCGGCCGGGCTGTCCGGTTCGGAGGGCGTGCCAGCACTGTCGGTCACGTCTGCGTCCATCCTTCACGGAGTCGGCGGAGCGCGCTGGGCCGCCGGTCGCAGGGATAGACGGCTGAACCTCGCGCTTGGTTGTGCGGTGCGTACCGTCGATCATCCACCGGAGCCGGCGCTCCGCCCCGGGGGCTCGGCAGCCGGTGGGCCGGACGAGTGGCCCTCAGGGTGCTTGTCGTACCGCCGTGTTGGTGACCCGCTCGCTCTCGACCCGCTGGGCGAGGCCCTCCTCGGAGAGCTGCCCGAGATGCCGGCACAGCACCACGGAACCGCCGGAGGCGAGCGGCGCGAACAGCCCCGAGGACAGCCCCTCCCAGGTGTCGTACGCCAGTCCCGAGAGCAGCCGCGCCCCGGGGCCGGGCCCGAGGGTCTTCGCGTCGGCGCGCGCCCGGTCGACCACCTCCGCGGCCGTCAGCTCCGTACCGTCGACCCGCAGGGCGGGCCCGTCCGGGTCGACGGGGGCGTACGGCGCGAAGCGGTCCATGCCCCGGCACCTCGACGGCGTAGTCCGCGAATCCGGCGGGCGGCTGCGGGAAGCGGCCGCCCAAGGGGCGCAGGGCGAGCGCCACGCGCTCGCCGCCGCAGGCCCGCGCCTCCTCCAGCGTGTCGGGTCCCGTCACCACGACATCGGCGTACGGCCGGGTCGCCGCCGACGCGGCGACCACGCCGACCGAGGAGCAGGCGAGGAGCCAGACCGCGGTCTGCCAGTGCGCGGGCAGCAGCAGCGCGAGCCGGTCGCCCGGGGCTGCGGCGAGGTCGCCCTGGAGCAGATTGGCGGTCTTGGCCACCCAATTGGCGAAGGTGGCGACGGACAGTTCCACGCGCTCGCCCGTGGCGTCGTCGTAGAAGGTGACCAGAGGGCGGGCCGGATCCGCGGCGAGCGCGGATCGCAGCAGGTCGGCGGGGGTGCGATCGGTGGCGTTCACCGCGCAAGAGTACGCCGCGCCCGCGCCCGGACGCCGTGGAGCCCGGGCGCGGGCGCGGTCGGCCGTACCCCGTCGGACCGATGAGCCGTCAAATCCTCAAATGGACATATTTATATGGTTATGCACAAGATCTACACCATGCGTGCATTCCTTGCTTCCGCGATCGGAGCTCGCGTGCCGCCGCCGCTCTGGTCCTGCCCACCGGCGCCGTGGCCGCCCCCGCCACGACCGCCCCCGCCGCCGAACCCGCCCCTGCGCCACCCGGCTCCACCCAGTCGCTGCCCCTCGCGCCACTGGTGCCGGAGGGCCCCGGGACCGACCGGGCCGCAGGCACGCCCCGCGCGGCCTGCCACCACGCGACGTCAGACCGTTCTCGCTGGTCGGGGTCGTCTGGGACGACGCCGAAGCCGAACTTCACGGCACGGTCCAGGTCCGTACCCGCGCCACCGGGGCAGCCGGCTGGTCCGGCTGGCAGGACGTCGAGACCCACAACCACGACCACGCCGCCGACTTGGGTACGGCGGAGCGCGAGGCGGGGAAGGTCCGCGGCTCGACCGCGCCCCTGTGGGTCGGCGACAGTGACGGTGTGGAGGTGCGGGTACACCCCGAGGAGGCCGACGGCGTACGCGCCGCCACCCCCACTCCGCTCCCGGCCGGCCTGCGCCTCGAACTGGTCGACCCCGGCGACGACCCCCCACCGCTCCCGCGACGACGACACCACCACCAACACCGAAGCCGAGACCGACGCCGTCGACGATCCTCGGACCACCACCACCGTCGTCCTGTCCGCCGAGGAAGCCGCCAGCTCGGCGGTCAACGCCGACCTCGCACCGTTCGGTGCGCCGAAGTGCCCGCCCTGAGCCGGGCGGAGACGGAAGAGGAAGTCGCCTTCCTCGGATCGAAGCCGCATATCGGACCGCGCCCGCGCATCGTCACGCGCAAGGGGTGGGGCGCGGACGAGAAGCTCCGCGAGCGCAGCTTCGTCTACACCAAGCGCGTCAAGGCGGCCTTCGTGCACCACAGCGCGACCGGGAACAACTACACCTGCTCGCAAGCGCCCTCAGTCCTGCGCAGTATCTACCGCTACCACGTCAAGAGCAGCGGCTGGCGCGACTTCGGCTACAACTTCGCCATCGACAAGTGCGGAAACATCTACGAAGGCCGGGCAGGGGGTGTGGCCAAGCCGGTCCTGGGGGCGCACACTCTCGGTTTCAACACCAACAGCACGGGCATCGCCGTCCTCGGGACGTACAGCAAGTCGAAACCACCCACCGCCGTCGTGAACGCGATTGCCCGCCTCACCGCCTGGAAGCTCGGCCTGTACGGCGCGGATCCGCGCGCGAAGACCACGCTCAAGTCCGGTGGCGGAAACCGCTACAAGAAGGGCACCAACGTCAAGCTCAACGTCATCTCCGGACACCGGGACGGGTACGTGACCGACTGCCCCGGAAGCCGCCTCTACAGCAAGCTCGGCGCGACCCGGACCGCCTCGGCCCGTCTCCAGGGACGCTGACCGCCGCCCGGGGTACATCGAAAGGTCTGCATACACTGGCCTGCCCGTACCCCGGCCGGCCCCAGCAGGAAGCAGAGACGACAAGGTGACTGAAGCGATCCTCCTGGTCGGCGGCAAGGGCACCCGGTTGCGCCCGCTCACCGTGCACACACCGAAGCCGATGGTCCCGGCGGCGGGCGTGCCCTTCCTCACCCACCAGCTGGCCCGCGCACGGGCGGCCGGAGTCGAACACATCGTCCTCGCGACCTCGTACCTGGCCGAGGTCTTCGAACCGTACTTCGGAGACGGATCCGACCTCGGTCTGCACCTGGAGTACGTCACCGAAGAAGAACCGCTCGGCACCGGCGGCGCCATCCGCAACGTGGCCTCGCGCCTCCGCTCGGCCCCCGACGACCCGGTCCTGATCTTCAACGGCGACATCCTCACGGGCCTCGACATCGGCGCCCTCGTCGCCACCCACACCGCCTCGGGCGCGGACGTCTCGCTGCACCTCACCCGGGTCGAGGACCCCAGGGCCTTCGGCCTGGTCCCCACCGACTCCACGGGCCGGGTGACGGCGTTCCTGGAGAAACCCCAGACCCCCGAGGAGATCGTCACCGACCAGATCAACGCGGGCGCGTACGTCTTCCGCCGCTCGGTCATCGACACGATCCCCACGGGCCGCCCCGTCTCCGTGGAGCGCGAGACCTTCCCCGACCTCCTCTCCTCCGGAGCGCACCTCCAGGGCATGGTCGACTCGACGTACTGGCTGGACCTGGGCACCCCGCAGGCCTTCGTCCGCGGCTCCGCCGACCTGGTCATGGGCCGCGCCCCGTCCCCGGCGGTACCGGGCCGCTGCGGAGACCGCCTGATCCTGCCGACCGCCTCCGTCGCCACGGACGCGAAGCTGACCGGCGGCACGGTCGTGGGGGAGGGCGCGGTGGTCGGCGAGGGCGCCCGCATCGACGGCAGCGCCCTTCTTCCCCACTCCGTGATCGAGCCGGGCGCGGTGATCACCGACTCCCTCGTCGGTGCGGGCGCCAGGATAGGCGCCCGTACGGTCGTCTCCGGCGCGGTGATCGGCGACGGCGAGACGGTGGGGGCGGACAACGAGCTGCGCGAGGGCGTACGGGTGTGGTGCGGCGCGTCCCTCCCCGACGCCTCGCTCCGTTTCTCGTCGGACCAGTAACGCCGGTCCTTGGGTCCGGGACCCTGATGCCCGTAGGCTCGAAGTCCATCCCGGACCCGAGGACCCCCATGTCAGGCCGAGCCGCCCCCACCACCGCGGGGATCACCCGCACGTGGACACCACCGGGGCCACTGGATCTCGGACTGGTGCGCGGTCCGCTGCGGCGGCGGACCGGCCGACCCCGCCTTCCGCGCAACCCCCGACGGCTCCTTCTGGCACACCAGCAGGACGCCCGCGGGCCCCGGCACCCTCCACCTCGCCGCACGCCACGGTGAGGTGGAGGCGACAGCCTGGGGCCGGGGAGCGGACTGGCTCCTGGACCAACTCCCCTCCTTCCTCGGAGCGTTTGACGACCCGTCCGCCTTCGTGCCGCGCCACCGCCTTCTCGCCGAGACGCAGCGCCGCCGCCCCGGCCTGCGCCTCGGCCGCACCGGCCTGGTCCTCGAATCGCTGATCCCCTCCGTCCTGGAGCAGAAGGTCACCACGGACGAGGCGTACCGGGCGTGGCGCCTGCTGCTGTGCAAGTACGGCGAACCGGCCCCGGGCCCGGCAAAGGGCATGCACGTCATGCCCGCCCCCCGCACCTGGTCGCTGATCCCCTCCTGGGAGTGGCACCGCGCGGGCGTCGACAGCAAACGCTCCTCGACGATCCTGCGGGCGGTACGCGTGGCGGGCCGCCTGGAGGAGGCCGCAGCCATGTCACCGGAGGACGCCGCGGCCCGTCTGCGACTCGTCCCGGGCATCGGCCCGTGGACGGCGGCGGAAACCCTGCAACGCAGCAACGGAGCCCCCGACGCGGTGACGGTCGGCGACCTCCACCTGCCGGGCACGGTCGGCTACGCCCTGGCGGGCGACCGCGACGCGGACGACGCGGCCATGCTCGAACTCCTGGCGCCGTACGCGGGCCAGCGCCACCGGGCGACCCGCCTGATCCTTCTCTCCGGCCGGACCCGCCCGCCGGCCCCGCACTGGCCCCGCGCGCACTACGCCCGCCTCTGACCCGCACCCCGCCCGCGCAC
>RHMC01000008.1 GCA_003719395.1 Streptomyces altiplanensis
ATCCCCAGGCAGAATCGTTCTGGCCTGGGGAAACGCGTTTTTCGGGGGCATTTTGTGTGCGGCGGACGCCTTCCGGGGGCGGGCGAACGCGAGTCCTCGTACATCGAAGACGAGCCCTGTACGGCTTTGACCTGGGGCTTTGTAGCGACGCCGCCGTGGGAGCGTCGTGGAACGGCCCCACGGCCGTTGAGGGAGACGCCGCGCTTCGCCCAACCCCACCACATCGGTGCGACATCGCCCCCTCCACGCCTGGTCCGTCTCGTGCGCGATGGGCTGCCGCCGCGAATGTTGGTGACGTATCATGGTTATGTACATCATGGACTTGCGGTGAGGGGTGGCTGGTATGTCTGTGACCCAGGTCGATCTCGACGACGAGGCGCTGGCCGAAGCGATGCGGCTCATGGGTGCCTCGACGAAGAAGGAGACGGTCAACGGGGCTCTGCGGGACTACGTGGCGCGCGTCAAGCGGCTGGAGGCTGCCGAGAAGCTCGCCGAGCGGGGTGAGCGGGGCGAGTTCGAGGCTGCGGCTGCGGCGCACGCGGCGGCCAAGCGTGCCCGGCAGGCAGCCTTCGAGTGATTACGTACCTCCTCGATACGTCCGCCCTGTGGCATCTCTTCCGTACGCCGGGGGCGTTGCGGCCCTGGGAAGGGCACATCGCCGCCGGTGTGTTCCACATCTGCGAGCCCACGAGAGCGGAGTTCCTCTACTCGGCCACAAGCCCGGCCCATCGGGACGAGTTGGCCGAAGAGCTGGATGCTCTCTGCCATCTCTCGCCGGTTCCCAAGAGCGCGTGGCGCTGGGTCGACACCGCGCAGTACAAGCTCACCCAGCGAGCGCAGCACCGCGCCGCCGGAGCCATCGACCTCCTGGTGTGTGCGACAGCGGTCCATCACGGTCACACGGTGCTCCACGTGGACAACGACTTCGCCGCGGTGGCGGCGGTTCTCAAGGAAGTGCAGCAACGGGACGTACGTGCCTGACTGCTGCCCATCCCCGATTTTCGCAGGGAGCCCCAGCCGACGGGGCTGCGGCGAAGGCCGGATCGAACCGTTTCGATCGCTGATGCGGGGTGGGGGTGTTCCTGGCGAGCCTGAACGCAGGCTGCGAGTTCCGGGCGGGAAGCGAAGGCCGTGTGCCGTGCCCCCGCAACATTTCACGAACCTGCACGGAATGCGGGTACTCGCTGACACCGAGACAACCGTCGAGCGCGTAGGCATTGGCTCGTGCCGGCTGGCTCGTCGTACCGCGCACGGCGGGGCGGCTGCTTGAGCCCCGACTGGCCGACGGCGTTGACCACCTGGCGCTGGAGCGCCAGACAGAGGGTGAGGATCGGCAGGCGGGTCAGGCATGTGAGGGCCATCAGGGCGCCCCAGTTGTTGGCGCTGACCTTCATCACACCCCCGACTATGAAGAGCTGGTGCCGGCCTGGACGCCGGCTTCATGCTGGAGCAAGGGCGGTGCGCCCTGGCCCTGTATGGGCCGGCGCCCCGATCTCCCATCACCGGAAGACCTCGGCCCCTGTCCGGCGATCACCGCACACACCCCGACTACCCTCAACTGCGAGAAGCCACTTCAGGAGCGGGCGATGGACACCGGGATTCAGCTGATCAGTGACGGTGACGGACTGGCGGTCATCGGAAATGCGACGGATGTCGACCGCTTCCTCGTCTCGGAGGGACTGTCGTCGAAGGACCTCGGACTGCGACGGCTCAAGTCCGTCTTCGGTACGGGGGCTGCAGTCGCGCAGGCAGGTTCGGATATGGCCGCCGACTCCGGTCGCTGGGTGAAGCTGACTCCGAAGTCGGCACAGCTTGTCAAGAAGTACGGGCTGAGGGAAAGCTCGAAGACGGGTCTCACAACAGGTGTGGTAAAGGGGCAGAAGGGTCAGATCAGGGGATTCGTGGAATTCACGAAGGGGCCCCGATCGCTTCTGACCAACCCGGCGGTTCTCGCCAATGCTGCGAGGCTCATGTCGCAGGTTGCGATGCAACAGACCATGGACGAGATCACCGACTACCTCGCCACTATCGACGAGAAGGTCGACGACGTGTTGCGCGCCCAGAAGGACGCTGCGTTGGCCCGCATGATCGGGGTGGGCTTCGTCATCGATGAGGCCATGACCATCCGAGAGAAGAGGGACAGGGTCGACGAGGTTACGTGGTCGAAGGTGCAAACCGCGCCGGCGACGATCGCGGAGACCCAGGTGTACGCATTGCGTCAACTGGACGCGATCGTGGAGAAGATGGAGCGCAAGACCAAGATCGGTGATCTCGCCACGACGGCCAAGGACGCTGAGTGCGCGGTTCGGGAGTGGCTCGCCGTTCTGGCTCGCTGCTTCCAACTGCAGGACGCGATCGCCGTGCTCGAACTCGACCGGGTGCTGGACGCGTCTCCTGAAGGGCTGGACGGGCATCGCCTCGGACTGAGGGCTGCCCGGCAGAACCGGCTGGAACTCATCTCGCGGAGCACCGAGCGTCTGGTGGCCCGGATGAATGCGGTCGCCGGCACGGCCAACGCGAAGGTGCTACTGCACCCGGCCAAGTCCCCGGCTGTAGTCCAGGCGAGCAACCATGTCGCCACCGGCGTGCATGACTTCCACATGCGGCTCGGGATTGAGTCGGGTCGCCGGTCATCGGAGGTGAGACGATGGGCCGACGCGGCCGCGGAGGTGAGGGACAAGGCGCTCGAGACAGGAGCGAAGGGCGTCGGTGCCGCCAGAAGCCTCGGCAACGAGACCCTCGGCCGGGCCGGCTCGGTCAAGGACAAGCTCTCCGGCGGGATCGCCGAGCGAGCGCGCCGCAGGCGTGGGGACGAGGAGAAGCGCGACGAGGAAGGCTGAATGAGTACCGACCGTCAGCCACGTGCGCAGCCTGGCTGCGCCCTCAAGTGCGAAGAGCCGAATCCGCTGCTCAGAACTTCGCCGCCCGGGATGTTCTCGTCGGACGAGTGCCCTCACCTGCGGTGAGTGCCTCGCGTATGTCCTCGCCGTCCTCGACGACGAGCCGATCGTTGTGCTCAACCGCGCCACCGGCGTCCGCTTCAGCCTGCGCGTCTGCGGCATCGGTGACAACTTTCAGCTGCACACGCTCCTCGCCGACGCCCTGATCGGCCGAGGTCTCGTGGAGGGCGAGGCGCCGTCGGCCGAGGCTGTCGCCTGCTGCCGCGACCGGGCTGGGATGGTGCCGACCACCGGCTCCTTCGACTCGACGGCGTACAGGAGGAACTGGCCCGCCGGCCGCTTCTTCCCCGGTATGACCGGCGACCTCGTGTACGACCACGCCCTCGCGCCCGAGGAGTCGGCCGCCCTGCTCGCCAGAGTGGCCGCGCCTGTCCGCCGACGTGGGGGCGCGGTCGGAGCATCAGGACGGCGATTGCCGGAACATCCCCGCGCTGGCGGAGAGGATGTGCTGATCATCACGATCGTCGTTGCCGCGTTCGGAAACACCCCGCGAGCGCGGGAGTGTTCCGGACAGTACACCGAGTGGTCCGACGCCCTGTGCGCTCTCCGAGCGAGCGGTGGTTGGGGTTATTTGCTACGGGACGTGACTGCCTGTGGCGAGGAGCCAGGGCAGAGAAATGTGTCGGAATCCTGGGGCGGCCCCGGTGCCATGAAGGAGGGGAACCCCCTGTGCTGCTCGGGAGCAGGGGGGTACGGGCCGGGGGGAAGCGGTGCGGTGAACGCCGAACGGTCTCCCATCGAGCCGGATCGAGGGGGGATCCAGGCGGGCGGAAACAGGGGTTTATGTCCGTTGCTTCGGCATCGTCGCAGGTGAGACGGGTCACTTGTATGGGTCCGAGTCCCACCCGCCCCACTCTCCTCAGGCCGGGAGGATCGTTCTGACCTGTGGAAACGCAACGGCAAGAGTCCTCGTCGGAGCCGTGGCGGCCTTCGCTGCCACCGGAACCGAGAACAAACGGCTCTGCGGTGGCCCACGCTTGACCGCGGTGCCGGCCGGCCGGAGGCCGCGCGGCAGACCGGCGGCCGTTCCGTGCGAGCCGTCGTCAGGTGACCGCGGCGGTCATGCGGCGTACCGCCTCTGTGATCATTTCGGGCGAGGTCGCGAGGTTCAGCCGCACGTGGCCGGCGCCGCCGGTGCCGAAGGTCTTCCCGGGGCTGAGGGCGACCCGGCCGCGTTCCAGGAAGACCTCGGCCGGGTCGTCGCCCAGGCCGAGCGGCCGGCAGTCGAGCCAGGCGAGGTACGTGCCTTCCGCGGGCCGGTAGCCCACCTCCGGCAGGTGCTCGGCCAGCAGGCCGGCGAGCAGCCGGCGGTTTGCGTCCAGCCCGGCGAGTACCGCGTCGAGCCAGTCGGTGCCGTTTCGCAGGGCGGCGGTGTGGGCGATGACGCCGAGGTGGCTGGGCCCGTGGCTCACTTCTTCGGGTATGCGTGCGAGGTCGCGGGCGGCCGCGGGTCCGGCGACGGCGAGCGCGGCCTTGAGCCCGGCCAGGTTCCAGGCCTTGGACGCCGACATCAGGGAGAGGCCGCTCTCCGCCCCGGGCACGCTCAGGTACGGCACGAACGCCGTCCCGGACGCCACGACGGGGGCGTGGATCTCGTCGACGACCACCCGTACCCCGTACCTGTCCGCCAACGCGGCCACGGCGGCCAGTTCGTCGTGGGTGTGCACCGTGCCGGTCGGGTTGTGCGGGCTGCACAGCAGGTACGCCGCCCGGCTCCCGCCCGCGGTGGCCGCCCGGAACGCGTCGTCCAGACCGGTGAGATCGATCCGCAGGTCGCTGCCGAGCGGTGCTTCGACGATCCGCCGGTCCATGTGCTCCACGAACTGGTAGAACGGCGGGTAGACGGGGCAGTTGACCACCACGGGATCGCCCGGGCCGCTGATCACCTTGAGTACCTCGACGATGCCCAGCATCACATCGGGCACGATCGCCGTGCGTTCCGCCGCCGGCCCGCTCCAGCCCCACCGCTTCTGCGCGAACTCCGCCAGCGCCTCGGCGTAGCCGGTTCCGAACGGATAGCCGGTGTCTCCGAGCGCGACCGCGCCCGTGATCGCGCGCGCCACCGGCTCGGCGAGCGGCACGTCCATCTCCGCCACCCACAACGGCAGCACGTCGTCCGGGTACGTGCGCCATTTCATGCTCGTACGCCGGCGCAACTCGTCGGGAGAGAGCCGGCGCAGGGGGTTGGGGTCGCCGGATGAGCCGTGCCACATCACGTCCATGGTGCCGAACCTAGCGCCGGGCGGGGCGGACCGCAGGGCCTTGGCCGAGGTCTCCGCTCCGCCGGCGCGGGCCGGAGGCGGCTTCCGCTCGTTCCAGCGGTTTTGGTCCAGGAGCCCGAGGGGGGTGAATGAGGGATTCCGGTAACGATCTATCCTGGGCTGCCTCGATTGAAAGGTGAACTACATGGTCCTCTCACTCCTTCGTCGCAGGCGATCGAAGGCGGCTCTCGGAGGTGGTGCCGGACTCGTACTCCCCGCGCCGGCGGGGGCGGGCACCATCAACTGCGAAGTGGTGGACCCGGTCGGGCAGCCGCTCGGCGGCGCCGAGGTCACAGTGACCGCCAAGGCCACCGGTCGCGCGATGGCCAAGGGGACCACGGACGTGTACGGCCTGTTCTGTGCGGCCGTGCCGCCCGGCGAGTACAGCCTGCTGATGACGGCGGAGGGCATGCAGCCCGCCCGCTGGACCTTCGACATCGCGGCCGGTGAGACGCTGCCGATGGGCCGCGTGCAGCTCGAGGTGTCCGAGCAGCTGGAGCCGCCGTCGCCCGGCACCTGGCTCTTCGACCCGCCCCACACGGCGATCCGCTTCATCGCGCGGCACGTCGGCATGGCGAACGTCCACGGGCGCTTCGAGCGCTTCGAGGGCGGCGTGCGCGTCGCGCACAACGTCGAGGACTCGCAGGTCGAGATACGGATCGATGCGGCGAGCATCACGACGGGCAACAACACGCGCGACGGTCACCTGCGGTCCGCCGACTTCCTCGACGTCGAGAACTACCCGTACATCCACTTCATCAGCGACCGCTTCGTCTACCGGGGCGGCAACAACTGGGGCGTGCAGGGCTCGCTGACCATGCACGGCATCAGCCGCTCGGTGGTCCTGGACACCACCTACCTCGGCGCGGTCAACGGCGGATACGGCGAGGAACTGCGGTGCGCCGCGCGTGCCACGGCCGAGCTGCACCGCGAGGACTACACCCTGAACTGGCGGAACATGCTCGCGCGCGGCATCGCCATCGTCGGTCCCACGGTCAAGCTGGAGCTGGACGTCCAGACGATGTTCCAGGGCCCGGACACCCCGACCCCGCCGGACTAGTCCGGACCGGCCGGCGACGGGAGCCTCCGGTCGCGCCCTCGCGGGCGCGCCCGAGGTTTTTGCGTTCCGATGCGGTCTCGTCGCACTATTCATCGGATCAATGAGCTGTTTTTGCCGGGGAATTGGCGCCTGAGGGGTGTTGAAGGGGCGGAGAGGTCTGATAGATATTCGTCGCGGCCCCGGCGAGATCTGGCCGTGCTGCCCGGCGCGGCCCAGCACTTCCCTTCGTCGAGGAGTCATCCGATGACTGGCAGGACAGCGGGGAACAGGACGAGAGCGGTACGCGCGGTGGCCCTGGCCGCCTGTGCCTCGCCGGCGCTCGCCGCGTGCGGCAGCACCAAGGGCACCGTCGAGCACCCCGACGGGGAGGGAACTCCATCGACCCGGTGAGACCCCCGACCCGCACATGGTGTCCGAACCCGGCGGCCGGCGCCGGACCTTCGACCGACCGTGAGAGGCAGCCCCTACGTGACCGGAACAGGTCCCCGCATCACCGCCGTCGACACGTACGACATCAGATTCCCCACCTCGCGCGAGCTCGACGGCTCCGACGCCATGAATCCCGACCCCGACTACTCCGCCGCCTACCTGGTGCTGCGCACCGACGCGGCGACGGGCACGAGCGGCACGGCTTCACCTTCACCATCGGACGCGGCAACGACGTCCAGGTCGCGGCGGTCGAGGCCCTGCGCCCGCACCTCGTCGGCCGGCCGGTCGACGGGCTGTGCGCGGACCCCGGCACGCTCGGCCGGGACCTGACCGGGGACAGCCAGCTGCGCTGGCTCGGCCCGGAGAAGGGCGTGATGCACATGGCGATCGGGGCGGTGGTCAACGCCGCCTGGGACCTGGCCGCCAAGCGGGCGGGCAAACCGCTGTGGAAGTTCCTGGCCGACGCCGAACCCGAATGGCTCGTCTCCCAGGTCGACTTCCGCTACATCGCCGACGTACTCAGCGCCGAGGACGCGCTGGGGCTCCTGCGGCGGGGCCGGGGCGGGCGCGGCGAGCGGGAGGCGCTGCTGCGCGCGGGCGGATACCCCGGCTACACCACCTCGCCCGGCTGGCTCGGCTACTCCGACGAGAAGCTGACCCGGCTGGCGCGGGAGGCCGTCGCCGACGGCTTCACCCAGATCAAGCTGAAGGTCGGCGCGGACCTGACGGACGACATCCGGCGGATGCGGGCCGCGCGCGCCGCCGTCGGCCCGGACATCCGCATTGCCGTCGACGCCAACCAGCGGTGGAACGTCGGCGAGGCCGTCGAGTGGACGCGGGCGCTGGCGGAGTTCGACCCGTACTGGATCGAGGAGCCGACCAGCCCCGACGACATCCTCGGACACGCCGAGATCCGCAGGGCGGTGGCGCCGGTGAGGGTCGCCACCGGCGAGCACGTACAGAACCGCATCGTCTTCAAGCAGCTCCTCCAGGCCGGGGCCGTCGACGTGCTCCAGATCGACGCGGCGCGGGTCGGCGGGGTCAACGAGAACCTGGCGATCCTGCTGCTCGCCGCGGCGTTCGAGGTGCCGGTGTGCCCGCACGCGGGCGGCGTCGGGCTGTGCGAGCTGGTGCAGCACCTGTCGATGTTCGACTACGTCGCGCTCACGGGGACCACCGAGAACCGCGTCATCGAGTACGTCGACCACCTCCACGAGCACTTCACCGACCCCGTGGTGATGCGGGGCGGACACTACGCGGCACCGGACGCGCCGGGCTTCTCGGCCATGATGCGCCCCGAGTCCATCGCCGAATTCACCTATCCGGGCGGCTCGTTCTGGGCCGCCGACCTGGCAGGCGCGACTCCTGCCACCGCTCCTGCTCCTGCCACTGCTCCTGACGCCGTCACCGCCGCTGCCGAGGAGGCCGCCGTATGAGCGAGACCGACCCGAACCGTCTCGACGGGCTGAAGGCCCTGGTGACCGGCGGTGCCTCCGGCATCGGCCACGCCACCGCGCGGCTGCTCGCCGCACGCGGCGCCGATGTCGCCGTACTCGACCTCGACCCGGCCGGTGCGCGGGCGCCACTGCTCGGCGTCAAGGCCGACGTCTCGGACGACGCGTCCGTACGGGAAGGGGTCGCCGCGGCGGTGGACCGCCTCGGCCGGCCTCGACATCCTGGTCAACAACGCGGGCGTCGGCGCCGCCGGCACGGTCGAGGACAACGACGACGCGCAGTGGCACCGCGTCCTGGACGTCAACGTCCTCGGCATGGTCCGCACCTCCCGTGCCGCGCTGCCGCACCTGCGGCGGTCCGCGCACGCCGCGATCGTCAACACCTGCTCGATCGCCGCGACCGCCGGGCTGCCGCAGCGCGCGCTCTACAGCGCCAGCAAGGGGGCGGTGCTGTCCCTGACCCTCGCCATGGCCGCCGACCACGTACGGGAAGGGGTACGCGTCAACTGCGTGAACCCGGGCACGGCCGACACCCCCTGGGTCGGCCGCCTCCTGGACGCCGCCGACGACCCGGAGGCCGAACGCGCCGCCCTCAATGCCCGTCAGCCCATGGGCCGCCTGGTCAGTGCCGGGGAAGTGGCCGCCGCCATCGCCTACCTGGCGAGCCCCGCCGCGGCCTCCGTCACCGCACCGGCGCTTCGCGGTCGACGGGGGGGATGCAGGGCCTGCGCCTGCGCCCGGCGGAGCCGGCGGACCGGGCGGCCCGGTGAGTACGCCGGACACGCCGGGTACGCCGGCGAATCCGGGGGACGTCACCGTGCTCGGGCGCAGCGGGGTGCCCGTCACCGCGCTGTCCTTCGGGGCGGCGGCCCTCGGCAATCTCTTCACCCCCGTCACCGACGAGGACGCCGCCTCGGCGGTCGACGCCGCCTGGGACGCGGGCATCCGTTACTTCGACACCGCACCCCACTACGGCCTCGGGCTCTCCGAGCGGCGCCTCGGCGACGCCCTGCGCGACCGCCGCCGCGACACGTACACCCTCTCCACCAAGGCGGGGCGGTTGCTGGAGGAGGCGGGCGGGGCCGACGGCTCCGGTGGGTCCGTGGGCCCGGACGCGGGCTTCGCCGTACCCGCCACGCACCGCCGCGTCTGGGACTTCAGCGGTGACGGCGTCCGGCGCTCCGTCGAGGACAGCCTTCGCCGGCTCGGCCTGGACCGGATCGACGTCGTCTACCTCCACGACCCCGACGACCACGCCGAGCAGGCGTTCCGCGAGGGTTACCCGGCCCTGGAGCGGCTGCGCGCCGAAGGGACCGTACGGGCGATCGGCGCCGGCATGAACCAGACCGGGATGCTCACCCGCTTCCTCCGCGACACCGATGTCGACGCCGTGCTGTGCGCGGGGCGCTACACCCTCCTCGACCAGCGTGCGGCCGGTGAACTGCTCCCCGAGGCCGCCGCCCGCGGCAAGAGCGTCGTCGTCGGCGGCGTCTTCAACTCCGGCCTGCTGGCGACCCGCGCCCCGGCGCGAGGTACGACTACGCCCCCGCGCCGATGAACCTCCTCGACCGCGCCCTGCGCGCCAAGACCGTCGCCGAGCGCCACGGCGTCCCGCTGCGTCGCCGCCGCGCTGCGCTTCCCCTTCGGCGGAGCGGCGGTGGCGAGTGTGCTGGTCGGGATGCGGTCGGCGGCCGAGGTGGCGGACGCGGCCGCCATGTTCGTGAGAGGGGTGCCCGCGCGGATGTGGGAGGAGCTGCGCGCGGAGGGCCTGCTGGGGGCGGGCGTACCGGTCCCGGCGGAAGCCGGGCGGTCGTGAGAGCCGGCCTCGCCGTACGCGGCCCGCACACCCCCGCAGTGCCCGAAGCGTCCGCAGCGCCCGCCGTCTCCGCCGTCTCCGAGGAGCCTTGATGAGAGTCGCCCTGCACACACGGGTCCGCGCCGACCGCGTCGAGGAGTACGAGCAGGCCCACCGCGAGGTCCCGGCCGAACCGACGGCGGCCATCCGCGCCGCCGGGGCCGGCTCGTGGACGATCTGGCGCAGCGGCACCGACCTCTTCCGCCTCATCGACTGCGCCGACTGCGGTGACCTCCTCGTCCGGCTGGAGAAGCTGCCGGTCCACATCGCCTGGCAGGCGCGGACGGGAGAGCTGCTCGACGTGGTCCACGACTGCTCGGCCGAGGGCACCGGGGCCGGCCTCACGGTCGTCTGGGAGCTGTGACCGCTGTGCGCATCGTCGACGCCCACCACCACGTCTGGGACCTGTCCGTACGTGACCAGGACTGGATCACCGGCCCCGAACTGGCCCCGCTGCGCCGCGACTTCCTCATCGGCGACCTCGTCCCGCAGGCCGCAGCCGCCGGAGTCCGGGCGACCGTACTCGTCCAGACGGTCACGGCGGCCGAGGAGACCCCGGAGCTCCTGGCGCTCGCCGCCACGAGCGACCTGGTGGCGGGCGTCGTCGGCTGGACCGACCTCACCGCGCCCGGGGTCGGCGACGCGCTCGCCGGACTCCGTGAACTGCCGGGCGGCGACCGCCTCGTGGGCATCCGCCACCAGGTGCAGGGCGAACCGGACCCCGAGTGCTGCTGCGCCTCGACGCGCACCGCGGTCTCGAAGCGGTCGCGCCGCCGGGCACGTCTACGACCTGGTGGTCCTGCCGGGCCAGCTCCCCGCCGCCGCGAAGGCCGCGGCGGCGCACCCCGGGCTCCGCCTCGTCCTCGACCACGCGGGCAAGCCGCCGGTCGCGTCCGGCGAGCTGGAGCCGTGGGCCTCGGAGGTGCGGCGCCTCGCCGCGCTGCCCCACACCGTGTGCAAGCTGTCGGGCCTGGTCACCGAGGCGGACCGGGCGGCCTGGACCGTGGAGGACCTGCGCCCGTACGGCGACACGGTGCTCGACGCGTTCGGCCCGGACCGGCTGATGTTCGGCTCCGACTGGCCGGTGTGCGAGCTGGCGTCGCCGTACGCCGGTGTCCTCGCGGCGGCGCGGGAGCTGACCGCCGCGGCTGGGGGAGGGGGAGCGGGCCGATGTCTTCGCCGGGGCGGCCGAGCGGACGTACGGGCTCGGGCGTAGGGCGGGGCGCGGCCCGCCCTACCGCCCGAGCTCCCGCTTCATGATCTTGCCCATGTCGTTGCGCGGCAGGGACTCCAGCAGCCGGACCGCGCGCGGCCGCTTGTGCGGGGCCAGCAGCCCCGCCACATGGGACGCCAGCTCCGCCCCGGACGGCGGCGACTGCGGATCCGCCGGCACGATCCACGCCACGATCCGCTCGCCCAGATCCTCGTCCGGCTCACCCGTGACGGCGGCCTCCGCCACCCCCGGATGCTCCAGCAGCGCGTTCTCGATCTCGCCCGCGCCGATCTTGTAACCACCGCTCTTGATGAGGTCGGTGGTCTTGCGTCCGACGATGCGCACGTAGCCGTCGGCGTCCCTGGTCGCCAGGTCGCCCGTACGGAACCAGGTCCCGTCGAAGGCGGCGGCCGTCGCGTCCGGACGGTTCAGGTACTCCGTGAAGAGGTTCGGCCCGCGCACCTGGATCTCGCCGATCCCGTCCGCCTCGTCCACCAGGCGCAGTTCGACACCGGCCAGCGGCAGTCCGACCGTGCCGGGGCGGGCCTCGCCGTCGGCCCGTACCGACGTGTTCATCAGGGTCTCGGTCATGCCGTACCGCTCGATCACCGCACGCCCCGTCGCCGCCGTGATCCGCCGGTGGTCGTGCACCGGCAGCGGCGCCGACCCCGACACCAGCAGCCGGGCCCCGGCCAGGGCCTTCGCGAGCTCCCGGTCGTCGTCGAGCGCTTCGGCCAGCCGGTGGTACATCGTCGGTACGCCGAAGAACATCGTCGCGCCCGCCGAAAGCTCCCGCGTGACGCCCCGTACGTCGAACCTGCCCAGGTGCCGCACCTCGCCGCCGCGCCGCAGCGGCCCGAGGACGCCCAGGATCAGCCCGTGCACGTGGAACAGCGGCAGCCCGTGCACCAGCACGTCGTCGGCCGTCCACTCCCACGCGTCCTCCAGCGCGTCCAGCGTCGCGGCGATCGGCGCGGCGCGGCAGGACGGCG
This sequence comes from Streptomyces altiplanensis, assembly GCA_003719395.1. Lineage (GTDB taxonomy): Bacteria > Actinomycetota > Actinomycetes > Streptomycetales > Streptomycetaceae > Streptomyces > Streptomyces altiplanensis. The sequence continues at coordinate 12,225 of RHMC01000008.1, forward strand.
CCCTTGGGCGGCCCGGTCGTCCCCGACGTGTAGACGACCAGCGCGGGGGAGCCCGGCGGCGGCTCGTCGGGCAGCGGTCCCGGCGCACCGCCCGCCACCGGGACGTCGATGCGCTCCAGCTTCCCCAGCGCCGGGGGGAGCCCGGCGCCGGGCGCGGCCAGCACCATCGTCGGTGCGCTGTCCGCCACGATGTGCGCCAGCTCCCGCTCCCCGGTCTTCGGGTTGAGCGGCACCGCGGGCACCCCCGCAGCAGCGCCGCGACCACGCCCACCGCCGTTTCCGGACTCGGCGTGGCCCAGACGGCCACCCGCCCGGCGCCCGCGATCCGGGCGGCCAGTCCGCCGGCGGCACGGGCGAGCCGGCGTACGTCAGCGTACGGTCGCCGAACCGCAGCGCGGGCCGGTCCGAGCGCAGGTGCAGGGCGGGGAACAGCGGGGAGGAGGAAGGGGAGGCAGCCATGCGGCCGACCTTACGGCTCCCCCTCCGGCTACCGCAGCCCGCGCGTCAAAGCGGTGCCTGCCAGGTGACCGCCGTACCGCGCAGCCCGTTCTCGGCCGTCCCGTCGTCGGTCACCGTCAGGGCCTCGGTGCCGACCCGGATCGGGACCCCGACGAAGGAACGCATGGCGGGATGCCCCGGTGGCAGACCCGCGCGCGCGGGTCGGCGGACAGATCGGGGACGAGCAGCGGCCGCGGGTCCTGGACGAGGTGGCCGAGCAGGCCGGTGTGCCCGTCCGGCAGCCGGCCGATGTGCTCCCGCGCCTCGTCGTCGGCGCCCGGGGTGGAGAGCTCCGTGATGGTGCCGAGCTCGGGACCGACCACTCCGAGCGCGCCGTACCGCGCCCCGGCCAGCTCCGTGGCGGTGTCCACGATGTGCTGGGGCGTGGCGCGCAGATCGAGGTCGGAGCCGACGTTCAGCACGGCCTCCAGCAGCATCGGCAGCCGGGGCACCACGCGTGCGCCGCTCTCCGGGTCCATGGGTGTCCCGTACCCCCCGTACCCCCGTACGCGCTCAGCGCCTGATCGGCCGGAGGGTCATCGGCTGGATCTTTCCTTCGAGCATCGCCCCGAGACCGAGCACGGAGCAGACGTCGGGCCGTTCCGCGATGTGCACCGGCATGCCCGTCGCGTCCCGCAGCATCTGGTCGAGGCCCGGCAGCAGCGCGCTGCCGCCGACCATCATGATCCCGCACTCGACCAGGTCGGCCACCAGGTCGGGCGGCGCAGTCGCGCAGCACCTTCCCGAGCCCGTCGAGCACGGTGGTGAGGGGGGCGTGGATGGCCTGGCGCACGGCGGCGGTGTCGACCTGCACGGAGCGGGCGAGGCCCGTGACCACGTCCCGGCCGTGGATCTCGGTGGACACGGGGCCACCCGAGGTCAGACCGTTGCCCCGCAGGGCCAGGTGGAGGGGGCGTACGGACTGGCTCGGCAGCATCAGCTGGTGGTTCTGACGCAGGTACTGGAGCACCGCGTGGTCGATGGCGTTGCCGCCGACCGGCATGCGCTCGGCGGTGACGATCGAGCCGAGCGAGAGCACCGCGACCTGGGTGGCGGCCGCCCCGCACACCATGATCATGGTGGCGGACGGCTTCTCCACGGGCAGCCCGCAGCCGACGGCGGCGGCGATGAGGGTGTCGACCAGCTCGACGCGGCGCGCACCGAGCCCGATCAGGGTTTCGACGGCCGCGCGCTGGGCGAGCGGGTCGCTGTCGTGCGGGGTGCAGGCCGCGGCGCGCAGCCGCGGCTTGCGGCGGAGCTGACGCCGGAGCTTGTCCCCGAGGAGGTGGCGCAGCATGCGCTGGGCCATTTCGATGTCGACGACGGTGCCGCCGGACACGGGCCGTACGACACGGATGTAGTCCGGCGTGCGGCCCGTCATCTGCTCGGCGAAGGCACCGACGGCGATGAGGGCGCCGCTTCGGGTGTTCACGGCGGCCACACTCGGCTCGTCGACGACGAGCCCGCAGCCCTTGACGTACACGCGGGTCCTGGCGGCCCCGAGGTCGACGGCGATATGGCAACGGCGCAACTGCTCAAGACGGACGGTCACGGCAGGGTCTTCTCCCGAGAGCACTGACGGACCGGCGGGCGTCGGTCCTGCTTCGCATCGTGCGGGGGCCGGTGGCCGTGCGCGCGCTGGGATGAGCCGGTCGGGCGTACGAGCTGACGCCGTGCCAGGAGCCGGGCGGCCCGGTGTCACGGGGCGTCAGAAATCTCCACGCGCTGCAACAAACCCCAGGTGAATTCCGCGACGCACGCCTTCCCGCCGGGCAGTGTCAGCCCGAGCCGCCACCGCGTGGGCGCCGTTCCCTCCATCGGGCGAGCCGGCGGGAAGGCGCGGGCCACCTCGTCGACGGTGCACGACCAGGGGCGCAGATCACCGGCCGTGCGCAGCTCGGGCGCCGGGGCGCCGGGGGCGCGGACCAGCCATTCGTTCCATACGGCGCCGCCCGGCGCGGTCAGCACCTCGAAGCGCAGACCGGGCCAGAGCGGCACCGGCCAGGCCAGGGCGACGCACTCCAGGTCGCCGACCCTGCGGCGTACGGACGTCTCGGGCGGCCCGAGCACCGAGCGGTAGCGCTCCACGGCGCCGCGCGTCCGCGCCGGACGGTTTCCCCCCGTGGCCTGGGGGGCGGGGGAGCGGCTCCCGCTCTGCCAGCGGCGATTGGCCTCGCGCATCTCCGCGGCCGTCGCTCCGAGCTCCCGGCGGGCGTCCTCGACCAGGTCCGGCTGGTGGTCGGCCATCCGGCGCAACAGCACCAGCTGGAAGTCGAGCGGTCCGAAGGGGTGCGTGCCCGTATGCATACGTCCATCCTGCCCTGCCCCGCCGACACGCTGCGGAACACGAAATTCCACACAAGATCCTCACAGGTGTGGTCCCCGATGTCGCCCCTGGGACGCGTAGCCTGCGGGCGCCATGGATTACTGCTACTCCTGCCGCAGGCACCTCAACGGCGCTCTGGCCTGTGCCGGATGCGGAGCCCCCGCCGGTGGATTCGGTCACGTCGCGCCCTGGACGCCGTCGGAACGCGACGCCCGTCACGGTGACGACGGCCACCAAGGATTCGCCGAGCCGGCCGGACTTGCCGAGCCGGCCGGGCTTGCCGGGCCGGCCGTGCCCACAGCGCCGTCGGGCCCCGAGGTCCCCGAGGATTCCGAGGCTCCTGCGGGTCCTGGCCGTGCCGCCCGGCGTACCGGTACCAAGCGTGCCCGCAGTGCCCGCAGGGCGCACCGGCGCCGGGGCCGCAAGATGGTCCTCGTCTGCATGGGCCTGGTGCTGGGCGGGGGCGCGCTGAGCCTGGCCGAGCTCGCCACGGAGTCCGTGGGCGAGGGCCTGGCGTCCGGGGCCGTGCAGGGCGACGGCGAGGGCGGGGGCGCGAACGGGGAAGGCCCGGACGGGCAGCCGGCCCGGACCGGCGACGGCGGCGTGGGGAGCACGGGGGCGGATCCGCCGGCGGGGGCGCGTACCGCCTCGGCCTCGGCTTCGGAAAGCGGCTCGCCGTCCGCCAAGGCGTCGAAGTCCCCCTCGGCGAAAGCCACGGACGCCGACAGCCCCAGTGCCAGTGACACCGCCACCAGCACCGGCGCCGCGACGGTTCTGGACGCGGAGACCGGTGGCGCACCGTCGGAGACCGGGAGCGGTGCGTCGTCCGCGCCGCGCCGCCGCATCGCCGGCCCCGCCGCCGGCGTCGTCCGCGGACCCGGGCCCCGGTACCGGCCCCGCCCCTCAGCCGACACCGGAACCCACGCCGACCGAGACCTGCGACCGGTTCCTGTGGTGGTGCGCCTGATCCGGCCGGACGGCGGGTGAGGCGGAGGAGCAGGGCGCGGAGAGGGCGGGCGGAGGGGCGGAGGGCCCCGGGGTCAGCCCCCGATCATCCGCTTCAGCAGCTCCCGCAGCGCGGTGCGCTCGTCGTCCGACAGTTCAGCGAGCGGCTCGCGCGCGAAGTCCAGCGAGTCGCGCAGCAGGGCCGCGGTCCGGCGCCCGTCCTCGGTGGCGGCGGCGAGTTTGACGCGCCGGTCGGCGGGGTCCGGTTTCCGTTCCACCAGGCCGCGCGTCTCCAGCCGGTCGATGATCCCGGTGACGTTCGACGGCTCGCACTTCAACTTTCTCGCGATGCGCCGCATGGGCAACGCTTCGCTGGAGAGCAGACTCAGTACGCGCGCCTGGGCGCCGGTGAGTGAGTGCTTGGCCGCCGCTTCGTCGTACTCCTCGTGGTAGCGGGCCACGACCTCGCCGATGAGCTCGACGACTTCGCGGGTCAGATGGTCTGCACGAGGGGACATGTGCTTCATCGTACCCACTTACTTGACAACATTAAATATCCAGGAGCATGGTTGTTTCATCACCTGAAGCTTTTCTAGGAGGTCGCACCGCATGACCGCACTGCCCACGACCGGCCGTTCCTGGCACCTCGTCGCCCGCCCGCACGGCTGGCCCAAGCCCGAGGACTTCGCGCTGCGTGAAGCCCCGGTGACCGAGCCGGGCGAGGGTCGCATCCTGGTCCGCAACCTCCACTTCTCGGTCGACCCCTACATGCGCGGCCGCATGAACGACGTGAAGTCGTACGTCCCGCCGTTCAAGCTGGACCAGCCGATGGACGGCGGCGCGGTCGGCGAGGTCGTCGCCTCCGCCGACGAGCGCTTCGCCGTCGGCGACCACGTCCTGCACGGTCTCGGCTGGCGCGAGTACGCCGACGTCCCCGCGAAGCACGCGACCAAGGTCGACGCCTCGCTCGCCCCGCTCTCCGCCTACCTCGGCGTCCTGGGCATGCCGGGTCTCACCGCCTACGCGGGCCTCTTCGAGGTCGCCTCCTTCAAGGAGGCGACGCGGTCTTCGTCTCCGGCGCGGCCGCGCGTCGGCAGCCAGGTCGGCCAGCTGGCGAAGCTGCGGGGGCACCTCGCGCGTCATCGGCTCGGCCGGCTCCGACGAGAAGGTCAAGCACCTGGTCGAGGACCTCGGCTTCGACGCCGCCTTCAACTACAAGAACGGCCCCGTCGCGCAGCAGCTGCGCGAGGCCGCGCCCGACGGCATCGACGTCTACTTCGACAACGTCGGCGGCGACCACCTCGAAGCGGCCATCGGCTCCCTCAACGTGCACGGCCGCGCGACGATCTGCGGCATGATCGCGCAGTACAACAACACGGAGTCCACGCCGGGACCGCGCAACATGGCACTGATCATCGGCAAGCGGCTGCGGCTCCAGGGCGTGCTGGTCGGCGACCACGCCGCGCTCCAGCCGCAGTTCGTCCAGGACGTCTCGGCGTACATCCGCTCGGGCGAGCTCAAGTACAGCGAGACGGTCGTCGAGGGCATCGAGAAGGGCTATGACGCGTTCGTCGGTCTCCTCCGGGGCGAGAACACCGGCAAGATGATCGTTTCGCTCACCCGATAGGCTCACCCCCAGCCGTCGCGGTCGTGGGCGCGAGCCGCGGCGTACACAGCAGGAGGAATGCTTCAGCATGACCATTCTCGACATAGACGTGAAGTACACCGCTGTCGCCACCGCCGAGAACGGCCGTGACGGCCGCGTGGCGTCGGACGACGGCAAGCTCGACGTCGTCGTCAACCCGCCCAAGGAGATGGGCGGCAGCGGCGCCGGCACCAACCCGGAGCAGCTCTTCGCCGCCGGCTACAGCGCCTGCTTCCAGGGTGCGCTGGGCGTCGTCGCGCGCAAGGAGAACGTGGACATCTCCGGTTCGACCGTGACCGCGAAGGTCGGCATCGGCTCGAACGGAAACGGCGGCTTCGGCCTCGAGGTCGCGCTCTCCGCGCACATCCCGACCGTGGACGAGGCCACCGCGCTGGATCTGCTGGAGAAGGCGCACCAGGTGTGCCCGTACTCGAACGCGACCCGCGGCAACATCAAGGTCGAGCTGGCCGTCGTCTGACATCTGTCGGGACGCGAAGCACCGCGTGAGCCGAAAGGCCGCACCCCGTCCACGGGGTGCGGCCTTTCGCCGTCGCTTCAGCCGGAAGTCGCCAGTCGCCGGCCGGCGGGAACGGCTTCGCGGGGACGGACGTCCTGACCCACGACGCCCGCGGCCTCCGTCGCCGCCCGCACGACCGCCGCCGACAGCCGGCCGTTCTCGGGCGCCGCGCCGCCGGGGAAGGCGAACCTGCGGCGCGTGTAGCCGTACGTGAGACCGCTGCGCGGGTCGGCGAACGCCAGGGAGCCGGCGGCCCCGCTGTGCCCGAACGCGCCCCGCCCCCCAGGGCGGGGTAGTCGTCCGAAAGGGCCAGGAAGCCGAGACCGAAGGCGCCGCGCGAGCGGTTCACCAGGTCGTACCCCTCCGAGTGGATCTGGCCGACCTCGGCGATCATGTCCGGCTTCAGCAGCGGAGGACGCCCGTCCACCTCACCGACGGCCGCCGCGTACATCTTCGCCATGGCGGTCGCATGGGCCAGACCAGCGGCGGAGGCGTTGCCCCGGGCGCGCGCGAGCCGCGTGTTGGCCCACTCCACCAGGTCCGTCGGCCTCTCCCCGTGGAGGTTGAACGCGATGCCGCCCAGGCTGTGCCGGGAGACCGCGCCGGCGTCGAGCTCCGCCTGCTGTGCGGGTGTCGGGTCCATGGGCAGGATGTCCAGGACCCGCGACTCCAGCTCCTCGGGAAGCCCCAGGTGGAAGTCCAGGTCGTACGGCGCGCGGATCCGCTCCTCGAAGACCTCCTGGAGGGTCTTCCCGGTGGCCCGGTACACGATCTCGCCGGCCGCGCGCCGATGACGAGCCCGTGATAACCGAAGGCGGTGCCCGCCCGCCAGTACGGCCGCTGCCCCGCCAGCCGTTCCGCGATGACGCGGTCGTCCGTCAGTTCCTCGTCCGTGAACCCGGTGTCGGCGCCGACGACCCCCGCCCGGTGCGCGAGCAGTTCGCGCAGCGTGAGATCCGCCTTGCCCTCCGCCCCGAACTCCGGCCAGTAGTACGCCACTTCCCGGTCCAGGTCCAGTACGCCGTCCTGCGCCAGGAGCGCGACGACCAGGTACGCCGCGCCCTTGGTGGAGGAGAAGACGTTGAGCAGCGTGGTGCCCGTGACCTCGTCCCCGCCCCACAGGTCGACGACCTGCCGGCCTCCCGCGAAAACGGCCAGCTGGGCGTCGGCGTGACCCGGCCGCTCCTCGGCGAGTACGGCGGCGAACTCCTCCCGTAGGCCCTCGAATCCCTCGGCGACCGTGCCCTGCACAGTGACCTTCTCCGGCATCGTGTGCTCCCCCCTCGAAACTGCGTGTGCGTGTGTCACGGGTGAGTGACCGGGTGATCGAGCAACGGCCGCCGGGGGATTGTTCCGGGCTCAGCCCGCCGAGTGGATCAACGCCCGCCCGACCTGCGCGAAGGCGCCCTTCGGGTGCGCGCGGAACAGCGGCTCCGTACCGAAGAGCACGACTTCCGCGCCCTTCGCCGACGTACCGCTGACGACGGCCGCCTGGCCGGCCGCGTCCTCGGGGCCGCCGCTGCCGCCCCCGGCCGCGCGCCAGTGGCCGGACACGAGCGGGTTCCCCGTGCCGTACGACTGCTCGACCCGCACACCGGGGCCGAGGCCGGTGAACCACATCGGCGAGTAGACGAAGGTGTGCTCCGGCGCGCCGCCGGACACCGCGCCGCCCGCGTTGGAGACCCGGACGACGCCGTTGGCGTCCCCGTTGCCCTCGACCGGCTCCGCCGCCAGCAGACCGGCTCCGGCGTTGAGCGCCGCGCCCGCGGCGCCGCGGCCGACCACGCCGCCGCCGCCGGCGAGGAACGCGTCGACGCGCCGCGCGCGGCCGCGTCCAGCTTCCCGTACTCCAGCCCGGACGACACGAACAGCACATCGGCCCCCGACCAGTCGAAGCCCGCGTTGAGCGCGTCCGTGGAGACCGGCAGCACCTCGAAGCCCATCTCGCGCAGCGCGAACAGCTCGCCGGGCGTGACGGCCGCGGCGACCCGGGTGCGGTGCAGCGGGGCGATGCCCCTGGCCTTGGTGGCGTGGAAGGCGACGCCGTACCGGAGGGCGAGGGCGGCGGCCTTCTTGCGGGCCGAGGCGGGCACGAGCGCGCTGCCGTCGGCCGTACGCCGCACCTTCACGCCGTCCCTCAGCAGGGAGTTGAGTGCGGCCAGCTCCTTGGGGTCGCCGAGCCGCAGCTGGAGGTCGCCGCGCGCAGCGACGTAACCGGTCGGCGACGCGGCACGCACCGCACGCCCCGGAACATCCACCCCACCGGGAGCCTTCTGCACCTTCTCGACGCTCGCGCCCCACAGCAGGCCGAGGCTCCAGCCCGAGATGTCGTACATCGTCGAGACGTCCGCGCTGATGTCCCGCCCCTCGTGCAGGATGACGTTGGCCCAGCCCGCGCTTGGGCTGGCGCATGTCGACGACGTCGACCCCGCCTCGTACGACCGGCCGCCGAGCCGGAAGTCCCGCCGGGCACGCTCCACCCTGACGTCATTGGCGACGAGGTGGTCGACGAGCCGGGCCGCGGCCGTCGCGGACCGCTGGCCCCGGCCCGCCGGGACGACGTACGCCCGGGGGAAGTCCGTTGTGTAGACGTCCTCGGGGCCGATCCCCGGCACGCCCGGAACGGTCTCCTCCGACACCGGCACCTGCGCGGCACCCGCCGCGCCGCGCCGGAACGTCTCGATCTGGTCGGCGACGACCGAAGAGCGCTTCCCGGCCGTGTAGTCGAGGGTCGCGCGCATCGCCGCGCCCGCGATGTCCGTGTTGATGGCGGCCCTGCGGCGCAGCTCGGCGACCGGCAGCGTGTCGTACGACCGGTTGTTGACCTGCATCGGGAACTCGATGGTGTGCGCCGCGACCGCGCCCTGGAACGGCATGTACTGCGGCGTGAAGATCGGCGGCCAGTCGTCCCAGCCCTCCTCCTGGTCGCGGAAGGGGATGACGGCGGGCTCGACGCCGTCCTTCTCCGCCGTGTAGCCGAGGCCGTTGACGGCCCGCTCCATCCCCAGCGCGTTGGCGTAGGAGTTCTTGAGGAAGAGGTCGTACTCGTAGTTCTCGCCGTGCGGCGGGGTCGTCGGCTCGATGAGCGTGCCGTTGACGTACCCGTGCAGGTCGATCATGACGGCAGGCTGCTTGTCGATGGCGATCCGCCGGATCGCGCGCGCCTCGGGCTGGGTGGCGGTGATGAAGTCCCGGTTGAGGTCGAAGCCGTTGGAGTTGGCGCGGGTGCCGGCGATCCGCCCGTCGGGGTTGGCGGTCACATTGAGGTAGATGCGGGTCTTCGCCAGCAGATCGGCGGTCTTGCGGTCCTTCGCCTTCGCGAGCTCCTCGATGAGCTTCAGGGCGGCGTCCGTGCCCTCCCACTCATTGCCGTGGATGTTGTTGTTGATGAACACCGGCGCCTTGTAGTCCGCCTTGACGCGCCGGTCCTTGGCGGCGGCGGCCGGCGCGTTCTCGATCAGCTCCCGCATCCGCTCCTGCTCGCGGGCCTCACGGTCGCTCTCCGGCGCGGTCACGGTCACCAGGTACAGCTGATGGCCGCCGGCGGACCGCCCGGCGACCTCGACGCTGACCCGGTCGCCCAGCTTCTGCAGCTCGTTGAGTTTCGGGGCGATGGAGTGGTACGGCGTGAGCCCCAGCTTGATGGACTTGTCGGCCGGGTCCGGCGCGGGCGGGGTGAGGCGGGTACGGCGCGGATATCCGCCGTCGTGCCGCGGCCCGGAGGACGCCCGGCCGTCGAGCGCCGCGGCGGCGGCGCCCGCCGGTGTGCGCGCCGCCTTCCCCTGGCCGCCGTCGGCCCGTTCCCGGTGAACCCCGTTCCCTCCCCGCGGCCGTCGGCGGGTGGGCCGGGCCGGGCGGCGGCGGGGACGGAGGAGAGCAGAAGTGCGCCTGCCACGGCGGCGGTGGTGATGAGGAGAGGTCTCGGTATGCCTGTGCCCATGCGTGTCTCCGGATGCGTCGGAAGCGATCAGGGATGATCGTTACGCAGGGTCTACCTGGTGAATCCCCCCACAACAAGAGGGCGTTGCACACCCGGCGCCGGGGAGGGGGCCTCGGCGAAGCCGGTGGCCGGAGCGGCCCCCGGTCCGTGCGGGCGGACGCGGGACGGCTCCCGCCCGGGAACCCCGCCCGGCGGATCCGGTCACCATCGGCCGTCACGGTGGCACCGCGCACGGTCCGCTCCGCCCCGTACCCGCCTGCGGGCAGAACGCGAGTGACGAGCGTGGTCACGCCTTGTACGGTCCACCCATGCCGTTCCTGCCCCCCTCCCTGCGCCTGACGCGACTGCGTGACGATCACGCCCCGGCCCTTCTCGCCTTCGAGCTGGAGAACCGCGCCTACTTCGCGCGGTCGGTGCCCGACCGGGGCGACGACTACTTCACCCGCTTCGAGGCCCGTCACGCCGCCCTCCTCGCCGAGCAGGAAGCCGGCCTGTGCCACTTCCACCTCCTCGTGGACGAGCGGGGCGCCGTCCTCGGACGCGTCAACCTGGTCGACGTACGGACGCGACCGCGACCTGGGCTACCGCATCGCCGAGCGGGTCGCGGGCCGGGGCCTGGCGGTCGCGTCCGTGCGGGAGATCCTCACGCTCGCCGCGACCGACTACGGCCTCGAAGCCCTCACCGCGGCCACCACCGCCGACAACCCCGCCTCGCGCGCCGTCCTCACCCGGGCCGGCTTCGTCCCGGTCGGCGACACCGACCTGGACGGCCGGCCGGGTACGCGGTACCAGGTCAGCCTCGGGCAGTGGATAGGCTGTTCGCATGCGTGATCTCGGGGTGGGCTTCGGCTACTTGATGAAGGGCCAGCGGTGGGTCGGCCGCCACGGCAAGTCCTACGGCTTCGGGCTGCTGCCCGGCCTGGTGACCTTCGTGCTGTACGCCGGCGCCCTCATCGGGCTCGTCTACGGCGCCGACGACCTCGCGGCCTGGGCCACACCCTTCGCCGACGACTGGGGCTCGCCCTGGCTCGGCCTCTTCCGCGGTGCGCTGACCGCCCTGCTCTTCGCCCTCGCGCTGTTCCTCGCGGTGATCACCTTCACCGCCGTGACGCTGCTCGTCGGCCAGCCCTTCTACGAGGAGCTGTCCGAGCGCGTCGACCGCTCCGTGTCCCCCGACGGCACCGCCCCCGAGTCGGATCTCCCGCTCGTCCGCGAGCTGTGGATCTCCGCCCGCGACAGCGTGCGCGTCCTGGCCCGGGTGGTGCTGTACGGCGTCCTGCTCTTCGCCTGCGGTTTCATCCCCGTCGTCGGCCAGACCGTCGTCCCCGTGCTCGGCTTCTGCGTCTCCGGCTTCTTCCTCGCGCACGAGCTGACATCCGTGGCGCTCCAGCGGCGCGGCGTCGAGCTGAAGCAGCGCCTCACCCTGCTGCGCGGCCGCCGCCTGCTCACCCTCGGCTTCGGCGTCCCGCTCACCCTCGCGTTCCTCGTGCCGCTGGTCGCGGTCTTCCTGATGCCGGGCGCGGTGGCCGGTGCGACGCTGATGCGCGGGACCTGCTGGAGGAGCCGTCGGCCGACGCGGACCACGCCGGCGCGGCCCTGCCCCCCGCCACCGCGTAGGCGGCTACCGCGCAGGCACCTCCACCAGGACGAGACCCGCCCCGTCCGGCGCCGCCTCGGCGAGCGCCGTACCGTCGGGGCCCCACACCGCGCTCAGCCCGCAGGCGTCGTACGGCCCCGCCCGTCCCACGTGATTGGCGAGGACGACGTACAGCCCGTGGTCCCTCGCCCGCGCCGGATAGACCGCGAGGCGCTCCCGCTCGCCGTTCCCCCTCCCGTACAGCGAACTCGCCATGTAGACGCGGCAGGCGTCGGCGGCGGCCGCTCCGCGACGTCCGGGAAGTGGCTGTCGAAGCACGTCGCCAGCGCGAACCGCACACCGTCCAGCTCGAACCGCCCGTCGCCCGTGCCCGGTGCGAAGACGTCGCGTTCGTTCTCGTACAGATGCTGCTTGTCGTAACGGGTGAGCAGTGCGCCGTCCGGACCGAGGACGACGACCGCGATGGCGGGCCGGCCGCCGCCGTCCACGGCCGGGGCCGCGCAGTTGACCACGGCCGCCGTGGCCGTCTCGCGGCAGGCCGCCCTGACCGGTTCCAGGCGCGGGTCGCCGGGCGTGACGAGCAGCGACGGATCCCGGGCGAGCAGTTCCAGTTCGTACCCGGTCAGGGACAGTTCGGCGAAGCCGGTGACACGGGCTCCGCGCCCGGCCGCCTCCCGGACGTACGCCGCCATCCGCTGCGCGTTCGCGCCGACGGAACCGGGCTCGGACGTGAACTGCGCGGTGGCTACGATCATGAGGTCCAGTATCCGCGAAGCGCTTGATGGCCGGACGCCCGGGCGCCAGCATCACCCCATGACCGAAGTGACCGCCGTAGCCGTCATCACCCTCCTCGCCGTCGTCAGCCCGGGCGCCGACTTCGCGATGGTCGTCCGCAACAGCTGCCTCTACGGGCGTACGACCGGCCTGTTCGCCGCCGGCGGAGTCGCCGCGGGCGTCCTCGTCCACGTGACGTACACGATGCTCGGCGTCGGACTGCTGATCGCCTCGTCGACCGAGCTCTTCACCGCGATCAAGCTGGCGGGCGCGGCCTACCTCGTCTACGTCGGCGTCCGGACCTTCACCGCCCGCGCCGACCTCACCGTCGACCTGGAGGCGAAGCCGGAACCGGGCCCGCTCGGCGCGCTGCGTTCCGGCTTCCTCACCAACGTCCTCAACCCGAAGACGACACTCTTCGTCGTGTCGACCTTCACCCAGGTGGTCGGGCCGGGGACACCCGTGTGGCAGCAGGCCGGCTACGGCGTGTTCATGTCGGCCGCCCACCTCGGGTGGTTCGGTGCGGTCGCGCTCTTCTTCTCCGACTCCCGGCTGCGCGCGGCCCTGCTGCGCCGCCAGAAGGCCCTCAACCGCGCGATCGGCTCGGCACTGGTCGGGCTCGGAGTCACCCTGGGCTTCGCCCGCTGACCTCCTCCCCGCCGCCCGGCGGAAGCCCGCCCGCGGGCTTCCGCTACGGCGTGCCGGCCGCTTCCGCTACGGCGTGCCCGCCGCCACCGTCACGATCGCCCGCACCTGCGCGACGATGTCCAGCCGGTTGCGTACGAACGCGGGGTCGGTCACCTCGGTGGTGTTGCCCGCACCGAACTGCAGCACCGGCGTGTGCACATGCCCGCCGGGCAGCTCCTTCAGCCCGAGGCGGTCGCGCAGCAGCGTCGACCCGGTACGCGATCTCGTTGGAGAGGTAGTCGCCGCCCCCGCCCGCGCGGCGGTCGAGCCCGCGGTCGGGCCGTCCGGGCGGACCACGGGGGCGGTCGCGCCCGCCGGGATCTCGGTCACCGACGTGTTGTCGTACACCGGGAAGCGGCCGGTGTCCGCGGCCACGATCTCCCGGTACGGGAGCGTGGTCGCCGTCCACTGCGGCTGCGAGGCGGGACCGGCCACCGGAACGGTCTCCGTGCGCGAGACGTTCTCGTTGTCCGGGAAGCCGCCGCGCCAGGCCCCGTTGAAGCGCTCGACGTCGATCCGGCCGACCCGCCCCTGGCTGACGGTGGTGAAGAGGTCGAGGTGCGGCAGGTGCGGGCGCAGGGCGCGCTCGACCGTGCCGTCCGCGAAGTCCTGCCAGCGGACCGGGAAGACGGCCGTCTCGATCCGCGCGGGGCCGGCGGCGGTCCGTACCACCGTGCCGTCCAGCGCGAGCGCCGTCGCGCCCGACGGGTTGCTGATCCGCACGTCCCGGTCCAGCGTGAACGGGTCGAAGCCGGTGACGAGCACCCGCTTCATGCCCTTGCCCGCTGCCGCCGTCTCCGTCGCCGGGAAGCGGATCGTGTCCTGGCCGCGCGACGACCGCTCCAGCCGGTCCAGCAGTTTCGCCCGCGCCGCACCGGAGAGCCCGAACGGCGCCTGCCACTGCCGCAGCTCGCGGGTCATGCCCAGCCGCGCCCAGTACAGCGGCCGGTCGTCGTCCCGGCTCAGGGCCGCCCGTCGCCCGCCACCGTCCTTTTGGGGAAGCGCTTCGCGCCCTTCGTGTTCCGCCGGGCCCCGCCCCTGCGCCCGGTCCACGGCGCGCTGCCACAGCCGCGATCCGTGCCGTACGACGGCCCGCTCGGCCGCGGCGTACGACCGCGCACCGCTCAGCGTCTTCCCGAAGTCCGCCGCCACGGCGTCGAATCCGCTGCGCCGCAGGATCTCCTGCGGCGCGGCCCGTTCCAGCCGCTGCTCCTCGACGGTGGCCGGATCCACCGCCACCGGCTCCGCCGCCGTGGCGGGCAGCGCCCCGAGGAGGGGGACGAGCGTGAGGAACGCGACGCCGAGTGCGTGGCGCCGGAGACGTGCCGGGCGTATCGGGGACACGGGTGATCCTTCCGTCGGGTGGCGGAAGTATCCCGGTACGCCAGCGACTTGCGCTACGGGGCGGGCTCGTGCTGCAGGAGGGAGAGGAAGTCGCGGAAGGCGGCCGGCATGTCCACCGCCCGCGGATCGAGCAGCCACTGGTACTGGAGCCCGTCCATGACCGCCACCAGAAGCGGCGCCGCCCGTTCCGGCGTCAGCCCGCCGGGCAGCCGGTCACCGTACTCGGCGCGCAGGGCGGCCGCCATGTCCCCGCGGACCTGGGCGTAGCGGTGGGTGAAGAACTCCCGCACCGGGTGGTCCTCGGTCACGCTCTCGCCCAGCAGCGCGGAGAAGGTCTGTACGACGCCGGGGCGCATCGCGTTGTACTCCACCAGCGAGTCGAGCAGGTCCAGCCGCCGGGCCGCGGCGCCGCGCCCCGGACCGCCGGTGTCCCACTGGTCGCGCTCCTCCAGGACGGCGACGAGCAGGGCCTCCTTGGTGGGGAAGTAGTGGAGCAGCCCCTGCTGGGTCAGGCCCACGCGCTCGGCGACCGCGCTCACCGAGGCTCCCCGGTAGCCGCGTTCGGCGATCACTTCGAGGGCCGCGCGGAGGATCTCCGCCCGCCGCTCCTGGCTCCTGGCCCTGGCCATCGTCCCGGTTCCTTCCCCTCGTACGTGCTGGCAGGACGGTACGTCGTCCCCGTAAATCTCGGAAGGGTGACGAACCCTACCGCCCTACAAGTGGACGCGTGACGATGGAGGCACCAGCAGGACTTCGACGAGGAGGTACCGCCGTGGCAGCCGAACCCCCCACCCAGGACGCCGGCCGGATGCGCGAGGAGGCCGTCGAAGCGGCCCTCGGCAGGCTCGGCCTGGACGCCAAGACCCGCCTGCTCGCCGGCCGGGACATGTGGTCGCTGCCCGCGCTCCCCGAGATCGGCCTGAAGTCCCTGGTCATGTCCGACGGCCCGGTCGGTGTCCGCGGTGTCCGCTGGACCGCCGACGACCCGTCGTTCGTGCTGCCGTCACCGACCGCGCTCGCCGCGACCTGGGACCCGGAGCTCGCGCGCCGCGTCGGCCGCCTGCTCGCCCAGGAGGCCCGCCGCAAGGGCGTGCACGTCCTCCTCGCGCCGACCGTGAACCTGCACCGCTCGCCGCTGGGCGGCCGGCACTTCGAGTGCTGCTCCGAAGACCCGTACCTCACCGGCGAGATCGGCTCCGGTTACGTGCGGGGGGTCCAGGAAGGTGGCGTCGGCGCCACCGTCAAGCACTTCGTCGCCAACGACGCCGAGACCGACCGTTTCACCGTCGACAACGTCATCGACCCCCGCCCGCTGCGCGAGCTGTACCTGGCGCCCTTCGAGGCCATCGTCAAGAATGCCCGCCCCTGGGGCGTCATGGCGGCGTACAACCAGGTCAACGGCGTCACCATGACCGAGCACCGCCACCTCCAGAACGAGGTGCTGCGCGGCGAGTGGGGCTTCGACGGCTTCGTCGTCTCCGACTGGACGGCCGCCCGCTCCACCACCGGCGGTATCGAGGGCGGCCTCGACGTCGCCATGCCGGGCCCCGCCACGGTCTCGGCGACGCGCTCGCCGACGCGGTCAGGTCGGGCGAGGCCGCCGAGTCCGCCGTCGACGGCGCCGTACGCAACGTCCTGCGGCTCGCCGCCCGCGTCGGCGCCCTGGAAGGCGCCCCGCCCGTCGTCACCGAACCGCCGGCGGCGGTCGACGGGCAGGCGCTGGCCCGCGAGGTGGCCGTCGCGGCGTTCGTCCTCCTGCGCAACGAGAACCACGCCCTCCCCGTCGACCCCTCCAAGCTCCGCAAGCTCGCCCTCATCGGCGCGGCGGCCCGCGACGCGCGCATCCTGGGCGGCGGCTCCGCCACCGTCTTCCCCGAGCGGGTCGTCGCCCCTCTCGACGGCCTCGCCGCCGCCCTTGCGGACTCCGCCCCGACCTACGCCGTCGGGGCCGATCCCAGCGACGAACTCGGCCCCGCCGACAAGGGGTTCACCCTCCAGGCCGTCTGCCGCGACACCGTCGGCGGCATCATCGGTACGCGCTCGCTTCCCGGCGGCCAGGTGCAGTGGATCGGCAGCGACCTGCCGGACGGTGTCACCCACGAGGCACTCCACAGCGTCGAGGTCAGGGGCACCTTCACCCCGCGCGAGAGCGGCGAGCACGTCTTCGGCACCCGCGGCCTCGGCGCGTTCACGCTGACCGTCGCCGGCGAGGTGCTCTACGACGGCGTCCAGGAAATGGGTGACGAGGGCGACCCCTTCGAGGCGCTCTTCGGCGCTCCGGCCGAGCGCGGCCGCGTCCGCCTCACCGCGGGCGAGCCGGTCGGGGTCTCCCTCGTCCACCCCGTCGCGGGGACGGCCGGCGCCCCGCTCCCGGCGGTCGTGTTCTCGTTCCTGCACGGGGCGCCGCGGCGCGACGGCGACGAAGTGATCGCCGAGGCCGTCGAAGCGGCCCGTGACGCCGACACGGCGGTCGTCGTGGTCGCACGACCGAGCGCGTGGAGTCGGAGGGCTTCGACCGTACGGACCTGCGTCTGCCGGGCCGCCAGGACGACCTGGTCCGCGCGGTGGCCGCCGCCAACCCGAACACCGTCGTGGTCGTCAACTCCGGCTCCCCGGTGGAGATGCCGTGGCGCGAGGACGTGGCGGCGGTACTGCTCAGCTGGTTCCCCGGCCAGGAGGGCGGCGCCGCCCTCGGCGACGAGCTGCTCGGCGCCGTCGAGCCGGGCGGCGGCTGCCCACCACCTGGCCGGCCGCCCTCGCCGACGCACCGGTGACGCAGGTCGTGCCGACGGAGGGCGAACTGCGCTACGAGGAGGGCCTGTTCATCGGCTACCGCGCCTGGGACAGGGCCGGCGCCGTCCCCGCGTACCCGTTCGGCCACGGCCTGGGCTACACCACCTGGGAGTACGAGTCCCTGGAGGTGACCCCCACGACGGCCAGGATCCGGGTCCGCAACACCGGGTCACGCACCGGCCGGGAGGTCGTCCAGGTCTACCTGGCCCCGCAGGCGGACCCGGTGGAGCGCCGGTGCGCTGGCTGGCGGGGTTCGCGGGCGTCGAGGCGGGGCCGGGCGAGTGTGCGGAGGCGCGGATCGCGCTGCCGGGCCGCACGTTCGAGGTCTGGGACGAGGAGACCGGCTCCTGGTCCTTCGTCCCCGGCACGTACGAGGTCCGGACGGGCCGTTCCCTCGCCGACATCCGCCTGACCGCGACCCTGGACATCGAGGACTGACCCCCCCGGGGGCCTGTTCCCCCATTCCGCCCCTCCCCGTGACCGGAGGGCAGGACCCGGTCCCGGGAAGGGGGCGGCGGGGAGCAGCCCCGCAGGGCACCCGGGCCCGTACCCGCTGCCTACCCCCGCACCCCGAACCCGTAGACCGTCGCCGAGGCGAAGACCTCACCCGGTCGCAGGACCACCGCCGGGAACTCCGGCCGGTTCGGCGAATCGGGGAAGTGCTGGGTCTCCAGCGCGACCCCGTCGAACCCGTCCGGCGTGTAGACCTGCACCCCCGGCTCGGTCGTCGCGACGGTCACCACGCGCCCCGACCCCGGGTCGTACAGCTCACCCACCACCTCGGCCTCGTCCGTCACACCCTTGTCCAGCACGAAGTTGTGGTCGTACCCGTCCCCGAGCACCCGCGCCTCACGGAAGTCGAACCGCGACCCCGCCACCGGCCGGATCTCCCCGGTCGGTATCCCGCCCCCGTCCACCGGAGTCACCGCCCCGGCCGCGAGCCGCAGTTCGTACGGACCGCCGCTCCCGAGACTCCAGTACGTGTGGTTCGTCAGGTTCACCACGGTCGGCGCGTCCGTCACCGCCCGGTAGGCGATCCGCAGCGCCCCGCCCTCCTCCAGCGTGTACGTCGCCGAGACCTCGACCCGCCCCGGAAAGCCCTCTTCACCGTCGGGGCTGACCCGCGAGAGCCGCACCCCGTGCGGAGCCACCGCCTCCGCGTCCCACACCCGCTTGTCGAAACCGCGCTCGCCGCCGTGCAGGCTGTTGCCCGGCGCGCTGTTGCGCGCCAGGGCGTACGTCCGCCCGTCCAGCTCGAAAGCCGCGCCCGCGATCCGGTTCGCGTACCGGCCGACCAGCGCCCCGAAGTACGGCTCCGGGCGCTCCAGGTAGCCGGCGAGACGGTCGAACCCGACCGCGACAGCGCCCACCCGCCCGTCCCGGTCCGGTACTTCCACCGACTGGACGATCCCGCCGTACGTCAGGACGCGCACCACCACCCCGTCCCGTTCCAGGACCCAGCGGTGGACGGGCGTGCCGTCGTCGAGCGTGCCGAAGAGTTCCGCATTCATGATCCGAAACCCTATGCGAACGGCCTACGCCGGGGGTTCCTCGGCCGTGATGTTGCGGTAAGCGATCTCCGCCAGCCGTTCCTGCCCGTTCTTGCTCGGGTGGAACCAGTCCCAGGGGCTCAACTGCGCGCCGGTGAACCGGTACTCGAAGACCGCCCCGCCGTCGTACCGGCAGCGCGCGTCCTTCCCGCACACGTCCTTCAGCACCCCGTTGTACGCGACGACCCGCTCCCGCACCGACTCCCGCCGCGCCACCGCCGCCGCGTCCATCGCGTCCGGCGAGGCCAGCATCGACTGGCAGAGGCCCAGCTCCCAGATCTGCTTTCCGAGCGGGTTCCCGCGCCCCTGGGACCACAGCCGCTTCAGATCCGGCACGCTCGACACGTACAGCTGCGACGTGGGCAGCTCCTTGCGCAGCTTCTTCACCGAGGTCTCGAAGTACGTACGGAAGTCAGCCACCGACGTCATGTGCGACACGTCGTCGCGGCAGGCGTCGTTCGCGCCCACCATGACCGTCACCAGCTCCGGTTTGTCCGCGACCGCCCGCGTCATCTGCTCCGGCAGCTCGGCGATCCGCGCCCCCGACTTCGCGTGGTTCCAGGTACGCGCGGCCACACCCGCCTTGCCGAGCAGCCGCAGCGCCACGCTGCGCACCGTGGCGTCCGTACCCGTCGCCCAGGACACCTCGGGGCAGTCCGCGAGCACCGCGCACGCGTCGAAACCGCGCGTGATCGAATCCCCGACGGCGGCGATGGACGCCGGGCTGCGGTCCCACACCGGAGTGGGCCTGGGGGCGGGCCGCGGCCCCGCCGACGAGCCGCCCACGGCCGCGTCGTTCCCCGCGTCGCACCCCGTGAGCCCGCCCAGGAGGACGAGCAGTGCCGCTGCCGCGGTGGCGACGGCGGCGCGCGACCGGCGGCTGTGACGGCTCTCCCGCATCCCGTGGTCCCCTCCGTGGCGTCGTGCGGGCGCCCTGGCGAGTGAAAGCTTCGTGTTCACGGCACCCCGGACCGACAGTACGTCACCCGCCGGGCGCCACCGCACGGTAGTTTTTCCCCGTCGAACCAGCAGCGCTTCGCCCATCCGGGGCACCGGTAAATTACATCACGTCACATACTGTCCCTTTTCAGGAGATTCACTCCCGATGCTGTTTACTGTTGACAACCTCGGGAGCCGACCGGGAAGAGGCGGTACGGGCGCGAGGCCGCTGGGGAAGGCGAACCTCGTCCCACACTGGAGGTCCCGGTGACGACACGTGGAGTTCTGTACGTTCACTCCGCACCGCGCGCGCTGTGCCCGCACGTCGAATGGGCAGTAGCGGGCGTACTCGGTGTGCGGGTCAATCTCGACTGGATCAGACAGCCGGCCTCGCCCGGCACCTGGAGAGCCGAGTTCTCCTGGCAGGCCCAGCCGGGCACCGCCTCCAGACTCGCCTCCGCCCTGCGCGGCTGGCATCTGCTGCGCTTCGAAGTGACGGCCGAACCGTCCCCCACGGCGGAGGGCGAGCGTTACAGCTCCACGCCCGGACTCGGCATCTTCCACGCCGTCACCGGCATGCACGGCGACATCCTGATCCCCGAGGACCGGCTGCGCGCCGCCCTCGCCCGTTCGGTCGGCGGCGAGACCGATCTGGAGGCCGAGGTCGCCAAGCTGCTCGGCAAGCCGTGGGACGACGAACTGGAGCCCTTCAGGTACGCGGGCGAGGGCGCTCCCGTCCGCTGGCTCCACCAGGTCGTCTGACGGGGCGACAGGGCCTTCGTCCGTGCCGCCGTGCTGCTGCGCCGCTGTGTGCGGATCAGACCGTACGGAAGGCCAGCACCACGTTGTGGCCGCCGAAGCCGAACGAGTTGTTGATCGCGGCGATCGTTCCCTCGGGCAGTGCGCGCGGCTTGTCCCGCACGATGTCCGCGTCCACGTCGGTGTCCAGGTCGTCGACGTTGATGGTCGGCGGAGCCGTCCGGTGGTGCAGCGCCAGGACCGTCGCGACGGTCTCGATGCCACCGGCGCCACCGAGCAGGTGACCGGTCATCGACTTCGTGGCGGAGATCGCCACGTGGTCGAGGTCGTCACCGAGGACCCGGCGCAGGGCCTTGATCTCCGCGACGTCACCCTGCGGGGTCGAGGTGGCGTGCGCGTTGAGGTGCACGATCTCGGACGGCTTGAGCCCGCTGTCGTCGATCAGGTTCTGCATGGCGACGGCGATGCCGCGGCCGGTCGGCTCGGGCTGCGCGATGTGGTGGGCGTCCGCGGACAGGCCCTGGCCCACCACCTCGCAGTACACCCGGGCGCCACGCGCGGCCGCGTGTTCGGCCGACTCCAGGACGACGACACCCGCGCCCTCGCCGAGGACGAAGCCGTCCCGGCCCGTGTCGTACGGACGCGACGCCTTCTGGGGCTCGTCGTTGCTCTTGGACATCGCCATCATGTTGGCGAAGGCGGCGATGGGCAGCGGGTGGATCGCCGCCTCCGTGCCGCCGGCGACGACCACGTCGGCGCGGCCGGTACGGATCATCTCGACGGCGTAACCGATGGCTTCGGCGCCGGAAGCGCACGCGGAGACCGGGGTGTGCACGCCCGCCTGGGCGTTGACCTCCAGGCCGACGTTGGCGGAGGGGCCGTTCGGCATGAGCATGGGCACGGTGTGCGGGGAGACGCGGCGTACGCCCTTCTCCTTCAGCACGTCGTACTGGTCGAGCAGAGTGGTGACGCCGCCGATGCCGGAGGCGATGACCGCACCGAGACGGTTGGGCTGGACCTTGTCGTCCTCGCCCGCCTTGCCGGTGTAACCGGCGTCGGCCCATGCCTCGCGGGCCGCGATCAGCGCGAACTGCGCCGAGCGGTCCAGCTTGCGGGCCAGGGGCCGGGGCAGTACGTCGCCCGGGTCGACGGCCGCGGGGGCCGCGATACGGACGGGAAGTTCGGCGAAGCGCTCGCCTTCCAGGGGCTTGACGCCGGAGCGTCCTGCCATCAGACCTTCCCAGGTCGATGCGGCGTCGCCACCCAGCGGTGTTGTTGCGCCGATACCGGTGACGACCACGGTGCGATTGGTCGGGCTCACAGGAATTCTTTCTCCACGTGTAGAGGGTGCTGAATTTTCACGGCGCCACCGCCGGGCGGCGACAGACGCATGTCAGGCTCAGGCCTTGGAGACCTGGTGCTGCGCGATGTAGTCGGCGGCGTCGCCGACCGTCTTGAGGTTCTTGACGTCCTCGTCCGGGATCTTGACGTCGAAGCGCTCTTCGGCGGCGACGACGACCTCGACCATGGACAGCGAGTCGACGTCCAGGTCGTCGGTGAAGGACTTGTCCAGCTGGACGTCCTCGGTGGGGATACCGGCGATCTCGTTGACGATCTCGGCGAGGCCGTCGACGATCTCTTCCTGGGTGAAGGCCATTGTGGCGCTCCTTCGTGTTGGGCTGAGGGAATGGGGTAAAGCGGCAGGCCCGGAACGGTCCGGACGTGCCTAGGGGAGGGTAACGACCGTCGCGGCGTAGACGAGACCCGCCCCGAAGCCGATGACCAGCGCGGTGTCGCCGCTCTTCGCCTGCCCGGTCGCCAGGAGCCGCTCCATCGCGAGCGGAATCGAGGCGGCCGAGGTATTGCCGGTGGTTTCGACGTCACGGGCGACCGTGACGTGCTCCGGCAGCTTCAGAGTCTTCACCATCGAGTCGATGATCCGCATGTTCGCCTGGTGCGGAATGAAGACGTCCAGGTCATCCGCGGTGATCCCGGCCGCGTCCAGCGCCTGCTGGGCGACCTTCGCCATCTCGAAGACGGCCCAGCGGAAGACCGCCTGGCCCTCCTGTGTGATGGCCGGGAACTTCGCGACCTCACCGCCGTTGCGGTAGTCCGACCACGGGACGGTCTGCTTGATGGTCTCGGACTTGTCGCCCTCGGAACCCCACACGGTCGGGCCTATGGCCGGTTCCTGCGCGGGGCCGACGACGACCGCGCCCGCACCGTCGCCGAACAGGAAGGCCGTCGCGCGGTCCTCCAGGTCGGTCAGGTCCGAGAGCCGTTCCACGCCGATGACGAGGACGTACCGCGCACTGCCTTCGACGACCATTCCCTTGGCGAGGGTCAGGCCGTAGCCGAAGCCGGCGCATCCGGCCGAGATGTCGAAGGCGGCGGGCTTGTTCGCGCCGATCCTGTCCGCGATCTCGGTCGCGACGGCCGGGGTCTGCTTGAAGTGCGAGACGGTGGAGACGATGACGCCGTCGACCTGCTCGGCGGTGATCCCGGCGTCGGCCAGTGCCTTGCCCGCGGCCTCGATCGACATCGTGGCCACGGTCTCCTCGTCGGAGGCCCAGTGGCGGGTCACGATGCCGGAGCGGGAGCGGATCCACTCGTCGGAGGAGTCGATCGTCTCGAGGATCACCTCGTTGGGCACGACACGGGTCGGACGGTAGCCGCCGACACCCATGATCCGCGCGTACGGGGCGCCCTGACTGGGCTTGATCTTCGACATGCTCTCGGGCTCCTATCGCGCCGCGTGCTCAGCGATGAGCGCGCGGGCCGCGTCGAGGTCGTCGGGGGACTTGAGCGCGAGCGTCTTCACACCGGGCAGTGCGCGCTTGGCGAGCCCCGTCAGCGTTCCGCCGGGGCAGACCTCGATGAGCGCGGTGGTGCCCAGCTCCTTGAGGGTCTCCATGCACAGGTCCCAGCGGACCGGGTTGGAGACCTGGCTGACCAGGCGTGCGACGACCTCGGAGCCGGTGGCGACGGCCTTGCCGTCGGCGTTCGAGACGTACGTGATGGCCGGGTCGGAGACGGCCAGGTCCTGCGCCGCCTTGCCCAGCTCGGTGACCGCGGGGGCCATGTGGTGCGTGTGGAACGCGCCGGCGACCTTGAGCGGTACGACGCGGCGTACGCCCTCGGGCTTGTCCGCCTCCAGCGCGGCGAGCTGCTCCAGCGTGCCGGCCGCCACGATCTGGCCCGCGCCGTTCACGTTCGCCGGGGTCAGGCCGAGCTTCTCCAGGTGCGGGGCGACGACCTCGGGGTCACCGCCGAGGAGCGCCGACATACCGGTCTCGGTGACGGCCGCGGCCTCGGCCATGCCCAGGCCGCGGGTGCGTACGAAACCGAGCGCGGCCTCTTCGGTGAGCACACCGGCGTACGCGCGGCGGCGATCTCACCGACGCTGTGGCCGGCGACCGCCGAGATGTCGGTACGGGCGTCCAGTGCGGCGGCCGACAGCAGGCCGGCGGCGACCAGCAGGGGCTGTGCGACGGCCGTGTCGCGGATCGCGTCCGCGTCGGCTGCGTGCCGTAGTGGACAAGGTCGAGCCCGATGGCGTCGGACCACGCGGCGAGCCGGTCGGCGGCGCCGGGGAGGTCGAGCCAGGGAGTCAGGAAGCCGGGCGTCTGGGCGCCTTGGCCGGGAGCGACGAGTACGAGCACCCTCACACTCTCTCTTGTGGACGGCTGTGCGGGCCCGTGGGGACAGGGACCAAGAACCGTCGGGGGAATTGTTGGATTGCGACAAAAGTCTAGGGCTGCGAATCTCCGTCGGCCAGGCGCCCCAGGATGAGGGCGATCCGCAGCGTGAACGCGGAACGAACGTCGGAGGGTGACCATCCGGTGACGTCCGTCACACGTCGGAGCCGGTAGCGCACGGTGTTGGGGTGCACGAAGAGCATCCGCGCCGCGCCTTCGAGGCTGCTCGCCTGCTCCAGGTACACGCTCAGTGTCTCCAGCAGCGCCGAGCCCGCTTCCTCCAGCGGTCTGTAGATCTCCTCCACCAACTGCTCCCGCGCGGCAGGATCCGACGCGATGGCCCGCTCCGGAAGGAGATCGTCCGCGAGGACCGGCCGCGGGGCGTCCTGCCAGGCCTGGCACGCCTTGAGCCCGGCGGCGGCGGCCTGCGCGGACCGGGTGGCGGCGAGCAGGTCCGGGACCACGGGTCCGGCGACCACGGGGCCCGCCGCGTACGGGCCGATCAGGCCCTTCGCTACCTGGAGCGGGTTGTCGCTGCCGCCCGCGATGACGACCAGACGGCTGCCGAGCACCCCGGTCAGGACCTGGAGCTTGGCGTGCCGGGCGGCCCGCCGGATCGCCTCGAACGTCAGCTCGGAGTCGCCGTCGGGCGCGGTGCCGAGGACGACGCAGACGTGCTCCGGGGAGTTCCAGCCCAGCGCCGCCGCGCGGGAGACCGCGCGCCCTCGTCGGCCTCGCCGGACAGCACCGCGTTCACGACGAGGGATTCCAGGCGGGCGTCCCAGGCGCCGCGGGCCTCGGCGGCCTGCGCGTACACCTGGGCGGTCGCGAAGGCGATCTCGCGGGCGTACACGAGCAGGGCCTCGCGCAGGACCGACTCGTCGCCCGGCGCCGCGACCTCCTCGATCGCGGTCTCCATGACCTCGATCGTCGTACGCACCATCTCGACGGTCTGGCGCAGGGTGATCGCCCGGGTCAGCTCGCGGGGCGCGGTGCCGAAGACGTCGGTGGAGATGGCCTGCGGGGTCTCGGGATGCCGGAACCACTCGGTGAACGCGGCGATGCCGGCCTGGGCGACCAGGCCGATCCACGACCGGTTCTCCGGCGGCATGGCCCGGTACCACGGCAGCGTCTCGTCCATGCGGGCGATCGCGTTCGCGGCGAGGCGGCCGGAGGACTTCTCCAGCCGGCGCAGGGTCGCGGTGTGCGGGTGGGCGGCGTTCGCGGCGGGCTGCTCAGGATCGGGTTCGGGTTGAGGCACGGGACAAGACTGCCTTATCGGAACCGCGGCCCGTCGGGCCGGGGCTACGGTGGTCCCTGTGATTTCTGTACGGCGCTCCGCGGACCGCTTCCGCGGGGGCGACGCCCCCGTCGGCATCGAGTCCCTCCACGCCTTCTCCTTCGGGCACTTCTACGACCCCGACCACCTCCGCTTCGGAGCGGTTCTCGCCTGCAACGAGGAGCGCCTCGCGCCCGGCGCCGGCTTCGACGAGCACCCGCACAGCCACACCGAGATCGTGACGTGGGTGGTGGAGGGCGAGCTGACCCACCGCGACTCGGCCGGGCACTCCACCGTTGTACGCCCCGGTGACGTGCAGCGGCTCAGCTCGGGTGCCGGGGTCCGGCACGTGGAGCGCAACGACGGCGAGGGACCGCTGGTCTTCGTGCAGATGTGGCTGGCGCCGCAGGGCCCCGGCGGCGAACCCTCGTACGAGGTCGTGCGCGGTATCGCCGACGCCACGCCGTACGCCCTCCCCGCGGCCGGCGCGCTGCTGCACGAGCGGCGCCCCGGGGCCGGCGGGCGGACGGCGGTCCCGGACGCGCCGCTGGTGTACGTCCATGTCGTACGGGGCCGCTTCGGCCTCGGGGAGCACGAGCTGGGGCCCGGCGACGCGGCCCGGATCACCGGGGCGGACGGCCTGGAGCTGGTGGCGGCCGCCGCCCCCGCCGAGGCGCTGCTGTGGGAGATGAGCGGCTGACGGCGCGTCAGCCGCGCAGTGCGCTCTTGGCCTTCCACTGCTCCCAGGACACGTTCCACGCGCCGTAGCCGTTGCCCTCGGCGACCGTTCCCTTGGTGTCCGCGCCCTTGATCTCGAACGGGTCGCCCACCCGGACCCGGCCGTAGAAGTACGCCGCGTCGGAATCGCTCATGCCGATGCAGCCCGAGCTCATGTTGGCGTTGCCGAAGTGGGCGGCGTTCCAGGGCGCGGCGTGCACGTACATCCCCGACCAGGTCAGCCGCATCGAGTGGTCGACCATCTTGTCGTAGGCGTCGCCCAGGCCCACCGTCTCCGAGTTCATGTTGATGGTGCCCTCCTTCGCCATGAGTACGGCGGTGCCCTTCCAGGACCGCTTGTCGCCGCCGGGGGTGCCGCCGGAGACGGGGATCTCCCGCAGTTTCTTCCCGTCCCGTTCCAGGGTGAGCCGCTTGCGGTCGAGGTCGACCCGTACGACCTGGCGGGCGCCGACGGTGAAGCCGGTCCGGTAGTCGCGGACGAACCAGCCGCCGGCCCGTCCCGAGTCGGTGCCGTTGAGCTGCGCGTCGAGGGTGACCTCCGTACCCGCCTTCCAGTACTCCCTGGGGCGCCAGTCGGCGCGGTCCTTGCCGGAGTAGTCGCGGATCCAGCCCCAGGAGCCCTCGGTGCCGTTCGAGGTGGTGACCTTGAGCTGCTTCTCGACGTCGGCCTTGTTGGCGACCGGGTGGTCGAAGACGACCGACAGCGGCTGGCCGACGCCGACCGTGGTGTTCTTGCCCGGCGCCAGCGAGAGCTTGTTGACCCGGTCCGCGGCGGCGGTGGTGAACGACCTTCTGGCCGTGGCCTTGCGGCCGCTCCCGGAGCGGGTCTTCGCCTCCACCGTGTACGTCGTACCGGGCGCCGCCTTGCGGTCCGACGTCCAGGACGCCTCCCCGGCCGCCTTCCGGCCGGTGAGCCGCTTGCCCGCGGCGTCGGTGACCGTCACGGAGGACAGCGTGCCGCCCTCCGCCCCGACCACGACCGGCTTCCCGGCGGCCGCGCCCTTGCCGTCCGGCGTCACGGTGACGACGACCGGGCGGTCCTGGCCGCCGCCGGGCTTCGCGTCGGCCGGCGGCGAGACGCTTTCGGCGCCGGCCGAGCAGGCGCAGAGTGCGGCGCTCAGTACGACGGCCACGGCAGCCGAACGCGCACGTATATGACTCAAGGGAAGCCTCCGGAGAAAGGTGGGATGCCCGGACTCTAGGCCGCGGAAAGCGCCGGGAACCGTCTCGGCGGCCATGTGACGGCGGTTGCAGGGAAACGGTCGTCGTCCGGTCACATTCGCCGTGCGGCACGGTCACGGACGGCTGCGAATCTCCTGCCCGTCCCACCCACCAGGGGGCGGAAAACGGAGGCTTACGTTGTGTCAGCGCTGCTTGTGACGGCGGCCGGTCGAGGCCAGGGAACGCGACTGGGGCCCGTCACCGCCGATACCTACCGCGCGTTCCTCGCGTCCCGCGCGGCGGAGCCCTCGGGCCCCAGCTTCCTGCAGTGCCCGTCCTGGGCCGACGTCAAGGAAGGGTGGCAGTCCCGGCTGATCGGCTGGGGGCCCGGGGAGGAGCCCGGCGCTCCCGGCGCACAGGGGCTGACCGGGGTCGCGCTGGTCCTGCTCCGCCCCTTCCCCGGCACCCGCAAGTACTTCGCCTACCTGCCCGAGGGGCCGTACGCGAACTGGGACGATCCGGACCTGGACGGCTGGCTCACCCCGCTGCTGCACCATCTGCGGGCGGCCGGAGTCTTCGCCGTACGCATCGGTCCCTCGCCCGCCTTCCGCCGCTGGAACGCCGCCCGGCTCAAGTCGCTCACCGGCCCCGGCCGGCGCCTCCCGGACGTCCTCGCCTGCGAGGTCGACCCCCTCGGCACCGCCGTGTCCGAGCGGCTGCGGGCGCGCGGCTGGCGCCGCTGCGGCGGGAACGGCCCCGGCAGCGAGGGCGACGGGGACGCCCAGCCGCGCCTCGTCTTCCAGGTCCCGCTCGCCGGGCGCACCACCGACGACCTCTGGAGAGGGCTCAACCAGGAGTGGCGGCGCACGTCGGCCGCGCGCAGAAGTCCGGCGTCGAGGTGGCCGTGGGAGGCGCCGCCGACCTCCCCGAGTTCTACCGGCTGCTGCGGATCACCGAAGAGCGCGACGGATTCCGGCTCGGCCGCTCGCTCGCGTACTACCAGCAGCAGTACGCGGCCCTCAACGCCGAGGAGCCGGGCCGGATGAAGCTCTACCTCGCCCGCCACCAGGGCGAGATCCTCGCCGCCCACACGATGATCACGGTGGGCCGCCGGGTCTGGTACCAGACCGGGGCCTCCGCCGATCACCGGCGCGAGGTGCGCCCCTCCAACGCCCTGCAGTGGCGCATGATCCAGGACGCCCACGCACGCGGCGCCGATGTCTACGACATGCGCGGGGTACCCTCCACCCTCGATCCCGACGACCGCGGCCACGGGCTGCTGCGCTGGAAGCTCGGCACCGGCGGGCAGGTCGTCGAAACACTGGGGGAGTGGGAAACGCCGATGACGGGCACGACCAACCACACGCTGTACCGCGCCTTCCAGGCGTATCTGGCCCGCCGATGAGCACCACGTCGCTCGCCGAGCGAGCGCCTTCGTCCGTGCTGCGCAGCGGCGCCCTCATGGCCGCGGGCTCGGTGGTCTCGCGCGCCACCGGGTTCGTACGGTCCGCCGTCGTCGCGGCGGCCCTCGGCATCGGCCTGACCGCCGACGGCTACGCGGTCGGCAACTCGGTCCCGACCATCGTCTACATGCTGCTGCTCGGCGCGACCCTCAACGCCGTCTTCGTGCCGGAGCTGGTCAAGGCCGCCAAGGAGCACGAGGACGGCGGCGCCGCCTACACCGACCGGCTGCTCACCGTCTGCGTCGCGGCGCTGCTGGTGATCACGGCCGGCGCGGTGTTCGCGGCGCCCGCCATCGTCGGCGCGTACACCGACTACACGGACGCGCAGGCCGCCATGACGGTCGCCTTCGCCCGCTACTGCCTGCCGCAGATCTTCTTCCTCGGCCTGTTCACGCTGCTCGGCCAGATCCTCAACGCGCGCGGCCGGTTCGGCGCGATGATGTGGACGCCGGTCCTCAACAACGCCGTGGTCATAGCGGTCTTCGCGCTCTACCTCGCGACGGGTTCCCGGGGCGCCCTCACCCCGGCCGAGACCGCCCTGCTCGGCTGGGGCACCACGGCCGGCATCGCCGTCCAGGCCGTCGCGCTCCTCCCCGCCCTGCGCGCCGCCCGCTTCCGCTGGCGGCCCCGGTTCGACTGGCGGGGCAGCGGGCTGACGAGGCCGATGCGCGCGGCCCGGGCTGCTGGTGCTGCTGGTCCTCACCAACCAGGCCGCGTACTGGGTCGTGACCCGGCTGGCCACGGCGGCGGGGCAGCGGGCGGTGGACCTCGGCATCGACGGCGCGGGCTTCAGCGCGTACAACAACGCCTACCTCCTGTGGGCCGTGCCGCACGGGATCGTGACGGTCTCGCTGGTCACCGCGCTGATACCCCGGATGAGCGGGTCGGCGGCCGAAGGGGACGGGGCCGCCGTACGCCGCGACGTCTCGTACGCGCTGCGCACCAGCGCGCGCCGCGTCGTCCCGGCGGCCTGCGCGCTCCTCGCCCTGGCGCAGCCGATGACGGCGGCCGTCTTCCAGTACGGCAGGACCGGCGCCGACGACATCGTGGTGATGGCGGGCATCCTGACGGCCTTCGCACCGGGCCTGGTCGCCTTCTCCGGCCAGTACGTCCTCTCCCGCGCCTTCTACGCGCTGCGCGACACCCGCACCCCCTTCCTCCTCAACCTCCTGATCGCCGGACTCAACGCGGGCCTGTCCACGGCCGCGTACCTGCTGCTGCCGGCGCGCTGGGCGGTGACCGGCATGGCGGGGGCGTACTCGCTGGCGCTCTTCGCGGGCTGGGCGCTCACCGCGTACACCCTGCACCGGCGCCTGCCCGCCGCCCGGACGACGGGACGCTCACCGCTCTCACCGCCCACGCCCGGCTGCTGGCGGCCGCCCTGCCCGCCGCGACGCTCGGCCACCTCGCGGCCGGCTGGGCCGCCGGGCCGGGAGCCGTGGCGGCGACGGCGGCGAGCGCGGCGCGATCGTCGCGGTGTTCGCCGTGCTGGCAAGGCCCCTGCGTCTGACGGAAGTCGACGCCCTGCTCTCGGGCGCGGCCCGGCGGCTGCGCCCGGCGAAGCGGTGAGCGGCCGGCCGTGAGCGCCGCGACGATCATCCGACGATCACTTGGGATACTCCACAGATGCCACGCGTGCTCCTGATAGAAGACGATCCTTCCGTACGGGAAGGGGTCGAACTCGGGCTGCGGCGTCGCGGCCACGACGTACGGACCGCCGCCACCGGCGAGGACGGACTCGCCGCCCTCGCCGAGTTCCGGCCCGACCTGCTGCTGCTCGACCTGATGCTGCCCGGCATGAACGGCGTCCAGGTCTGCCGGCGGGTACGCGAGAGCAGCCAGCTGCCGATCATCATGCTCACCGCCCGCGGCGACGACTTCGACGTCGTCATCGGTCTGGAGGCGGGCGCCGACGACTACATCGTCAAGCCGGCCCGCACCGAAGTGATCGAGGCCCGCATACGGGCGGTGCTGCGCCGCATCGAGGACCCGGGCGGCGCCCGGCCCGCCGTGGAGTTCCACGGCGAACTCGCCGTCGACCGGGCCGGGCTCACCGTCGCCAAGAACGGCGAACACCTCGCCCTGGCCCCCTCCGAACTGAAACTGCTGCTCCACCTCTGCGCCTCCCCGGAACAGGTCTTCAGCAGGCAGCAGTTGCTGGAACACGTCTGGGAGCACAGCTACCACGGCGACGCGCGGCTCGTCGACGCGTGCGTACGGCGCCTGCGCAACAAGATCGAGGACATCCCGGGCAGTCCCCGCTACATCCAGACCCTGCGCGGCTTCGGCTACCGCTTCGGACCGCTGTGCTGATCTCAGGGCTGCGGACGCGGCTCGTCCTCGCCTTCCTGCTCGTCGCCGCGGTCGGCTGCGGCACCACCGCCGCCCTCACCTACCGCGAGGCACGCAACGCCATCCTGGAACAGGCGCAGGACACGGCCGTCTCGTCCTTCCGCGACCAGATCCAGGAACTCCACCTCAACCTGCCGCCCAACAACGAGCAGATGCAGGGAATGGTCCGCGGGCTCGCCCGGCAGGGCAAGCCCCGCAACTGGTGGGTGTACGTCGAGTACGGGTCGGTCCGGATCTCCTCCGGCACGAATCCCACCTCCACCGTCATCACGCCCGAGCTGCGCCGACAGGCCCGGGGCACCCCGCACGGCAGCTTCCAGCGGGTCGTCAAGAACGGCGAGCCCTACCTGACCGTCGTCGTGCCGGTCGTCTTCAAGACCGCCCAGACCGGCACGGGGGGCCAGACGGTACGGCCCACCGGGCTCACCTTCTACGCCGTCATGCAGCTGACCGACGAGCAGGCCAACATCGACGCCATGGTCGTCGCCGCACGGGACGGCGCGCTGCCGGCGCTCGCGATCGCCCTGGTGCCCGCCCTCCTCGCCGCACGCAGTGTGCTGCGCCCGGTCCGCGACCTGCGGCAGGCGGCCCGCAGTCTCGGCCGGGGCCGGCTCGACACCCGCATCCCGGTCAAGGGCGGCGGAGAACTGTCCGAACTCGCCCGTACGTTCAACGAGTCCACCGCCGCGCTCGAACGCTCCGTGGACGAACTCCAGCGCGCCGAGGCCCGCGCCCGCCGCTTCGCCTCCGACGTCTCCCACGAACTGCGCACCCCGCTCGCCGGGATGCTCGCCGTCACCGAACTGCTCGACGAGGACGCGGCCGGCCTGGACCCGGACACGGCCGCGGCGGTGCGTCTGATCAGCAACGAGACGGGCAAACTCGCCGTACTGGTCGAGGACTTGATGGAGATCTCCCGCTTCGACGCCCGCGCGGCCGAGCTGAACACCGACGAGGTCGACGCCGCCGAGACCATCCGCAGGACTCTGCAGAGCCGCCACTGGACGGACCCCGCCGAGATCGTCCTCGATCTGCCCGACGGCATCCGCGCCCGGCTCGATCCCCGGCGCTTCGACGTCGTGATCGCCAACCTGGTCGGCAACGCCCTGCGGCACGGCCGGCCGCCCGTCACCGTCGGGCTGCGCGCCGAGTCGCTCGCGCAGGATCCGGCGGACGGGGCGGGCGGCGTCGCCCTGTGGCTCGTCACCGAGGTGGCCGACCGCGGCCCCGGCATCCCCCCGGACGTACTGCCGCACGTCTTCGACCGCTTCTACAAGGCCGACCAGGCCCGTACCCGCTCGGCGGGCAGCGGCCTGGGACTCGCCATCACCCTGGAGAACGTACGGCTGCACGGCGGTACGGTCCGGGCCGCGAACGGCCCCGACGGCGGCGCCGTCTTCGCCGTCGAGATACCCCTCACCGCGAGCGAGGTGACCGCGTGAGGTCCGTGCGCTCCCTCGCTCTGGAGTCGGCGTCGCTGCTGCTCGCCGGGTGCGGAATCCAGGCCAGCGAAGTGGTCGAGGCGGGCGGCCCGGCCGTCGTCCCCGTCGCCCCCGACCAGCTGGAGAGGATGCTGCTCTTCTTCGTCGGACCGGACGGCAGGCCGATCCCCGTGGCCAGGCCCCTCGACTGGGGGGACAGCCCCCCGCCGACCGCCAAGACGCTCGCCGCGCTGCTCGCCGACCCCACCGAGGAGGAGCGGGCTGCCGGGATCACCACCCGGCTGCCCGCCGGCCCGAAGCAGGTCGAGGTGGTGCCGGCGGCCCGGGAGGACTCCGTAGTGGGCCAGGAGGCGGGGAGACCGGCGGGCGCGCCCGAGGCGGTCCGGGTCACGACCACGTCGCGGTGCCGCTCGCTCGACGCCGCGCCGCTCCGGCAGCTGGTCTGCACGACGGCACACGCCGAGGACCCCGAGGGGCTGGTGAAAGTGGCTCTCACGGGCAGCGACGGCTCGCTGCTGGCCGCCGGCTGCGCCTAGGCGGCGGCCGGGCCGAATTCGGCGAGCACGGCGTCCGTGAACTGCGGCCAGACCTCGACGGCCCACGGCCCGAACGCCCGGTCCGTCAGTGCCACGCACGCGATCCCCGCGTCCGGGTCCACCCACAGGAACGTACCGGACTGGCCGAAGTGTCCGAAGGTGCGCGGCGAGGACGAACCGCCCGTCCAGTGCGGGGACTTGGAGTCGCGGATCTCGAAGCCGAGGCCCCAGTCGTTCGGGTTCTGGTGGCCGTACCCGGGCAGTACGCCCTTGAGCCCCGGGTGGACGACGGCGGTGGCCCCGGCGACCGTACGCGCGTCGAGCAGGCGCGGGGCCTGGAGTTCGGCGGCGAACCGCGCCAGGTCGTCGACGGTCGAGACGCCGTCCTTGGCGGGCGAGCCGTCCAGCGA
Organism: Streptomyces altiplanensis; assembly: GCA_003719395.1. GTDB lineage: Bacteria > Actinomycetota > Actinomycetes > Streptomycetales > Streptomycetaceae > Streptomyces > Streptomyces altiplanensis. Next base: position 45,618 of record RHMC01000008.1, read on the forward strand.
CGTGGCCGTCATGCCCAGCGGCTCCAGTACCGCCTGGCGCAGGTACTCGGCGAAGGGAATGTCCGTCGCCTTCGCGATGTGGTCGCCGAGGACCTCGAAACCCGCGTTGGAGTAGAGTCTGCGCTCGCCGGGGGGCGCCATCACGCGGTGCTCGTCGAAGGCGAGGCCGCTGGTGTGGGCGAGGAGATGGCGGACCGTGGACCCCTCGGGGCCGGCCGGCTCGTCGAGCTCGACGGCACCCTCCTCGTACGCGACGAGCGCGGCGTACGCGGCGAGCGGCTTGGTGACCGACGCCAGCGGGAAGCGGTGCGCGGTCGGGCCGTGCGCGGCGGCGACGGTGCCGTCCGCCCGTACGACGGCGGCCGCCGCGGTGGGTACCGGCCAGTTCTCGGTCATCGCCAGGCTCTGCATGGGTACGAGCGTAAAGGCCCTAGAGGCTGAGCCGCATCGAGGGGTCGGGCTTGCGGACGAAGCCCAGCGAGGCGTAGAGGGGCTCGGCCTCCTCGGAGGCGTTGAGGTCGACGCTCACCACGCCGCGCTCACGGAACCAGTCCAGCAGCGCCTCCATGCACGCGCGGGCGTGGCCGCGGCGGCGCTGGTCCGGGTCGGTGGCGACGCTGAAGACGTGACCGACGGCGCCGTGCGGATTGCCGGAGCGTCCGATGCGGTACTCGACCGTACCGGCGGTGAGCGCGGCCAGGGCCCCCGGCCGGTCCGGGTGGTCCACGACGAAGGCGGCGAAGTTCCCGTCCGGGTCCGCCAGTTTTCCGCGCAGGGTGGGGAGGGAATCGGTGTGCCAGTCGGGTGGGGGTACCTCCCTGCTCGAGCGAAGTCGGGGGCTCGGGGGAGTGCCGGCGGAGAAGACCGAGTCGATCATCACTTGGCGCAGGCGGAGGACTTCCGCAGCGTCGGCGGCGTTGGCGCGGCGTACGGGGCTCATAGGGACGGAGGCTAATGTGCACGGCCGGAAACTTCTTCAGGTTTACGGTTGCTTGGAGTGCACTCCAAGGTCCTAGCGTGGAGGCCATGACCGTGACGGAAACCGCACCCGCACGCACCGACATCTGCGTCGCGGCGCCCCGGGCGCACCCCCGCCCCGAAGGCCAGGACCACTACACGATCAGCGAGGTCGCGGCGCACACCGGGCTCACGGCGTACACCCTGCGCTGGTACGAGCGGATCGGCCTCATGCCGCACGTCGGCCGCTCGCACACCGGCCAGCGGCGGTTTCGCAACAGGGACCTGGACTGGCTCGCCTTCGTCGGCAAGCTGCGGCTGACCGGGATGCCGGTCGCGGACATGGTCAGGTACGCCGAGCTGGTACGGGAGGGCGAGCACACCCTGGAAGCGCGCCAGGAGCTGCTGGAGGCCACCCGCAGGGACGTGCGCACGCGCATCGCCGAGCTCCACGGCACGCTCGCCGTACTGGACCACAAGATCGACTTTTACGCGGACGCCCGGCGGGCGTCGGAGAGGGCCTGAAACCCACATGAGCGACAGCAGGATCGAAAAAGTCCAGCTCGGCACCGGCGGACCGGAGGTCGGCGTACAGGGCCTCGGCTGCATGGGCATGAGCTTCGCGTACGGGCCCACGGACGCCGACGAGGCGCGGGCCACGCTGGAGCGGGCGCTGGAGCTCGGCATCACGCTGTACGACACGGCGGACGCGTACGCGGCCGGCGAGAACGAGAAGTTCCTGGCGCCGTTCTTCGGGGCGCACCGGGACGAGGTCGTCGTCGCGACGAAGTTCGCGCTGGCGATGGACCCCCACGACCCGGCGAAGCGGATCATCAACAACGACCCCGCCTACATCCGCCAGTGCATCGAGAACAGCCTCCGGCGCCTGGAGATCGACGAGATCGACCTCTACTACATGCACCGGCGTGACGTGAACGTCCCCATCGAGGAGACGGTCGGCGTGATGGCCGAGCTCGTGCGCGAGGGCAAGGTCAAGCACCTCGGACTGAGCGAGGTCACCGGCAACGAGCTGCGGACCGCGCAGGCCGTGCACCCGATCGCGGCCGTGCAGTCCGAGTGGTCGCTGTTCAGCCGCGACATCGAGGCGGGCGTCGTACCGGCGGCGCGCGAACTCGGCGTCGCCCTGGTCCCGTACTCCCCGCTCGGCCGCGGCTTCCTCACCGGCTCCTTCACCAGCGCCGAGAAGGAGCTGACCGAAGGTGACTTCCGCCGCAACCAGCCGCGCTTCAACGGCGACAACGCCGTCGCGAACGCCTCGCTGCTGGACCCGGTGCGCAAGCTCGCCGAGGGGCGCAACGCCACGCTCGGGCAGGTCGCGCTCGCCTGGGTGCAGCAGCAGGCGCAGGTGCACGGGCTCCCCGTCGTACCGATCCCGGGAACGCGCAGGCGCACCCGCGTCGAGGAGAACGCCGCCGCCACCCGGCTCCTGCTCACCGAGAGCGAGATGGAGCTGCTCGAACCGATCGCGGGCCAGGTGGCCGGCGGCCGGTACGCGGACATGACGTTCACCTCCGCCGGGCGCGAGTAGCAAGGACGCGAGGGGCCGGCGGGATCCGCTCCGGCCCCTCGCTCCGGAGTCTCACGCCAGCCCCAGCGCGAACACCGCGAAGCCCGCCGCGAGCAGCCCCGCTGCCGCGCGGCGGGCCTTCGTCGTCCTCGTCCACGGCGTCTCGAACCCGCGTGCGTAACGCCCGATCAGGATCAGCAGCCCCGCGAACACCGGCAGCCACGCGGCCCTCGCCAGGACCCAGCCCAGCGAATCGGGCGCCGCCGTCAGGCCCGCGACCGTACCGAGGAACGAACCCGGGACGGCCGCGGCGAGCATCGCCGTCTGGTGCCAGCACAGCACCGTCATCGCCGACAGGTTGATCACCACGACCGGGGCCCACAGCGACGGCCTGCGCAGCAGCCTGCCGATGCGCTCGCGCAGCAGGATCGCGGCGCCGCTCTGGGCCGCGGCGAGGGCGAGGACCAGCAGGGACGGCGGGTGCGAGTTGGTGCGGGCCTCACCCGGTACGCCGACCATCGACGCCGGGTAGTGGAAGACCAGCAGCAGCACGGCGAACAGGGCCGCACCGCCCGCCAGCAGCAGGACGCCGCCGCGCCTGCCGATGCGCTTCTCGCCCCAGCAGACGCCGAGCTGGTACGCGAAGAGCCAGCCGGGGAGCAGGTTCAGCAGGCTCAGCCAGGACGGCACGGCGTCGGCGTACGGGCCGTAGCGCAGGAAGTCGACGACGGCGACGGAGCCGATGAGGGGCGCGGCGGCCCAGGCGCCCGTCGCGCGGGCGGCGCGGACGCAGTACGGGGTCAGGGCGGTCACCGCCACGTACACGCCCACGAACCACAGCGGCTGGATCACCAGCGTCGACCCGGTCCGCAGCGTCGTGCCCGGCACCACCAGCGCGTACAGCACCGGGGTCATCACCGCCCACACGGCGGTCACACCGAGCACGGGCCGGCCGAGCCGCGCGATCCGGCCGCGCAGCCACGCGCCGGTGGAACCCCCGCGGCGGCGGTACGACAGGGCCGAGGCGTAGCCGCCGACCAGGAAGAAGATGCCCAGCATCTGGAGCACCCAGCTCACCGGCGCGAAGAAGCCGAAGGAGGAGAGCGGGCTGGCGTTGTGCAGGGCGCCGTCGCGTCCAGGGTGGAAACCGCCCAGCCATCCAGTGGCCGGTGGGGACGGCGAGGAGGGCGAGCGCGCGCAGGCCGTCGACCGCGCGGTCGCGGTGGGCGGGGGTCCGCGCCTCGATCTTCGCTGCGAGGGCGCTCGTCACAGCTCCTTCCCGAGGGTGATCGCGGCGAAGGCACGGAGGGACCGGGTACCGGGGGCGAAGTAGCCGGTGTGCCCTTCGGCGTCACCGGCCGGGACGCGGCGGGCGCCGAAGGCGGGGCCGGTGGGGTCGGCGCCGTGGCCGAGGCCGGCGAACTCGACGTTCGGGATGTCGTCGATCCAGTCGGACGGGTTCTTGGCGGCCCACACGCGGGCGTCCGTGCGCAGGTCATCGACGTTCTCCGCGCGCATGCCGGGGGAGCCGAGGGCCACGACGTCGGCGGCGTCGAGGCGCGGGGCGGCCAGGCCGCACACCACCGAGCCGTAGCTGTGGCAGAAGAGGGCCGGATCCGGGGCGCCGGTCGCGTCGAGCCCGTCCGCCAGCCGTGCGAGACGGCCGGCGCGGCCTCGGCGAGGTCACCGGTGGCGGCGTCCGGGCCCAGGCCGACGGGGGTGGTGTACCCGGCCCACGCGATCACGGCGGTGCGGTGGCCCTTCGTCGCGTCGCGCAGCGACTTGGCCATGCCGGCCGGGGTGCCGTAGGGGTCCTTCGCACGGTCGAAGGTACGGGCGTCCATGTCCGACCCGGGGACGACGACGGCCACGTGCTCCGCCGTGTCCAGATCGCCGTACACCTCGGCGGCCTGGCCGCGGCCGCGCGGGTCGAGGGCGAGGATCTGGCGGCCGGGGGCCGCGAGGCGGTCGAAGCCGTGGGCTTCCGCGGTACGGGAGTTGGCGGCGTAACGGAGCTTCACGGGGACGCCGTTCAGGTTGCCGACGACGGTGGGGTGGCGGCGGGCGAGGTCCCGCTGCCGGCCGGGGGTGAGGGTCGCGAAGAACCGGGCGATCCGGGCGGGGGTGGTCGCGACCGGGCCGGGCAGCCCCTCGCGCTGCCAGGCGGCGCTGCCGGGGGGGCGGGGCCGGTGACGGGCTCGTGCGCGGTGCCGGAGGCCCAGCCGGCCGTGCTCGAAACGACGGTTGTCGCGAGCGCGACCGAGATCAGGGTCCTCTTGCAGCGGCGCATGGTTGCCTCTTCTTCCTCTTCCGGCGGGTGACGGAGAGGAAGGTAGGAGGACGACGCCTGCGGGGGCGTCACACCGGAGAGCCAAGTCGGAGGTACTACCGGGGTACGGGGGGTGCCGGGGGCGTGCCGTTCCCGCAGGCCCCGGTACCCGGCACGAAGCCCTCACCGAGGCACCGTCACGCCCCCGGCGAGACCAGCCCCGACTCGTACGCGAAGATCACCGCCTGCGCGCGGTCGCGCAGGTCCAGTTTGGCCAGGACGCGGCCGATGTGCGTCTTGACCGTCTGTTCGGCCAGGATCAGGTGGGCCGCGATCTCCTGGTTCGAGAGGCCCCGGGCGATCAGCTCCAGGACCTCCGTCTCACGGGGCGTAAGCCCGTTGAGCCGCAGCGACGGGTCCTTCCGGGGCGCGGGCCGCAGCCGCGCGAAGTCCGCGATCAGGCGCCGCGTCACCGACGGCGCCAGCAGTGCTTCTCCGGACGCCACCACCCGTACCGCCGCGATCAGGTCCGCCGGGGGCGCGTCCTTCAGCAGGAATCCGGATGCCCCGGCGCGCAGCGCCTCGTACACGTAGTCGTCCACGTCGAACGTGGTGAGCATCAGGACCTTCGGCCGGTGGACGACCCCGGCCGGCGGATCCAGCAGTTCGCGCGCCGCCGCCAGCCCGTCCATCTCCGGCATCCGGACGTCCATGAGGACCACGTCGGGGTGCGTGCTCCGGCTGACCTCGATCCCCTGCCGCCCGTCCGGCGCCTCGCCCACCACGTCGATGTCGCTCTGCGCCGACAGCAGCGCGGCGAACCCCGCCCGCACCATGGCCTGGTCGTCGACGATGATCACGCGGATGGTCATGGGGCGATGGGATCCTTCGCGCCGAGGGGAAGCCGGGCGGCGACCCGGAAGCCACCGTCGGGCAGCGGGCCCGTGTCGAGTGTGCCGCCGGTCAACCGTACGCGTTCACGCATCCCGACGAGGCCGTGTCCGCCCGCTCCGCCCGCCTCCACGGGTGAAGTCGGTCCGGTGGGCGGCCCGTTGACGACGAGGACGGTCAGGTCCGTGCCGTCCGAGGAGACCGAGACCCGGGTCGTGGCGCCCGGCGCGTGCCGTACGACGTTCGCCAGGGCCTCCTGCACGATGCGGTACGCCGAAAGGTCGATGGACTGCGGCAGCCGACGCGTGCCGGCGAGGCCCGCGGTGAGCGACAGCTCGGCGGGCACCCCGGCCCGCACCGTCGCCTCGACGAGCTGCTGGAGCCGGTCGAGGCCGGGCTGCGGCCCCCGCTCGCCCGTCGTGTCCTCGCTGCGCAGCACCGACAGGAGCCGCCGCATCTCGGTCAGCGACTCCCGCGCGCTCGCGGTGATCGCCCGAACTCCTCCCGCGCCTCGGAGGAGAGGCCGCCGACGCGGTACGGCGCGGAGTCCGCCTGCACGGTGATCACCGACATGTGGTGGGCCACGACGTCGTGCAACTCGCGGGCGATACGGGTGCGTTCCTCCAGCAGCGTGCGCCGGGACCGCTCCGCCTCGCTGATGGTTTCCTGCTCGACGAGCCGCCGCTGCGCGTCGCCGCGCTCACGCAGCGCGCCGCCGATCACCAGGACGACCGCGCTGAGCACGATCAGCAGGACGTTCGTGCCGTCGCTCTCTTCGGGGAAGAGCCGGCCGAGGACGAGGCCGGCCGCGCCGGTGACGATCCAGACACCGATGAGGGTCCGGCGCGTCTCGCGCAGCGCCAGCGCGAGCATCAGGAAGAGGTACGCGACGATGACGGGCGGCGTCCACGGCCAGATGCCGTTGCCGTCCGGACCGCCCAGGACGAACAGCCCGCCGACGACATCGGCGGGCAGGATGATCCACCACGCCTGGAGCGGCCGGTGCGCGACCATCAGCAGCGGAACGGTCTGGGCGGCGGCGATGGCCCCGGCGAGGCCGCCGGACACGGCGTAGTCGTTGGTGAGGACGGTGATGGTGACGGGGAGGAACGTGGCGACGAGGGCGAGCGCCACGGCGTACGGCAGCAGCCGCTGCCACCGCTGCGGGGCGTCGGCGAACAGGGGCGTCGGCGGGTGCGAGGGATGGGACACGGCGTGGGCGAGGGCGCGCAGGTTGAGTCGTCCGGCGCTGATCAGCCGTCGGCGGGGGGCTGGGGCGGGGGCGTGGGCCGGTGCGGGGAAGGTTCGGTCATGGCCCGGCCAGCGTAGGCAGACGGCCCGCGTCCGGGCGTCATACCGTGGGGTGCGAAGCGGTCTCGTACCCCGGTATGACGCCCGTCTACAGCTCCGCGAGCAGCTCCGCCTTCTTCGCGGTGAACTCCTCGTCGGTGACCAGGCCGGCCCGGTGCAGGTCGCCGAGGTGCCGTATCCGCTCGGCGATGTCGGCGGGGTCGCACCGCCCGGAGACGTGGGCGGGCACGGGCTCGGCCGGTACCGCGTCCAGGGCGGCCGCGCTTTTGCTGCGTACCGCACCGAGCACCGCCGCCGCGAACGGCAGGGACTCGTGCACCGGTCCGTAGCCGAGGCCGAAGACGACGGCCGCCGGGTCCTGGTCGGCCTGGGCCGGCTGCGGCGAGGCCGTGGTCATGGAGCCGGCGCGCCGCAGGAGCCGCAGGTAGCCGTCGAAGACGTCGGGGGAGCGCCACTCGACGCCGTTCAGCTCCTGGATGTGGAAGCTCTGGTCGCCGGCCTTCCATTTGGCGGAGGACGCGCCCGTCCAGAACCAGCGGAACGACACCTGCGACCCGTCGAAGGACGCCTTCCCGTCGTACGCCTTGAAGTGCAGCGGGGCCTGCGGGGCGGCCACCAGGAACTTCTCGGCGGGCAGCGTCGCGTCGGACCCGAGCAGGGCGCGCAGTTCGTCGGCGTAGTACTCGGCGAGGGTCTCGCGCTCGGCCGGCAGCACCAGCCGGTACGGGTCGGCGCCGTCCCGCAGCTGTCCGGCGGCGGCCTCCATCAGCGGGTCGGCACCCGGTCTCGGGATCGCGTGCAGAACGACTGTGCCGCGCTTGCCCGGCGTCAGGGTCACCGACGCCAGCGCCTCGTGCGGGATGCGTCGTTCGCCGAGCGCCTGGAACAGCTTCGGCGTGCGGATCCCCCGTTCGAAGCGGATGAGCACGGAGTCGTCCTCGAACTCCCAGGTGGCATGAATTCCGGCCAGCACATCACCCATGCGGCTCATCGTATGCGGCGCGCGCCCGCGCGTCGCCCCTCGGCGCCGGACGCAATGTCGGGGCCGCGCTCGGGTCGATACGAGGTTCTACGCGCGTCAGTTCGCTTCCGCACCGGAAATTCCGCTCCGGCAGGCCCCGTCATCGTCCGCGCAGCTGATGGTGGAGTACGAGCCGACGCCTATCCCGGCGAAGTTGCTGAGACTCTCCGTCCCCGGCTCGAAATAGCCGGTGTGCCCGATCGCGCCGGACGCGGAGAAGACCCGCGCCCCGAACTCCGGCGTCACCGGGTCCGCGCCGTGGCCGAGCCCGCCGACCTCCAGGTACGGCACCTCCTGGATCCAGTCGGTCGCGGTCCCGGGTGGCCCACACGCGGGCCCCGGTGCCGAGCTGCTTCGCGCTCTCGACCCGCATGCCGGGGCTGCCCGCGACCGCGATGTCGGCGACCCGGGACGGCAGGGCGGGGGCGGCCACGCCGCACACCACCGAGCCGTAGCTGTGGCAGAAGAGCGACACCTCCGAGTCGCCGGGCAGGGCCCGCACGAGGGAGTCGAGCCGCCTGGAGCCCTCCCGGGCGAGCTTGCCGATGGCCGCGTCCATGCCGACACCGACGGGCGAGGTGTAGTCGGCCCAGGCGATGACGGCGGTACGGGTACCGGGCGCCGCTCGCGCTCGGCGGCGTACAAGGACTTCGCCATGCCGACGGGCGCGGTGTACTTGCGGCGCGTCCGCTCGAAATTCACCACATTGGTGTCGACGCCGGGGACGACGACCGAGACCCGCTCGGCGCGTCCGAGGTCACCGAAGACCTCGGCGACCCGGCCGGAGCCGTCGGGGTCGAAGGCGAGGATCTGCCGCCCCTCGCCCATCAGCGACTGGAAGCGGTGCATCCTGCGGTCCGCCGTCTGGCGGCCCGTCAGGGTGAGCCGCTTGTCGCGCATGCGCCCCAGCTCGACCTCGCGGGCCTGGACGAGCGCCAGACGGTTGGCCCGGTAGCGCAGGGTGAGCGGGACGCCGTTCAGGTTGCCGACGACGAACGGGTAGCGGTCGACCAGCCGGGCGCGCTGGGAGGCGGTGAGACCGGCGAAGAAACGGGCCAGCAGGCCGGGCGCGGATCCGGCCTCCGGCAGGTCGATGCCGTCGATGCCGTCCCGCGCCCAGGCGGCGAGCGATGCCGTACGGAGATCGGAGTCGCCCTGGTGGCGGCGTATCGCGGTCCACCCCGTGGTGCCAGCAGCACGAACACCACGGCGAGAGCGAGCAGCGCGCGCCATGCGTTGAGGGTGGGGGAGGTGTCGAAGGAAGTCACTGCCGGCCACCCTAGGAGAAGCGTGAGGCCCACTGTGAAATCAGTGACGCAGATCACGTTTCAAGGCGGAAATGGCAGGAGTGCCATCACGCTGTGTGTGCACCCGGCGTACGCGCCGGCGTGCGCCACTCCGCGGCGAGCGCCGGCCCGAGGTGGTCCAGGTGGAGCTCGGTCAGCGTCCTGATCGACTCCATGCTGGCGTCCTCGCCCTGCCCCCACAGCCGCCCCGCCACCCGCATGACGCCGGTGAACGCCGCCACGGCGACGCGCGGCCGCGGGTCGGCGTCCAGGTCGAGCTCCTCGCGCTCGGCGACGATGCCGGCTATCCGCTCCTCCAGGTCGGTGGAGCGGCGCAGATGGGCGGCGAGCAGGGCGGGCGTCGATTCGATCATCCGGTAGGTGCGCATGTGCAGCTCGACCGGGACGACGGCCTCGATCGCCTCGCCGATGGTGTTCCAGGAGCCGAGGACGGCATTGCGCATGGCGGCGAACGGGCCCTCCTCCGGGGGGCGCGCGAGCAGTTCCGCCACGAAGTGCGACTCCACCATCTCCTGGACGGCGAAGGCGACTTCCTCCTTGCTGGCGAAGTAGCGGAAGAAGGTGCGCTGGGAGACCTCGACGGCGTCGGCGATCTCGTCGACGGTCGTGTGCTCGTACCCCTGTGTGGTGAAGAGCTCCAGCGCGACCCGCAGCAGGGCGTCGCGGGTGCGCTGTTTCTTGCGCTCGCGCAGCCCCGTCGTCGACTCGATCGTCGCCTGCCGCTCGGTCATTCGAAGGTAGCCTCTTTCGCCTTTGTCCAGCTCAGGATACCTGTGAGCTACCTGACAGTTACCGGCGAGTGAATTCGTTTGTCAACTGTCAGTGACTGACATTAGCTTGGGCGGTATGACTAGTCAGACGACCATCGACAAGGCTCCGCCGCCGCAGGAACCCGCGGCGGGGCCGGCCAAGGGGCTCCGGGGACACCCTTGGCTGACGCTCTTCTCCGTGGCGATCGGCGTGATGATGGTCGCGCTCGACGGCACGATCGTCGCGATCGCCAACCCGGCCATTCAGAAGGACCTCGGCGCCACGCTCGCCGACGTCCAGTGGATCACCAATGGCTACCTGCTCGCCCTCGCCGTCGCCCTCATCACCGCGGGCAAGCTCGGCGACCGCTTCGGTCACCGCCAGACCTTCCTGATAGGCATCGCCGGCTTCGCCCTCGCCTCCGGGGCCATCGGTCTTTCCACCGAGATCGCCCTGGTCATCACCTTCCGTGTGCTCCAGGGCCTGTTCGGCGCGCTCCTCATGCCGGCCGCGCTCGGCCTGCTCCGCGCCACCTTCCCCGCCGAGAAGCTGAACATGGCCATCGGCATCTGGGGCATGGTCATCGGTGCTTCCACCGCGGGCGGCCCGATCGTCGGCGGCCTGCTCGTCGAGCACGTCAACTGGCAGTCCGTCTTCTTCATCAACGTCCCCGTCGGGATCGTCGCGCTGGCCTTCGGCCTGGTGATCCTCAAGGACCACCGCGCGGCCAATGCCCCGCGCTCCTTCGACATCCCCGGCATCGTGCTGCTCTCGGGCGCGATGTTCGCCGTCGTCTGGGGCATCATCAAGGCCGGCGAATGGGGCTGGGACAGCCCCAGTACCTGGGCCTGGCTGGGAGCTTCCGTCGTCCTCTTCGCGGTCTTCGCCGTCTGGGAGACGAAGGTCGCCGAACCCCTCATCCCGCTCGCCATGTTCCGGTCCGTCCCGCTCTCCGCCGGCGTCGTCCTCATGGTCCTCATGGCCATCGCCTTCATGGGCGGCCTCTTCTTCGTGACGTTCTTCCTCCAGGGCGTGCACGGCATGAGCCCGGTCGACAGCGGTCTGCACCTGCTGCCGCTGACCGGCATGATGATCGTCTCCTCGCCGCTCGCGGGCGTGCTCATCACCAAGTTCGGCCCGCGGGTCCCGCTGGTCGGCGGCATGGTCGCCACCGCGGCCGCGATGTTCGGCATGACGACGCTCTCGGCCGACACGAGCACGTTCATGATGTCCCTCTGGTTCGGTCTCCTCGGCCTCGGTCTCGCGCCGGTCATGGTCGGAGCCACCGAGGTCATCGTCGGCAACGCCCCGATGGAGCTCTCCGGCGTCGCCGGCGGTCTCCAGCAGGCCGCCATGCAGGTCGGTGGCGCGCTCGGCACCGCGGTCCTCGGCGCGATCATGTCCTCGAAGGTCAGCGCCGACTTCGCGGGCAACTGGAAGGAGGCGGGCATCCCGATTCCGGCCGACCCCAAGCTGGAGGAAGCGGCCGAGTTCGCCTCCGTGCCGACCAAGGAGCTGGCCAGGGCGGGCCTGGAACCGCCCGTCATCGACAAGATCGGCGCCGTCATCCATGACACGTTCGTGTCGGGCATGCACCTCGCCTTCACCGTCGCGGGCGTCGTCGCGGTCGTGGCGGCGCTCGTCGCCACCCTGACCAAGCGCGGCGAGAACGCGGACGCGGCCGCGGGCAGCGCCCACATCTGACGTCCTCCGACGTCAACCCGGTACGTACGACAGCCCCGCCGGTCGGTTCCGGCGGGGCTGTCGCCTATCCGGGTGGAACAGCCCCCGGCACCTTCCGCCACCCCGTTCCCGCAGCTCAGGGTGGGAGCAACTGATCCACACCACACGGGGGGCCGATTCCGATGTTCCGCATGCGTACGACCGTCCTCGCGGCCGGGGTTCTGGCCGCCACCGCACTGCTGCCGCAGACCACCCACGCCGCGCCGCCCCGCCTCGGGGCCTGTGCGACCGGGGAGCTCTGCCTCTGGGCGAAGCCGGACTTCAAGGGCGGGCGCCAGGCCCACGAACTGTCCGGCATCGACATCGAGAGCTGCGTCCCCCTGCCGGCCGGCACCGACGCCCAGGCCCTCGCCAACCGCACCGGCCGGCCCGTCACGACGTACCAGTCCGGGGAGTGCGAGGAGACGGGGGAGTTCGAGACCTATCCGGGGGGCGGGACCTGGGTGCCGCAGTCGCCGTACCGGGTGCGGGCCTTCAAGGTGTGGGAGAACTGAGGGGGATGCCCGCCGGAAAGCGGGGCAACTGGTCGTCAAGCCCGGATCACACGAATTCCAGGGCACGACTCAGGGAGTGACCATGGCGAGCAACAGCCGCACGCACAGCCCGTCCAACACCAGCGCCCTCAGCTGGGTCTCGCTCATCTGCGGCATCATCGGCTTCTTCACCCTCGGCATCATCCTCGGCCCGATCGCGCTGATCACCGGTTGGATCGCGATGGGCAAGCGCTTCAACAGCGGCAATGTGCCGGCCATGATCGGCTTCATTCTCGGTGCGGTCATCACCGTCCTCGCGGTCATCGCGCTGATAGGCGGCGCGGCCGTCTACGGCATGTCGATCTGACGCGCTACGCCGGACGCCGTGGCGCCGGGGCCGTCCCCACGGGCGGCCCCTCGCGCATGCCGGGGGCCGGAACCGCCGCCCCCGCCGTCAGCTCCGAGACCTGCGCCCGCAGCGCCCGCACCTCCTCCGTGAGCAGCTCGATCGCGGCCGTCTGGCGGCGCTCCTCGGCGTCGTCCCGGTCGAAGCGGGAAATGAACCACGCCGCGATGTTCGCGGTGACGACACCGAGCAGCGCGATGCCCGAGAGCATCAGGCCCACCGCCAGCACCCGGCCGAGTCCTGTCGTGGGGGAGTGGTCGCCGTATCCGACGGTCGTCATCGTCGTGAACGACCACCACACCGCGTCACCCAGCGTCTTGATGTTCCCGCCGGGGGCGTCCCGCTCGACCTCCAGCACGGCCAGCGAGCCGAACATCAGCAGGCCGATCACCGCGCCCCCGACGTACGTCGTGAGCTGGACCTGGGGAGCCGTCCTGGCCCGCCGGCCGACCAGCAGCAGCGTGGAGACGAGCCGGAGCAGCTGGAGCGGGCGCAGCAGCGGCAGCACCACCGCGAGCAGGTCCAGCGGGTGGCTGCGGACGAACGACCGCTTGCGGGGCGACAGCGACAGCCGTACGACGTAGTCCAGGGCGAACGCGCCCCAGACCGTCCACTCGGTCACCAGACAGATCCGGCGCACCGCGTCGCCCGCGTCCGGCGCGACGATCGGAACCGCGTACGCGAGGGCGAAAGCCACCGCCAGCCCCAGCAGGGGCCCCTGTGTGCGCTCTTCCCACCGGGTCTGCGCTGTCTGCACCTTCATGCCCCGAATGGTAGGGAACGACGAACGGCGCGGAGCCAGCAGGCCCCGCCGCCCGTTCGTGCCCTGTGGGCGTTACGCGTCGCCGCCGGCCGCACCGGGGTCGGCCGCGGTCACGTCGAGCAGCTGGTAGCGGTCGACCGCCTGCTTCAGCGCGGAGCGGTCGATCCTGCCCTCCTTGGCGAGCTCGGTGAGCACCGCCAGGACGATCGACTGCGCGTCGATGTGGAAGTGGCGGCGCGCCGCACCCCGCGTATCGGCGAAGCCGAAGCCGTCCGCGCCGAGCGAGGAGTACGTGCCCGGGACCCAGCGCGAGATCTGGTCCGGAACCGAACGCATCCAGTCCGAGACGGCCACGAACGGGCCCTGCGCGCCGGAGAGCTTCTCCGTCACGTACGGCACGCGCTGCTCCTCCTCCGGGTGGAGCAGGTTGTGCTCCTCCACCGAGACCGCGTCGCGGCGCAGCTCGTTCCAGGAGGTCGCGGACCAGACGTCGGCCTTGACGTTCCACTCCTCGGCGAGGATCCGCTGGGCCTCGACCGCCCACGGCACCGCCACACCGGAGGCCATGATCTGGGCCGGAAGCTCGCCCTTCTCGCCCTCCTTGAAGCGGTAGATGCCCTTGAGGATGCCGTCGGTGTCGACGTTCTGGGGCTCCGCCGGGTGCTGGATCGGCTCGTTGTAGACGGTCAGGTAGTAGAAGACGTCCTCGGCGTTCTCGCCGTACATCCGCTTCAGGCCGTCCTGGACGATGTGCGCGATCTCGTACCCGAACGCCGGGTCGTACGCGACACAGGCCGGGTTCGTCGAGGCGAGCAGCTGCGAGTGGCCGTCCGCGTGCTGGAGGCCCTCACCGGTCAGAGTCGTACGACCGGCGCTCGCGCCCAGGACGAATCCGCGCGCGAGCTGGTCGGCCATCTGCCAGAACTGGTCGCCGGTCCGCTGGAAACCGAACATCGAGTAGAAGACGTAGACCGGGATCAGCGGCTCGCCGTGCGTGGCGTACGCCGAACCCGCGGCGATCAGCGACGCGGTGCAGCCGGCCTCGGAGATGCCGTCGTGCAGCATCTGCCCGGTGGGCGACTCCTTGTACGCGAGCAGCAGCTCACGGTCGACCGCCTCGTACTGCTGGCCCAGCGGGTTGTAGATCTTCGCGCTCGGGAAGAACGCGTCCATGCCGAAGGTGCGGTACTCGTCGGGCGCGATCAGCACGAAACGCTTGCCGATCTCCTTGTCCCGCATGAGGTCCTTCAGGACGCGCACGAACGCCATCGTCGTGGCGATCGACTGCTGACCCGACCCCTTCTTCGCGGCCGCGTACGTCTTCTCGGCCGGCAGCGGCAGGGGCTTGGCCCGGACGACACGGGTCGGTACGTACCCGCCCAGCGCGTTGCGCCGGTCGTGCATGTACTGGATCTCCTCCGAGTCGCGGCCCGGGTGGTAGTACGGCGGGTAGCCCTCGTCCAGCTGCTTGTCCGTGATCGGGATGTGCAGCCGGTCGCGGAAGCGCTTCAGGTCCTCGACCGTCAGCTTCTTCATCTGGTGGGTCGCGTTACGGCCCTCGAAGTTCGGCCCCAGCGTCCAGCCCTTGACGGTCTGGGCGAGGATGACGGTCGGCTGGCCCTTGTGGGCCTTGGCCGCCGCGTACGCCGCGTACACCTTCTTGTGGTCGTGACCGCCGCGCCCCAGGTGCAGGATCTGGTCGTCGGTCATGTTCTCGACCATGGCCCGCAGGCGGTGGTCGTCACCGAAGAAGTGGTTGCGGATGTACGCGCCGGTCTCCGTCGCGTACGTCTGGAACTGGCCGTCGGGGGTCGTGTTCAGCTTGTTGACCAGCACGCCGTCGCGGTCCTGCGCGAGCAGCGGGTCCCAGCTCCGGTCCCAGACCAGCTTGATGACGTTCCAGCCGGCGCCCCGGAACTGCGACTCCAGCTCCTGGATGACCTTGCCGTTGCCGCGCACCGGGCCGTCGAGGCGCTGGAGGTTGCAGTTGACGACGAAGGTCAGGTTGTCCAGGCCCTCGCGGGCGGCGATGGACAGCTGGCCGAGCGACTCGGGCTCGTCCATCTCGCCGTCGCCGAGGTACGCCCAGACGTGCGACTTGGAGGTGTCGGCGATGCCGCGCGCCTCCATGTAGCGGTTCATCCGCGCCTGGTAGATCGCGCCGAGGGGGCCGAGGCCCATCGACACGGTCGGGAACTCCCAGAAGTCCGGCATCAGCCGCGGGTGGGGGTACGACGACAGACCGTTCGGGGCCTTCGACTTCTCCTGGCGGAAGGCGTCGAGCTGCGCCTCGTTCAGCCGGTCGAGCAGGAACGCGCGGGCGTAGATGCCGGGGGACGCGTGTCCCTGGAAGAAGATCTGGTCGCCGCCGTCGCCCTCGTCCTTGCCGCGGAAGAAGTGGTTGAAGCCCACGTCGTAGAGCGAGGCGGAGGAGGCGAACGTGGCGATGTGACCGCCCACGCCGATACCGGGGCGCTGCGCACGGGAGACCATCACGGCCGCGTTCCAGCGGGTCGCGTTGAGGACCTTGCGCTCGATCTCCTCGTTGCCGGGGAAGAACGGCTCGTCCTTGGTGGCGATGGTGTTGACGTAGTCCGTGCTGCGCATCTCGGGGACCGCCACGCGCTTCTCGCGCGCGCGCTCGATCAGGCGGAGCATCAGGTAGCGGGCGCGCTCACGGCCCCGCTCGTCGACGGCGGCGTCGAGGGAGTCCAGCCATTCCTGGGTCTCTTCAGGATCGAAGTCCGGGACCTGGCTCGGAAGGCCGCCAATGATGATCGGATTGCGATCGGATCCGGAAGCCACGCTGTTCCTTCGCTGGTTGGGTCTTGAGAGGTGTCGCGCCGCATCCATCGTGTACCCCGGAATCGCAAACGTCATCTTTACCGAGGGGTAACCATCGCTCGGTGAGAAGTGCGGCGCCGGCCGAGGACGGATCCGGCCGAATCGCAACCCTACGCCCGACACGTTGATGCATTCCGTAAGGCCGTTCGGGACCGATTGGCCTACCGAAGCCGCGGAAGCCGTCAAACGTGGTCGAATGGTGTGGGATGAATCACGAAGAGGGCTCAGGAGGTGTCCGTAGGCCCATCCTTTGGGCGGGATCGGGGGCGGGGTACTTGCGAGATTCGTCCTGCACGTGTGGACTACGGCCAATGCCCCGCGCACGCGCGGGTCCGAAGCATTTTCCAAAACATGATCAGGAGGCAATCCGTGAGCGCGACCGCGGACCACGCGGAGGAGCGGACCAACCTTGCCGCGAGGCTGGGTTTCCAGCCCGAGCAGGTGGTCCAGGAGATCGGCTTCGACGACGATGTCGATCAGGAGCTCCGCGAGGCCATCGAGGAACTCATTGGCACCGAACTCGTCGACGAGGACTACGACGATGTGGCTGACGCCGTCGTGCTGTGGTTCCGAGACGAGGACGGGGATCTGACGGACGCGCTGGTCGACGCTACGCAGCTGATCGACGAAGGCGCCCCCGTCTGGCTGATGACGCCGAAGACAGGCCGCGAAGGCTATGTCGAGCCGAGCGACATCAATGAAGCCGCGCAGACCGCGGGTCTGTCTCAGACCAAGAGCGTCAACGCGGGCAAGGACTGGACCGGCAGCAGGCTGGTTACCCCGAAGGCGGCGAAGTCCGGCAAGCGCTGAGCGAAGAACCGACGCAGACAACCGGCCACCGTCACCGGACGCAGCCAGGGCCCCCGCCGACCTCGGTCGGCGGGGGCCCTTTGCGTAGGGTGGAGCCCCGGAACGGACTGAGGGGGCGACGCTTCCATGGCGGCAGAGGTGGGCACCAAGGCCCCGGATTTCGAGCTGAAGGACAACCACGGCCGGACCGTGAGGCTCTCCGGCTTCTGGGCCCCGGACGGCCCGGGCGACGACGGCGGGGCCAGGAACGTGGTGCTGCTCTTCTACCCGTTCGCCTTCACCGGCGTCTGCACGGGCGAGCTGCGCGCGCTCCGCGACGAGCTGCCGAAGTTCGTCAACGACGACGTGCAGCTGCTCGCCGTGTCCACCGACTCCATCCACACCCTGCGGGTCTACGCCGAGCAGGAGGACATCGAGTATCCGCTCCTGTCGGACTTCTGGCCGCACGGCGAGGCCTCGCGCGCGTACGGCGTCTTCGACGAGGACAAGGGCTGCGCGGTGCGCGGCACCTTCGTCATCGACAAGCGGGGCGTGGTGCGCTGGACCGTGGTGAACGGCCTGCCCGACGCGCGCGACCTGAACGACTACCTCAAGGCCCTCGACGCCCTCTGACGTACCCGAGAAATCGGGGTTCCGGGCATGCTGCGCGGGGGAACCGGTCACTAGGATCGACTCGTTGATCCGATACCAGCGCATTCCGGGGGTCCCTCGGCCCCTCGACACATATGGGAGGACTCGTGGGAGTCAGCCTCAGCAAGGGCGGCAACGTCTCGCTGACCAAGGCCGCCCCCAACCTGACCGCGGTCATCGTCGGTCTGGGCTGGGACGCTCGTACCACCACCGGGGGTGACTTCGACCTCGACGCCAGCGCTCTGCTGACCAACGCGGAGGGCAAGGTCACCAACGACTCGAACTTCGTCTTCTTCAACAACCTCAAGAGCCCCGACGGCTCGGTCGAGCACCTCGGCGACAACACCACGGGTGAGGGCGAGGGCGACGACGAGGTCATCAAGGTGAACCTGGCCGGCGTGCCGGCGGACGTCGCCAAGATCGTTTTCCCGGTCTCGATCTACGAGGCCGAGGCCAGGCAGCAGAGCTTCGGCCAGGTGCGCAACGCGTACATCCGCGTCGTGAACCAGGCCGACAACACCGAACTGGCGCGCTACGACCTGAGCGAGGACGCCTCGACGGAGACCGCGATGGTCTTCGGCGAGCTGTACCGCAACGGGGCGGAGTGGAAGTTCCGGGCCATCGGTCAGGGGTACGCCTCGGGCCTGCGCGGCATCGCGCAGGACTTCGGCGTCAACGTCTGAGCGAGACCCCCTTCACGTCCGGCGTCGCACGTGCACGTGCGACGCCGGACGCGCCTCACCACTCATTTCCGTACCGCGGGGAGGAAGCAAGATCATGGGCGTCACGCTCGCCAAGGGAGGCAACGTCTCCCTCTCCAAGGCCGCACCGAATCTCACCCAGGTGCTGGTCGGGCTCGGCTGGGATGCGCGCTCCACCACAGGAGCCCCCTTCGACCTCGACGCCAGCGCGCTGCTGTGCCAGAACGGCCGCGTGCTCGGCGACGAGTACTTCGTCTTCTACAACAACCTCAAGAGCCCCGAGGGCTCGGTCGAGCACACCGGTGACAACCTGACCGGTGAGGGTGATGGCGACGACGAGTCGATGATCATCGACCTCTCCCTGGTGCCCGAGCACTGCGACAAGATCATTTTCCCGGTCTCGATCCACGACGCGGACAACCGCGGCCAGACCTTCGGTCAGGTCAGCAACGCCTTCATCCGCGTGGTCAACCAGGCCGACGGCCAGGAGCTGGCCCGTTACGACCTCTCCGAGGACGCTTCCAGCGAGACCGCGATGATCTTCGGTGAGGTGTACCGGTACGGCGGGGAATGGAAGTTCCGAGCGGTTGGACAGGGGTATGCGTCAGGTCTGCGGGGCATCGCCCTAGACTTCGGGGTCAACGTTTCGTAAAGCCGCGCACGGCGCGGGGGAGACCCGTACTTACACGATGGGGTAGCCAGTGGTTCTGAAAACCTTCGGCTGGTCGTTTGCCATCACGGCACTCGGACTGGCTTTCGCCGCCTGGCAGTGGGGGTGGGAGGCGTTCGGGGTCGTACTGATCCTGTCGATCCTCGAAATCTCGCTGTCCTTCGACAACGCGGTGGTCAACGCCGGAATCCTGAAGAAGATGAATGCCTTCTGGCAGAAGATCTTCCTCACCATCGGCATCCTGATCGCCGTCTTCGGTATGCGGCTGGTCTTCCCTGTCGCCATCGTCGCGATCAGTGCCAAGGTCGGTCCCATCGAGGCGATTCAGCTCGCGATGGACCAGCCCAAGCAGTACGAAGCCCTGGTCACGGACGCCCACCCGGCGATCGCGGCCTTCGGCGGCATGTTCCTGCTCATGATCTTCCTGGACTTCATCTTCGAGGACCGGGACATCAAGTGGCTCGGCTGGATCGAGCGTCCGCTGGCCAGGCTCGGCAAGGTCGACATGCTGTCGGTCTGCATCGCGCTGATCGTCCTGCTCGGCACGGCGATGACCTTCGCGACCCACGCACACACCAGCTCGGGATACCAGGACAAGTCGGCCACGGTGCTGCTCTCCGGCGTCGCCGGCCTGATCACGTACCTCATCGTCGGCGGTCTCTCCAGCCACTTCGAGAACAAGATCGAAGAGGAAGAGGAGCGCGAGCACGAAGAGGAGGAGAAGGCCAAGGCGGAAGGCAAGGACCCGTCCCTCGTCGGCCTGGCGGGCAAGGCCGCGTTCTTCCTCTTCCTGTACCTGGAAGTCCTCGACGCCTCCTTCTCGTTCGACGGTGTCATCGGCGCCTTCGCCATCACGAACCACATCTTCTGGATGGCGCTCGGCCTCGGCATCGGCGCGATGTACGTACGTTCGCTGACGGTCTACCTGGTCCGCCAGGGCACCCTGGACGACTACGTCTACCTGGAGCACGGCGCGCACTACGCGATCGGCGCGCTCGCGGTCCTCCTGCTGATCACCATCGAGCACGAGATCAGCGAGCTCATCACCGGTCTCATCGGTGTCCTCCTGATCGCCGCCTCCTTCTGGTCCTCGATCCGCCGCAACAAGCGGCTCGCGGCCGCCGAGGACGGCAAGGGGCCGTCCTCGGGAGACAAGACTGAGGTCCCGTCCGGGGTGTGACCCGGCAGGGATTGAGGAACGCTCTGAGCGGGGCGGTCACGAGGCGTCGGCCTCGGGGCCGCCCCGCGGCCTTGCGTGCCGTTGCGCGGGGTTTTCAAGAGACACCTGGGGTGTGGGGGGCGGGATGGCTTTCTGGGACAGCCTGCGGCGGAACAGGGCCGAGCAGTTCGCGTCCGGCAATGCCGCGGCCAACGCGATCGAGCTGACCAAGCGGAACCCTTCGGTCTCGCTCACCAAGCAGGGCGCGGCCACCGGCAATCTGCGCGTCAACCTTTCATGGCGGATGCGCACTTCCGACATCGGAGGCAAAACGCGGCGCAGCGGCAGTCTGCTGCGCCGGCCGCTCAAGTTCTTCCAGCCGGAACTGGTGCAGGCGCACACCCAGGGCGTGGTCAACGTCGACCTCGACCTCGGCTGCCTCTACGAGCTGGTGGACGGCACCAAGGGCGTCGTGCAGCCGCTGGGCAGCTTCTTCGGGAGCCTGAACGCGCCGCCGTACGTCCAGCTCAGCGGCGACGACCGATTCGGCGCGCCGTCGGGCGAGACGATCTATGTGAACCTCGACCACCGCGAGGCGATCAAGCGGCTGCTGGTCTTCGTCTACATCTACGACCAGACGCCGGCCTTCGACCGTACGCACGCCGTGGTGACGCTCTTCCCGAGCAACGGCCCGCGCATAGAGATCGAGCTCGACGAGCGCGCCCCGCAGGCCCGTTCGTGCGCCGTCCTCACCATCGAGGACGTCAAGGGCGACCTGGTGGTGCGGCGCGAGGTGAAGTTCGTCTACGGCTTCCAGGCGGAGCTGGACCGGCTGTACGGATGGGGCCTGCAGTGGGGGCGCGGCTACAAGACCAAGGCCTGACGGGCCTGACGGGCCTGACGGGCCTGGTCTCCGGGCCCGTCAGGAGTCGCGTTCTCCAGGCAGGTTCTCCAGGTGTGCCCTCTAGGCGCGGACGAACTGCGGCCCCTGCGGCGGCAGCCGGAAGTTCGGGTCCGGTGCGAAGGCAGCGGCGGCGGCGGGCTGCGGGTAGCCGTAGGCGGGCTGGGGTCGACGCCGACGTGGGGGTAGCCATGAGCGGGTGCGGGCCGCTCGGCTGCGGGTAGCCGGTACGCGGGCTGGAGCGGCTGGGAGCGGCGGCTGGGCGGGCGGTGCGGGCGGCTCGGGGGCCGGGGCGGGCCCCGCCGCGGACGTCGCTGCCGACGCGGGCTCCGCGGCCGCTCCCTCCGTCCCCTCCGTCTCGTCCACCGTGACGCCGTGTCCGTGGCCAGGCCGATCAGGCCGTTCGAGTAGCCCTCACCCAGCGCCCTGAACTTCCAGCCCTCGCCGCGCCGGTACAGCTCCCCGCAGATCAGCGCGGTCTCCGCACCCGTCTCCGGCCTGACCTCGAAGTACGCGAGCGGCTCGCCGCTCCCGGCCGCGGTGGCGTCGTACACCTCGATGCGCAGGTCCCGTACGTGCTCGAACGGGACGTTCTCCGTCGAGGCGACGATCAGGATCCGGTCCACGGCCGGTTCGAGCGCCGTGAGGTCCGTCTGCACCGAGTCGGTGACGTCGTCGGGCATGCGCTTCTTGCCCAGGCTCCGGACCAGGCCCGAAGGGTGGCGGGGCTGGTTGTAGAAGACGAAGTCCTCGTCGGAGCGCACGCGCCGGTCGACGCCGAGCAGCAGGGCCGAGGCATCCACTTCGGGGACGTCGGGGCCGGGGGTCCAGCGCAGCACAGCCCGTACGGCCGTGGCGTCGAGCGGGACGTTCGAGCCCTTCAGCATGGCGTGCGTCATGCCTGTCATCCTGCCTTCCCGCGGCTCCCGCGGACAACGCGGGGCCACGTTTCCTTACGGTCGGAGGTCGTGCTTTTGTGTGAGTAACCTGAAGTTCATGCGCACGGGGAACTCTTGACACGGTCCCTACGTACTATTACCGGCCACAGAGCAATGGGCCGACACGGCAGCACGGGGGGATTTTGATGCGTCATTTCGGGCATATCCCGCCCACTGTCCGGAAGAACCTCTTTCATCAGGAGCCGGTCACGTTCGATGCCGGGTCCTCGGCCCGTACGCTCTCCGCCGCTCTCGGCGCCACGCTCTACAGCCCGGCCACCCGGCCGGCGCTCGCCGACGACGTGGTGAAGCAGGCGGGGCGCGGGGTCGTCTCGATGGTGCTCTGCCTGGAAGATTCCATCGACGACGCGGAAGTCGCCGGGGCCGAGGAGAACCTCGTCCGGCAGTTCGCCGAGCTCGACGCGCGGGGCCCGGAGCTGCCGCTGCTGTTCGTCCGGGTCCGCGAACCCGGGCAGATTCCCGATCTGGTGCACCGGCTGGGCCCCTCGGCACGGTTGCTGTCCGGATTCGTACTGCCGAAGTTCACCGAGGAGCGTGGCGTCGCCTTCCTGGAGGCGCTCGCGGCCGCGGAGGCGACGAGCGGGCAGCGGCTGTTCGCGATGCCCGTCCTGGAATCACCGCAACTGCTCCACCTGGAGACCCGGGCCGAGACGCTGGGCGGTATCGCCCGCACCGTCGGCAAGTACCGGGAGCGGGTGCTCGCGCTGCGCCTGGGCGTCACCGACTTCTGCTCGGCGTACGGGCTGCGCAGGGCGCCCGACATGACGGCGTACGACGTGCAGATCGTGGCCGGGGTCATCGCCGACGTGGTGAACGTGCTCGGGCGTTCGGACGGCACGGGCTTCACGATCACCGGTCCCGTGTGGGAGTACTTCCGGGTCCAGGAGCGGATGTTCAAGCCGCAGCTGCGCCGCAGCCCCTTCATGGGGCAGGCGGAGGCGCTGCGCGCGTCGCTCATCGAGCACGACATGGACGGGCTGCTGCGGGAGATCTCGCTCGACCGCGCGAACGGGCTGCTCGGCAAGACCTGCATCCATCCGTCGCACGTGCTGCCCGTGCACGCGCTGTCGGTGGTCAGTCATGAGGAGTTCAGCGACGCGCAGGACATCCTGCGGCCGGAGCGGGACGGTGGCGGAGTGATGCGTTCCGCTTACACGAACAAGATGAACGAAGTGAAGCCGCACCGCGCGTGGGCCGAACGCACGCTGCTGAGGGCCGAGGTCTTCGGGGTGGCCCGCGAGGACGTCGGCTTCGTGGAGCTGCTGACCGCCGGAACGACCGGCTGAGACGGCTGACGGCCGGTGGCCGGGCCGGCCGAGACGACTGCCGACTGAGCCGGCTGAGAGCGAGACTGAGATGGGGACGGACGACGTGGTGTGGTCGGGAACGTGGGTCGCGGAGCGGCTGGGCGTCGAACTCGTCGCCGACGGCGAGGGGCAGCGGCCCGACGGCTTGAACGATCTGCTGGGTCTGGCCCTGCGCCGCAATCCGAAGCGGGCCCATCTGCTGGTGTCGAACGTGCTGGGCAAGCACGTGCCGCAGCTGCCCTCCCGGGTGTACGGAGCGGGATTCGCGCTCGGCGAGGACGTACGGAAGCTGCTGGGTGACGAGCGCCGCACGCGCGGTGGTCCTCGGATACGCCGAGACGGCGACGGGACTCGGCCACGCGGTCGCGGACGGCGTGGGCGTGGCGCCGTACCTCCACTCGACGCGCCGCCCGGTCGACGGCGTGCCGGCGGCGGGCGGCTTCGAGGAGTCCCACTCGCACGCCACCTCGCATCTGCTGCTGCCGGAAGATCCCGGGCTGCTGGCCGGCGAGGGGCCGCTGGTCCTCGTCGACGACGAGTTCTCCACGGGCAACACGGTGCTCAACACCATCCGCGACCTGCACGGGCGGTACCCGCGTGAGCGGTACGTGATCGTGGCCCTGGTCGACATGCGTTCGGCACGGGACCGCGGGCGGCTGGAGGAGTTCGCGCGGGAGATCGGCGCGCGCGTCGACCTGATCGCGATGGCCTCGGGCACGGTCCGTCTGCCGGAGGGCGTACTGGAGAAGGGCCGGGCCCTGGTGGCGCAGTACGACCCCTCTCCGCCACCCCACTCCGGCCCCACGTCCCCGGAAACCGGCGCTGCCGCCGAACCGCACGGCACCGGCGCCGGGATCAGCACCGGCACCGGCCCCGGGGCTGCGGGGGCCGGTGCCGCTTGCCCGGAGCCCGCCCGCGCCGCTTCCCGGGCCGCCACGCCCACCCGCGTCGAGCTGGGCTGGCCGAGCGGTGTGCCCGACGGGGGACGGCACGGGTTCGTACCCGCGCACCGGGCCGTGCTGGAGGGCGCGCTGCCGGGCATGGCCGGCCGTATCGCCGGAGCACTGCCCGAAGACGCGCGCCGCGTACTGGTTCTCGGCTTCGAGGAGCTGATGTACGCGCCGCTCAGGCTGGCCACCGCGCTGGAGGAGCGCGTCGAAGCCGAGGTGCGGTACTCGACCACCACCCGCTCACCCGTGCTCGCCGTCGACGACCCGGGTTACGCGATCCGCACACGCATCGTCTTCCCCGCGCACGACAACCCCGCCGACGGCCCCGGCGCGCGCTACGCCTACTACGTCGCGGGGGCCGGCTTCGACGCCGTCGTCGCCGTGGTCGACTCCGCCGCCGACACCCCCGCACTGCACGCCCCCGACGGCCTCATCGCCCGCCTGGCCGCCCACACCGGGCACGTCGTGCTGGCAGTCGTCCCCTCGTACATACCCGAGACACCCGATGTACCAGGCATACCCGAGATGCCCGAGCGACGAGTCCCCGAACGGCAGGAACCGCCCATGCCCGAGCCCCTTCGCGGCCCCGCCTTCTCCTCCTACGCACCGGAGGACGTCGGCTGGCTGCTCCAGGACCTCTCGGGCGTCGAGCTCGAGGCCCCGACGGAGGAGCGCGAGGAAGCGATCCAGAGCGGCGGCGCGCACTACGCCGAGTCGCTCCCCGTCGAGTACCAGCCGAACGCCCAGTACCAGCAGCTCTTCATGGCCGCCCTGGAGACCTCGGCCACCCGCATCGCCCGGGCCGTCGCCACCGTCACCGAAACCGTCCTGGCCGAACGCTCACCCCTTCCTGTACTGGTCTCCCTGGCCCGCGCCGGCACGCCCGTCGGTGTACTGATGCGCCGCTACGCCCAGCACCGGCACGGGCTCGACCTCCCGCACTACGCCGTCTCCATCGTCCGCGGCCGCGGCATCGACGAGACCGCCCTGCGCTGGCTGGCCGCACACCACGACCCGGCCGACGTCGTCTTCGTCGACGGCTGGACGGGCAAGGGCGCGATCACCCGCGAACTCGCCCAGGCCCTGGACAGCTTCGCCGCCACCACCGGCATCGACGGCTTCAGCCCGGAGATCGCCGTCCTCGCCGACCCCGGTGGCTGTGTGAAGACCTACGGCACACGCGAGGACTTCCTCATCCCCTCCGCCTGCCTCAACTCCACCGTCTCCGGTCTGATCTCGCGCACGGTCCTCCGTTCCGACCTGGTCGGCCCCGACGACTTCCACGGGGCGAAGTTCTACCGCGAACTCGCCGACGGCGATGTGTCCGGCCACTTCCTCGACACCGTCGCCGCCCGCTTCGACGAGGTCGCGGACGCCGTGGACGCCGAGGTCAAGGAACTGCTGTCGGCGGACCGCGCCCCCACCTGGGAGGGCTGGGCGGCCGTCGAGCGCATCAGCGAGGAGTACGGCATCCACGACGTGAACCTCGTCAAGCCCGGCGTCGGCGAGACCACTCGTGTCCTGCTGCGCCGCGTCCCCTGGAAGATCCTCGCCAAGCGCGGCGCCGGCGCGACCTCGACCACGTGCGCCTCCTGGCGGAGCAGCGCGGCGTCCCCGTCGAGGAGGTCGACGGACTCCCGTACACCTGTGTCGGGCTGATCCATCCCCAGTACACACGCGGCGCCACCGGCGCGGACGGCAAGGCGGTAACAGCGAAGTGACCAGCCGCCCTCCCGTCCTTGTAGCCAGCGATCTCGACCGCACCCTGATCTACTCCACCGCGGCCCTCGGCCTGCGCATGCCCGACGCCGAGGCGCCGCGCCTGCTCTGCGTCGAGGTCTACCAGAGCAAGCCGCTCTCCTACCTCACGGAGACCGCCGCCGGCCTGATGACGCAGCTCGCTGCCGCGACCTGGTTCGTACCGACGACCACCCGCACCCGCGAGCAGTACCAGCGCATCCGGCTCCCTGTCCCCACCCCCCGTTTCGCGATCTGCGCCAATGGTGGTCACCTTCTTGTCGACGGAGTGTCCGACCCGGACTGGCAGGCCCAGGTGGCGAAGACTCTCGCGGACGAGTGCGCCTCCCTGGCCGAGGTCCGCGCCCACCTCGTCGCCGCCGCCGACCCCGCCTGGCTGCTGAAGGAGAGGGTCGCCGAGGACCTCTTCGCCTACCTCGTCGTCGAGCGCGCGCTGCTGCCGGACGAGTGGGTCAAGGAACTCGGGGAGTGGGCACAGGCACGAGGCTGGACGGTCTCCCTCCAGGGCCGCAAGATCTACGCCGTACCGAAGCCGCTCACCAAGAGCGCGGCCATGCGCGAGGTGGCCCGGCGCACCGGCGCCACTCTCACCCTCGCCGCAGGCGACTCCCTCCTCGACGCGGATCTTCTGCTGGCCGCCGACCACGGCTGGCGACCGGGACACGGCGAGCTGGCCGACACGGCTGGACCGCCCCGCAGGTCACCGTCCTCCCCGAGGCCGGCGTCGCGGCGGGCGAAGAGATCCTGCGCTCCTTCATCCACGCCGCCGGCCGGCACCCGGCCTGAGCATCCGAACGCCCACGAAGAGCAGCACCGCCAGCACGGCCCCCACCAGCACCACCTTCGAGTACGTGGAGACATAACCCGTCACGTCCGCCCAGTTCTCGCCCAGTGCGTAACCGGCGAGGACGAAGACGGTGTTCCATATCGCGCTGCCGAGCGTGGTGAGCCCGAGGAAGACCGGCAGCGGCATGCGCTCGACCCCCGCGGGCACCGATATCAGGCTCCGGAAGATCGGGATCATCCGCCCGAACAGGACCGCCTTGGTGCCGTGGCGCAGGAACCAGGCCTCAGTCCGCTCGATGTCGGAAACCTTCACCAGGGGCAGCTTGGCCGCTATCGCGACGGTCCGGTCGCGCCCGAGCAGCGCCCCCACCCCGTACAGCGCGAGGGCACCGACCACCGAGCCCGCCGTGGTCCACAGCAGGACGGCGATCAGGCTCATCTGCCCGGTACTGGCGGCGAATCCCGCCAGCGGCAGAATCACCTCGCTGGGCAGGGGCGGGAACAGGTTCTCCAGGGCGATGGCAATGCCGGCGCCCGGCGCCCCCAGGGTGTCCATGAGGGAGTTGATCCATTGTGGTGCGCTGCTCTCGGTCATGCGATCCACATTAGGAATCCGGACCTGAAGCCACACTGAAGAAGGCCGCAGGATTCCCGGGCATCAGCCCAGGGGAATACTGCGGTTTTCCGCAGTGCGCGGGCCCGCACCGCCCGGTTAGCGTGCTTGATCATGAAAGCAGTCGTGTGGCGCGGAGTCCGGTTCGCGGCAGGTCTCGTCATCGGGGCGTGGTCCGCGGTCGCCGAGCTGGTCTTCGTGCCCGTCTCCGGAGTGGCACTGCTGCTCGTGCTGGCGTGGCCGCACGGGCGGCAGACGGTGATGCGCCCCGTCGCGGCCGGGAGCCGCCGCCCGACCGAGTTCGAGCGCGGCCGGCTGGGCACCTTCCTCGGAATACGGATATCCGAGACGTACGCGAGCGAACGCGCCCTGCGCTACCTCGCCGCGCGCTGGAGGCTGGGCCTGCTCGGCGCCGTCGTCCTGGTCTCCGTCCTCATCGGCACCGGCTACGGCACCTTCTCGTGTACGGCTGGCTGATCGCCGACATCAAGTCTCCCGGCCTGGTCGCCTTCGGCACCCTCGGCGGGTTGTTCCTGCTCTTCCTGCGGGGCGGGCGGCCTTCGACTCCGAGGCCGTACGCCAGCTGCTGACCCGCTCGACCCGCACCGATCCGCTGTCCCGCCTCACCGAGCGGGAGCGCGACGTGTTCGCCGAGATGGCCCAGGGACACACCAATGCGGCGATCGCGACGCGGCTGCACGTGTCGCAGAGCGCCGTGGAGAAGCACACCAACGCAATCTTCGAGAAGCTCGAACTGCCGGGAAACAGCGGCTGCAGTCGCCGGGTTCTGGCCGTACTCCGATATCTGGACACCTGAGAGGGACGCGATGAGCAAGGGAAACAGCACCCCGGTCACCGACGAGCTGTACGCGTACATGCTGGCGCACAACCCCCCGCTGGACACCGTGCAGCGGGAGCTCGTCGACACCACCTGCCGGCAGTTGCCGGAGCACGCGGGCATGCAGTCCGCCGAGGAGCAGGGACCGCTCCTCGCCTTCCTGGTCCGGCTGACCGGGGCACGGCACATCGTCGAGATCGGTACGTTCACCGGTTTCTCCGCGCTGTCGATGGCGCAGGCCCTGCCCGCAGACGGCCGGCTGATCACGTGCGACGTGTCGGAGGAGTGGACGGCGTACGCGCGCGACGCCTGGGCGAAGGCGGGCGTCGCCGACCGCGTCGAACTGCGCATGGGCCCTGCCCTGGACACCCTGCGCGCCATGCCCGCGGAGCCGCACATCGACGTCGCCTACCTCGACGCCGACAAGGTCAACTACGTGCCGTACTGGGAGGAGCTGGTGCCCAGGATGCGACAGGGCGGAGTGATCGCCACCGACAACGTCTTCTTCCACGGAGGCGTCACGGACCCGGACGCGACGGGCGCGGCGGCAGCGATCAAGGAGTTCAACGACCGGGTGACGGCCGACGCGCGCATGGAGAGCATCATGATCCCCGTCGCGGACGGCGTGACGCTCTCCAGGAAGCGCTGATCCTCAGCCGCAGCACCCGCCTCCGCAGCACCCGCCTCCGCCCCCGCCAGAGGGCGCGGCCGAGGCGGACCTGGCCGTACCGCCCACGGCGACGGCGGACAGCAGCTTGACGGTGTCGTCGTGCCCGTCCGGACAGGTGGCGGGTGCGGAGGACTCGGCCATGGGCCGGTTCAGCTCGAAGCTGGTGCCGCAGGAGCGGCAGCGGTACTCGTAACGAGGCATGCCCACAGGTTACTGAGTCGCCCTCCGGTTCAGGAGCCCGCGCCCCGCTCCTCACGGATCTCCGAAACGACCCGCGCCACCGTGCGCCGTACGGCCTCGGTCTCGGTCAGGAAGTGCCAGTAGTCGGGATGGCGGCCTTCCAGACCTGCGACGGCCCGTTCCAGCCGGGCCACCGAGTCGTCGAGCGGACGGGCATGCCGCGGATCGGGCATGTTGCGCCCGGCCATGGCCAGTCGCTGAGCGTCTCTGATCGCGAACCGCGTCCGCTCGATTTCCTGCTGCGGGTCCTTGGACACGGCGTTGAGCCGCTGCAACCGGTCGCCGGCAGCCGAAACCGCCTCGTCGGTGGAGTTCAGCAGCGCCCTGACCGTGCTGAGCAGGGAGACGGCATCGGGCCACCGCTGCTCGTCACGCGCCTTCGCCGCTTCCGCGATCTTCTCCTCGGCCTGCCGGACCGTTTTCGCTGTCTGCGCGGGTACGGTCTGCAAGTCCTGCCAGCACGCGGCGGTGAACCGGCGCCGCAGCTCGCTCAGGATCGGTTCGACCTTGCCCGCCCGGGTCGTCAGCGCCTGGGCCCGGGTCCGCAGCGACACCAACCGCCGGTCGATCTCCGCCGCCCGCTCCGGCAGCCGCTCGGCCTCGGTCCGCACGGCGTCGGCGTCGCGCAGCACCTGGTCCGCACGCTGCAGGGTCTCCGGTACGCCGTGCCGTCCGGCGCCCTCGTTGAGCTTGGTCAGCTCGGGCGCGAGGGCCGCCAGCCGGGCCGCGAGATCATCGGCCCTGAGCCCCGAGGCCCGTACCGCATCCAGCGCGTTGCTCGCCGCGAGAAGCGTCTGACGGGCCCGCTCCACGGCGGGCGCGAGCCGGGCGAGCTGTGTCTCCGCCGTGTCGAGCAGCGGTCCCAGCCCCTGCGCGTACCGGTCGAGCTCGCCCTTGACCCGTACCAGCTCGTCCTTGGCTCTGCTCAGCTCCGTGCGCGCCTTGGCGGCCGTGGCAGCCTCCAGGTCGTCACGTCGAGGTCGTGAGCGTCGACGGCGGTGATGTACGTATGGCTGACCTCGTCGATGCGCCGCCCCAGCGCCGCGAAGTCCTCCACGGCTCTGCGGGCCTTCGGCGAACTGTCCACCGCCGTGATCGTCTCGATCGAGATCCGCAGGTCGCGCTGGGCGGTGTCCAGTTCGTAGAAGGCCGCGGCGGCCTCGTCCTTGGCGGCCTGGGCGTCGGCGCGCACATTCTCCCCGCGCCCGCCGAACCAGCGCCTCGTACCGCCGCCCGCGAAGGCGGAGGGAAGCGTGACGATCAGCGGCACCGGCAGGAGCACGAGCGCGACGACGTCCCGGACGGCACCCGCTTTCGTACGGCGGCGTACTCGCTGCGTGTACGGCTGCGCGTGTGTCGCCGTCACATCCCTCTCCCGTGCTGTGTCCGCCCCTGCCCGGTACATTCTCCCACCAGGTAAGGACGAACACACGGGCCGGTTAGTTCGCGCTTCGCAGGGTGATTTCCCCGTTGTCGCTGTTCGCCCTCACCACATGGGGGCTGTCCGGGTCGCGCGGCACGCCGACCCGGACGTCGCCGTTGTCGCTCCTGGCCGTCACGCTGTACGTGGCCCTGGGCAGGTCGAGGCTGATCTCGCCGTTGTCGCTGCCGGCCTCCACCAGGTCCGGGACGACCGTGAAGGCCATCCGCACACTCCCGGAGTCGGAGACCGCGTTCACCCTCTTCGACGAGATCCCCTCCGCGACGATCTCCCCGTTGTCACTGGTCAGATCCAGCGGGCCGCCGGAGTCCTTGACGATCACCTCGCCGTTGTCGGAGCGGAGCGTGAGGGCGGTGTCGAACCCGGTGGCCGTGACCTTCCCGTTGTCGTCCTTCACGGTGACCGCGACCCCGCGCGGCACCTTCACCCGGTGCCACGACTCGCAGTCGCTCACCATCGCGTCGCAGTGCTGTCGCAGCACGAGCTCGCTCCCCTTCATCTCCCAGGTGGACTCGGGCCCCTCACCGAGGAACACCCACCCGTCGGCACGCCGCGTGACTTCGACGTCCTTCACATCGGCCGGCACCAGTTCGAGGACCGAGTCGTCGGCGTCGATGGTCAGCGCCTTCCCGCTGAACGGAAACGACCGCTGCTCGGCGGGCGCGTCCTTGGCCTCGCTCCCGCCGCAGCCACTCAGAGCAACCACGGCGGCGACGGCCCCGCCGACGGCGAGAAAGGTGCGGGTGCGAAGTGCCACGGTGATCGATCCCCCAAGTAGTCCCAGCGTGAGCCTTCACCGTACGAACGGCCCCGCCCCGGCGCGATGCGGACCACCACCGAACCGGGGTGGGGTTATCCCCACCACCGCCCGACGCCGCCCGGCCAGGGAACGGATTGCCATCCCTCCCCATGAGCCATGTACGCTGTTGCCTCATCCACGGGTGCGTAGCTCAGGGGTAGAGCGCTGCTCTTACAAAGCAGATGTCGGCGGTTCGAAACCGTCCGCGCCCACCAGTGGTAGGCACGACAAAGGCCCAGGCCACCGGGGATTATCCGGGAGCCTGGGCCTTTGTCGTGCCGTCGACGGAGACGGGGCCTTGTGGCTGACTACGCCGCACATACTCACAGTCGCGGAGCACCACTGGGCGGCCTATCCTGAAATTTAAGGTCTTCTAGAGAAAAGGAGCCTTGAGATGCATTTCGTCCTGCTCGCGACCCACGATCCGGATGTCTGTCCGACCGCCAACGCGACGACGCGCGACCTGATGCTGAAGACCGCTCCTGAGATGCCCAACCTTGCCCAGAAGGCGGGCGTCAGCATCGTGGCCGGCCCCTTCGTCAACCGTGAGCACACAATTGTCGCGGTCGTGCAGTCCGAAAAGGCCGAGAATGTCGACCGCTTCCTGATGGAGGCTCGTCTCCCCCACTGGAACCGCGTGCGTGTGCTGCCGTCGCTGACCATGGAAGAAGCTCTCGTCGAAGTCGAAGCACAGACGCCGATCTTCTGACCCACCCGATCAGGCGCGGGGCGGTACTTCGGTGCGGGGTCGAACGCGCGCGTAAATGGGGCCGTAGCCGAGATCAGGACGTGCGACGCGCAGCACCTCGTACCGGGCGGCAAAGGACGTCCAGCGCCTCATGGAGCGAACAGCCGAGGCGCTCACCATGAGCCCACGGATGATTTGCTCGGCGAGGGTGGCCGCGTCGAAGCTCACCCGCAGCCGTCCCTAACACCGTTCGCCGCCCTCCCCTTGCGTGCCACTACCGTGCCAGGACGACCGGGCAACAGCGGTCAGCCAAGGGTCACGGCGGGGCTTGTACGCGTTCCGTGACCGTGGGACTGCCGAGGCCGGATGACCTGGGCGAACGCCTCATAGATCATTGCCAGGCTTACACAGCAGATGTCGGCGGTTCGAAACCGTCCGCGCCCACCAGTGCGAAGGCCCCCAACCGATCATGGTTGGGGGCCTTTGACATCTACTTCTGACGTCAACGGGCGCGGTCACCCACGGTCGGGCCGCTGCCGCTTCAACATGCGGTCGAGGTGGCTCAGTGGCATCCGGGCCCGCCGCCGGCCCGGCCGAAGAAGCCGCAGGTCATCGGCAAGGCGCCCCAGCCTCTCTCCAGAGCGGGTGTCGCAGGTTCGAATCCTGCCGGGGCACTTGCGCAGACCTCGCCGAGGTCGAAGGTCTCCTGACCCCGGCTCCCTTCTGGGACGGAAGCTTGGCGAGGTCCTTCTATCTGGCGAAACTGCCCGGTATCCAACGGCGTATCCGCTACGGTCGGCTTCTTTCGTCGCGTCCCTTGGGGGATCCATGTCGCACAACCCGCCGCCGCAGCAGCCGCCTTGGGGGCAGCCGCCCGCCCCTGGGGGTCCCAACCCCTACATGCCCTACACGCCTCCGGCTCCGCAGCCGAGCGCTCGAAGTGGACACGCAAGCGGGTGTTGATCCCGGCTGCGCTGATGCTGTTCTTCATCGGCGTCGTCGCCGGGTCCGACGGCGAGACGAAGACCGACACCGTAGCGAGCAAGAAGGCGGCGCCTGCCGCAACCGTGACCGCGACGGTCACAGCCACTCCGGCGCCGGCTGCCACGGTGACGGCGACGGCGACGGCGACGGTCAAGCCGGAACCTGCGCCGACTGTGACGAAGACGAAGACCGTCCACGTCACGGTGGCCCCCGCTGCGGGCGGCAGCGACGACGGCAGCGGGTCCGGCGGTTCGGCCTACTACGCGAACTGCACCGCGGTGCGCGCCGCCGGCGCCGCTCCGATCCGCACGGGGGACGCAGGCTACGGCAGGCACCTGGACCGCGACGGTGACGGCGTCGCCTGCGAATAGCGCAAGTCGCACAGGGTGCCCCTCGGAAGGCGCAAGGGCTTCGTCATCAGGCAAGGGTCGCCGTGGATGTGTGCCGTTCGTTTCGAGAGTCGTGCTGACATCCATCGCGGACATCAACGACGGTGGACATCAACGACGGTGGACAGCAACGGCAACGAGCGGTCGACAACGCCCCAGTCTCATGGACACCCATGTGTCGCCAAGCCCCGCTGATCGAACTTGCACAGCAGATGCCGACGGTTCGAAACCGTCCGCGTCCACCACGTGCGACCAGCCAGAACGCCCCCGTCAAGCATGACGGGGGCGTTCTGGCGATCCAGTGGGAGCAGATCGGGAGAACGGCCCCGTACGCCCGGCCGCGGCAGCCCGCACGGAACCACGCAAGGAACCACGGGGCGGGGAGGCCCGGCTACAGGGAGGGGGCGGCGACCGCTTCCATCGCTTCGAGAGCCAGGCCCCACGGGTACCCCTCCGGCTGCCCCTGGAGCCCCTGGACCGGCTCGTTCGGCGCGAACCCGCCGTCCCCGTACAGCACCGTCACACCGGCTCCCCGCAGCATCGCCACCGACCGTTCGAACTGCGGGTGCTGCACGTGGGCCGCGTTCACACACGGCATCGTCACCAACGGGATCCGCTTGCCGATCCCCTCGGCGGCCACGCCCACGACGAACGACGAAGTGATCCCCTGCGCCCACTGGTTGACCGAGTTGAACGTCGCCGGCGCGAACAGGATCGCGTCCGCCTCCGGCCACACGTCCGGTTCACCGGGCATCTTGTACTCGGAGCGCACCGGATGTCCGGTCAGCACAGCCAACCCGTCGAGGCTGTTGCCGAGCCAGCGGGCCGCGGTCGGCGTCAGCCCCAGGCACACGTCCCACCCACGGGCCTGCGCGTCCTCGACGATCCGGGCCACGTCGAATACGGGCGGTGCGGCCGAGCAGAACAGGTACAGAGTCCTCGTCATGCCGTCCAGTGGATCACACGCAACAACCCCCGGACCAAGAGGAACAGGGGCGGATGGCGAGTTTTGGACCATGGGGCACGGAGGCGGTTCCGGGCGGGGCGGGGCGCTGCGCGGGGGCCGGCTGTTTCGCGCGGTCGTCCGGGCTGCGGTCGCGGGGCGTGGGCTATGTTGAGCATCAGTGGGACGAGAGGGAGGCACGCCGGTGCCATCAAGGCAGCAGGCACGCGCACAGGCGTCCGCGATCACGCCGGGGAGGCAGTCTCCGGACACGGAGGCATCCCCCACGGACAGAGTGCGCGCACTGTTCGGCGGTCACCGGCTGTCCCCCGCGCAGCGGCGTATCGCCCAGTACATCGTCGACCACCTCACCGAGGCCGCCTTCCTGTCGATCACGGACCTGGCGGAGCGCGTCGGGGTGAGTCAGCCGTCGGTGACCCGCTTCGCGTCCTCCCTGGGCTTCAGTGGGTACCCCGCCCTGCGGGAGGCCCTGCAGCCCATCGCGCTCAGCTCCGTCGCGGGCTCCCCGGACACGCGGGAAACGCGGGAGGAGATCCGCCGCAACGAGCTGCAGGCGGCCGTCGACGCCGAGATCGAGAACCTGGAGAGTCTGCGGCGCACCCTCGCCGATCCCGGCCGGGTCCTCGACATCGGCCGGGAGCTGGCCCGGTCCGTGCCTCTGACGGTTCTGGGACTGCGGATCTCCGTGTCGCTGGCGGAGTACTTCGCCTACGCGGCGCGGCGGATTCACCCCGACGTGCGGCTGGTGACCCGCGGGGGCAGCGTCGCCTACGACGCGCTGCTCCAGTCGCGGGAGGCGGGCGGGACGTGGGTGGTGGCGTTCGCGATGCCCCGGCACGCCAACGAGACCCTGGCGGCCCTGCAGGCCGCCCGCAGTACGGGACTGCGCGTCGCGCTGATCACCGATCTGACGCTCGGGGCACTCGTGGACGAAGCCGATGTGGCACTCACCGCCGGCACCGGATCCCGTCTCGTTTTCGACTCCTACTCGGCGCCGGGCGTCCTGTCCGCAGCCGTTCTCCAGGCCATGGCCGACGCCGACCCCGTGCGTACGCAGTCACGGCTGGAGGGGTACGAGCAGGTCGCGGAGCAGCACGACTTCTTCATCGAGGACTGAGCCGGGCCCGGGCGGAGTCACGGAACACAGCTTTTCATGACACTTGAGGAATGAATTTTTTCATACCCTTGCTTACTCGGCCGTATATATGTTTACTGCCTGTGGTCGCCGCATCCTCGCGCCTCACATGACCGGACACCCACGGGCGGCGCACTCCTCCTCACGCCGGCCCACGGGTGTTCCACCCGGGCACTCCGCTTTCCCCGGCGGACGCCCCCCCTCGGCGGTCCCGGTCAACCCCTGGGCCGGGACGCCGCACACCTCCGCGGTGCTCCGCGACCAGAGAACCCGTCCACCATCCCGCCGGAGCGACGACGATGCCGCAGATCCTCTCACCGACCGGCCCGGACTGGCCGTGTCAGGTCAAGGCCCCCGGCAGCCGGGACTGGGAGCGCACGGCGGCCCGGTGGCTGCGGGACCTCCTGCCGGCCCGCTACGCCGGGTACCCGGCGCTCACCCGGCACCCCCTCCTCCTCGCCCGCCACGCGCAGCTCCAGGTCGAGCACGAGATCCGTGCCGTACGGGTCGCGCTGCGCACCTGCCGGGCGGAACTGCCCGCCCTCGACGTCTCCGAGAGGCTCATCGAGAGCACCATCCGGCTCTACGCCGTCGAGCTGGAACAGCTCGGCCGCCTGGCCCGCGCCGTCCGGCTCATCACCGAGGCGCTCCTCGCCGGCGCCCGTACCGGCCAGGGGCGGCAGGGCCGCTGAGCGGGATTCCCGTCCGCGGCGGCCGTGCCGGGGAGGGCGGCCCGGGGATACCGTCGTGGTATGTGCCGCAGCATCAAGACGCTCCGTCCGCCCGTTCTGCCCGGGGAAGCCACCGACGAGGAGATCGGTGTGGCTGCCCTGCAGTACGTGCGCAAGGTCTCCGGGTTCCGGGCGCCCGCCGCCCACAACCGCGAGGTGTTCGACCGGGCCGTCGCCGAAGTGGCCGAGGCGACCCGCAGCCTGCTCGCCGGGATCGAAGTGCGAGGAGGGGCGGCCGGGCAGGGCTAGGACGCGGCCGGCGCGGGGGCCGGCGCCGGGCGGCGTACGAACAGGGCCGCCAGGGTGCCCGCCACGAACAGCGCCTGCAGCGAGACCGCCGCGCCCAGCCACGACGCGCCCAGCCACTGGGCGCCGAGGTAGCCGAGGCCCACGCTGTAACCGGCCCAGGCGACGCCCGCCAGGGCGACCAGGGCAGGAACTCCTTCACCTTGCGGTGTGCGGCGCCCGCGCCCAGGGAGACGACGGAGCGGCCCGCCGGGGCGAAGCGGGCGATGACGACGAGGATGCCGCCGCCACGGCTGAGCGCGGCGCCGAGACGTTCCTGCGCGGTGGTCAGGCGGCGTGAGCGGGCGATGGCGCGGTCGAGGCGCTCGCCGCCGCGCCAGGCCAGGCGGTACGCCACGAAGTCACCCAGTACGGACGCCGCCGTCGCGCACACCATCAGCGCCAGGATGTCGGGCACCTGGTGCGCGACCTGGCCGGTGGCTCCCGCGACGGTCGTGGTGCCCGCCGCGGCGGCGGTGGCGGCCGTGATCACCAGGACTCCGCTGGGGAGGACGGGTACGAAAACGTCCAGGACGACGGAGAGCGCGACCACCGCGTAGATCCAAGGGCTGCCGGTCAGCGCCCCCACACTTTCCAGCAACGTGACTCCCCGGTTCGTGACAACGCCGCGACGTCGCAGGGGAGCGGCAGGGGCGGCAGTACAGCCATACAGCGTACGCCTGCCATATCGGCCGAGATCGTCAGGGGCCCGGCGATGTTGGACATGTCACGTTCGACGGGCTGCCGGGACTGCGGCCGGGAACAGCGGGAGGGACCGGTCGGATCAGGTCGGGGTCCGGTCCGTCGGCAGGGAGGTCAGGGCCGCGGCCGTACGTACCGTCACCGCCGCCCGCAGCGCCGCGCGCGCCACCGCGTCCGCGTCCGCCCAGCGCCACCGAGTCGACCCCGGGCCTGGCGCC
The DNA here is from genome assembly GCA_003719395.1 of Streptomyces altiplanensis. Classification (GTDB taxonomy): domain Bacteria; phylum Actinomycetota; class Actinomycetes; order Streptomycetales; family Streptomycetaceae; genus Streptomyces; species Streptomyces altiplanensis. The sequence goes on from RHMC01000008.1 coordinate 83,209, forward strand.
CGCCGCGGTCACCCAGTGCACACCCTCCGTGGGCACCCCGAACGCGAACCGCCCGGGGTGCGGCCGTCCCTCACCGTCCGTCAGGCGGTACGGGCGGCGGGTGACGTCGAGGCCGCCCGTCTCGTACCCGTCGACCGTGTGCGGACGGCACTGGCCGGTCTTCAGGAGGCGTGCGAGGAGCTCGTCCGACGTGCGCCGCAGATCGGGCTCCGGCAGCCGTGCCTCGATGAGCGTCGTGGCCGCGACCTCGGACCCGGCTATGTCGGGGGAGCGGGCGACGAAGGCGTGGTCCGCGGTCTCCACCGTCATGCGCGGACCCACCACGTCCAGTACGCCCGCCTCGATCAGCGCCGTCATCTCCTCGATCCTCCTGCGCGGCGGCCCGATGGAGAGGAAGGCGTTCAGCGGCGTGTACCAGCGGTCGAGGTGGTCGCGGCGGGACGCGCCGGGCAGGCCGGCGTGGTCCACGATCTGCCGCAGCTCGTTGCGCAGGTCGCGCAGCACGTCGAGGGCGGCCTTGCGCGGGCCCGCCACGTTGCCGAGCGCCGCGTGCGCCGCGTCCCGCCGCAGGTGGCGCAGCAGCCAGGCGCGGTGGTCCGCCGGGTCGCGGAAGGTCTGTCCGGTGTACGGGCGGGCGGTCAGGTCCCAGCACCAGCGCTCCGCGTGCGGCACCCCGAACGCGGCCAGCACGTCCGCCTCCTCGGCGCTGCGGTGCGCGGTGGCGAGGAAACGCCCGCGAAAGCCGGTGCCGCCGCCTTGTGCGGCGGTGGCGTGTGCGCGCCCAGCAGCGTCTCGTAATAGACCGTCTCCACCTCCTTCGCGACCAGCGGCCATATCTCCGCCAGGAAGTCGGGCGGGTCGCCCGCGTCCGCGCGGGCGCGGAAGGCCGCGATCACGCGGGGAGTCAGGAGCAGCGGCTCGTGCCGGCCGTACGGGCCCTTCGCGTTGTCGCCGCGCGCCTGGTGCGGCACGCCGCGCCGCGATCCGGCGAACAGGCGCGGTTCGCGGCCCGAGCGGTGGTAGACGAGGCCGCCGTCCGCGGCGTGGGTGAAAGTGCCGCCGTGCCCTGCGGTCAGCAGCGCCATGTGGTCGAAGAAGTTGAGGCCCAGGCCGCGCAGCAGAACGGGTTCGCCGGGGGCGAGGAACGACAGGTCGAGGTCGGCGGGGTTCGCGGGGAGCAGATGGCGCAGGCCGTGGCGGGCGGCGTGCGCGGTGAGACGCGCCTCCGACGGGCCGGGGCGCACGGGCAGGTGGCCCTGGGCGAGGACGACCGCGCTCAGGCCGGTGAGTGCCTCGCCGTTGTCGAGGGCGAGGGTCTGGGAGGCGCCGGGGGAGCCGTGGGTGTCCTGGAGGTTCACGGCCCGCGCCGGGTGCACCCGTACGGTGACCGACTCCGGCGCCCCGCGCACCACTTGGCGGAACACCCACTCCAGGTAGCGGCCGTAGCAGGCGCGGGTCGGGTAGTCGTCGGGGCCGAGCGCCGCCTCGCCGCTCCGGGAGGCGGCCCACTCGTACAGGCTCGGCCCCGGGCGTATCGGGCCCTCGCAGCCGACGCTCGCGTCGGTGAAGAGCGTGACCTGCGAGGCCACCGTGTTCATCAGCAGCTCGCGCGGGCTGGTCGGTACGCCAGACCCGGCCCGCCCCCGGCGGCGCGGGGTCGACGACGTGCACCGTCAGCCGGGTGTCCGGGGCCAGGTCCGGCACGGAGGCGCAGAGCCTTTCGAGCACGCTGGTGCCGCGCGGGCCGGCGCCCACGACAGCGATGGCTTGGTGCACTGCGGACAAAGCGTGGACTCCCGGGACGGGTGTGGCGGCGGGTGCGGCGTGGGGCGCCGGAGGCGGAGGGTTCGCATCATCATGCCGGGGGAGCACGGGAAGGCGTAGCCCTGTACCGGTGATCTCCCCCCGCTGTGGGAAGGATCGACGGGGCCGGACCGCGGGCGGCCCGGGCCCGCCCGCCGGATCCGCCCGGGACCCCGGCCGCCGGCGACGGGGCCGGACCGCGGGCGGCCCGGGCCCGCCCGCCGGATCCGCCCGGGACC
>RHMC01000090.1 GCA_003719395.1 Streptomyces altiplanensis
GAGGAGGATGCCGCCGAGCACGGCCCCGTCCAGGCCGCCCCCGGCCGCGCCGCCCGCGCCTGCGAAGTCGCCGCCGAACCGGTCGCCGCACCGCGTACGTCCTGTTCAGGCCAGGCTCTGCGCCTGCCGGGCCATGGCGTCCGCCAGCTGGGCCTCGGCGAGCGCGCCGGGCGCGTCGGACGGTGCGGCGGCCGCGGACCGTTCGCGTGCGCCGCGCCTCCGCGAGCCGGGTGCGGGCCTGGCTGCCGACCGCGCCCCGGTGCGTGGTGATGTAGTCGGCGGCCGCCCCGACCGTGGCACGGGCGGCGAGCGTGGCCTGGCCCAGCAGGGCACGCGCCCGCTGCGCCGCCGTCTCGCGCTCGCGCGCCCCCGCCAGGCCTCGTCGAGCACCGAGTCGGCCTCCTCGACGCGGCGCAGGGCGTCGATCGGGTCGTACCGCCCCGACCGCTCCTCCTGCCGTACGTCGGTGACCACCGCCTCCGCGCGGGCGATGCGCCCCTGGAGGTCGGCGGTCGGGACTCCGCCGCCCTCGCCTTTTGCCGCGGACTTGAGACCCTCCAGAAGGCCGCGGGCGTCGGCCAGGTCGGTCTCGGTCTCGGTCAGCGCGCCGGGCAGCCTGCCCGCGGCCTCGGCGAGTTCGCGCGCCGGCGGTCGACGGCGTCGATGAGCGTGGCCGCCTGGCCGACGGCGCCCTCGGCGGCCCGTACGAACACGGCCGCCCTGCCCGTGTCGCCCGCGTCCACCGCCTGCCGGGCCTCGGAGAGGCTGCCGGTCGCGAAGGCGAGCCGGTCCTTGGCTGCTCGGCGTGGCCGGCGACCGGCGCGGACGCGGAGTCGGCGTACCGCCCGCGCATCGCGGTCAGCACCGCCTCCGCCGTGCCCGTGCGTCCGGCGAGATCGCGGAACGCCGCCTCGGCGCCGGCCAGCGCCCGAGGGGCGTTCTTCTCCAGGGCACGCAGCTGGTCGAACGACTCGGCCTCGGCGTCGAGCCGGTGGTTGGCCTCGGCGCAGCGGGCGACGATCTCCTCGAGCATGCGGCGGCGGGTGGCATCGTCCTCCGGGCAGGCGTCGTCGAGCTGCTGGCGCAGCCGGAAGGCGGCGGCCAGCTCGCTCCTGGCGTGCGCGAGCGCCTCGCCGAAGGGGCGGGCCGCCTCCTCGCCGAACTGGGCGGTCGCGAAGCCCAGTTCCTCCTCACTGGTGTGGATCGCGTCGTCCGCCCCGACGAGCTCCCGCCTGGCCCTGGAGTCGAGTTCGGGCAGCGGGACCTCCCGCTCCTGGGGCTCCCGGGCCCCCTGGGCGGGCGTGGTCCGGGTGCTCGTGCGCCTCCTGCGCCGGGTGTACGCCTGTACGCGGCCAGCGCACGGCCGCGCCGACCACGACCACGGGGAGCACCAGGTCCCCGGCGCCGCTCACGCCGTCACCCGCACCGCCGCCGGGGTCGGCTTCGCCCGGGGTGAGGGTGGGGACCGGGACGGGCTGCCCGGCGAGCACCGCGGCGTAGCCGTTCGCGGCGCCGACCGCCGCGCCCGCCCAGTCGTTCCCCCGCAGGGCGGGTTCGATCGCGGTCCTGGCGACGTCGTCGAGCTGGGCGTCGGTGAGACGCGAGCCCTGGTCGACGGAGTAGGCGTACTGCCGGTCGTGGGTGGCGACCGCGAGCAGCACGTCGTCGCTGCCGAGACCGTTCTGTCCGGCGGTGGCGTCGGCCCAGCTCTGTCCGGGCCTCCCGGAGAAGTCACGGACGTACACGACGAAGAGCTGGACGCGACGGGTGTCGTAGAGGCGGTCCAGCGCGGCCTCGACGTCGTTCGTACGGTTGCCGAGCGCGCCCACCCTGTCGGTGATCTGGCCGTCGCGGGAGAGGCGGACGGGGTCTTCGGCGGATGCGGGGGCCGCGGGCACCGCGAGACACCACGCCGCGAGCAGTGTGCTGAGGAGGATCCGGGCGGCGGCGGTTCGCATCACGTCTGTGAGGTTATGTCCGTGCTGCGCGGCTCGCGAGCGGAGGGCGGGGCCCCGAGCCGCGCCGCCGGGGTCAGACCAGCTTCGTCAGGAGCAGGTCCGCGTCGTCCGGGGTGAGCTCGATGCCGAACACGTCCGCCAGGACCTTCGGTACCTCCTCCGGCTCCAGCTCACGCACCTCCGGCGGCCCGGCGCGCCCGGCCTGACGGTGGTCAGCGTGCGGTTGTCCAGGATGTGCAGCCGGTCGGGGTGCACCCGCTGGACGAAGGGGCGGTGGCTGAAGGGGGAGTGCGGGCTCGTCGCGATGAAGTGGTTCGCCATCCGGAAGTCGACCGGGTACTGCGGGTCGAGGGTGAAGGTGTGCCGCGCCATCCACCCGTCACCGGTGTCGTCGCTCTCGCCCTCACGGGCCGGCTGGTAGAGCGTCCACCCGTCCGCGCCCGGCGTGACCTCCCCGCGCCGCAGCCGGTACGCCCACACGCCGTCCGTGGTTTCGGCGCCGTCCGTCAGCTCGATCGGCTCCAGCGGGCTCGCTCCGAAGCCGATGTCGCTCAGCAGGCGCCGGCCGTCGGTCTCCACGATCAGCATGGCGTGCGTGGTGGGCAGCATCTTGGGCGCGCCCATCCGGATCCGGCCCAGGACCGCGAAGAACGTGAAACCGAGCCGCTCCAGGGCCGCGGCGTACAGCGAGACGTGCTCGAAGCAGTAGCCGCCGCGCGGACTGCCGATCATCTTGCTCCGGAGCGTGGCCGGATCGAGCGGGACGTCCCCCCGCAGAACCGCGTCCAGGTTCTCCCAGCGCACGTTCAGCACGTGCGCGCGGTGCAGCTCGCGCAAGGTCTCCAGGGTGGGGGAGCGGTCCCCCTCGTACCCCAGATGGGCCAGGTAGGCGTCCAGATCGAGTGCGTCACCGTTCCACATGCGTACGTTCCCCGTCGGCTCGTCGGCTCGTTGCGACAGGTGCAGCGTGGGGGCGTACCGCCTCTATTCCGGGCGCCGGAAGATCTTGTTGCCCAGCCGGACCAGCGGATCGTACTTGCGGTCGGCGGCCCGCTCCTTCAGGGGGATCAGGGCGTTGTCCGTGATCTGGATGTTCTCGGGACAGACCTCCGTGCAGCACTTGGTGATGTTGCAGTAGCCGAGCCCGTGCTCGTCCTGCGCGGTCTTCCTGCGGTCGACGCCGGCCCCGGCCGCCGCGTCCAGCGGGTGCATGTCCAGCTCGGCGATCCGCATCAGGAACCTGGGACCGGCGAAGGACTCCTTGTTCTCCTCGTGGTCGCGCACCACATGGCAGGTGTTCTGGCACAGGAAGCACTCGATGCACTTGCGGAACTCCTGCGGGCGCTCCACGTCGATCTGCTGCATCCGGTAGTCGCCCGCCGCGACCCCCGGAGGCGGTACGAAGGCGGGCACCTCCCGCGCCTTCGCGTAGTTGAAGGACACATCCGTCACCAGGTCGCGCACGACGGGAAAGGCCCGCAGCGGTGTGACGGTGACCGTCTCCTCGCGCGAGAAGACCGACATGCGCGTCATGCACATCAGCCGCGGCCGCCCGTTGATCTCCGCGCTGCACGAACCGCACTTGCCCGCCTTGCAGTTCCAGCGCACCGCCAGGTCCGGCACCCGGGTGGCCTGGAGGCGGTGGATGATGTCGAGGACGACCTCGCCCTCGTTCACCTCGACCTCGAAGTCCTCCAGCTGCCCGCCGTCCGCGTCACCGCGCCACACCTCGAAGGCCGCTGTGTAGCCGCTCATGCTGTGCATCCGATCATGACAGGAGCTCCTCTTCGGCGAGGTACTTGATCAGCTCTTCCTTCTCGAAGAGGCCGAGCAGATCGGGACGGACGGGCTCGGTGGTCTCCCGTACGAGCGAGATCCGGCCCGCCGGCGGACCGGCCGGCGCCGGTCGCGGCGGGGTCCGCCAGGTGGCAGAGCAGGTTGACCCGGCGCCACTCCCGCTCCATGGCCGGGCAGTCCTCGCGGGTGTGACCGCCGCGGCTCTCGGTGCGCTCCAGCGCCGCCCGCGCGACGCACTCGCTGACCAGCAGCATGTTCCGCAGGTCCAGGGCCAGGTGCCAGCCCGGGTTGAACTGGCGGTGCCCCTCGACCCCGGCCCGGCGCGCCCGTACCCGCAGCTCGGACAGTTTCTCCAGGGCCCGCTCCATCTCCGGCGCCCGCCTGATGATGCCGACCAGGTCGTTCATCGTCTGCTGGAGCTCCTGGTGGAGGGTGTACGGGTTCTCCGGCGGATGCCCGTCCGCCTCGCCCGGCTCCGGCTCCTGCGCGCTGAACGGGCGCAGCGCCTCGGCCGCCGCCGCGTCCACCTGGGCGGTGTCCGGCCGCGGCCGTGCGGCCCCGGCCCCGAACCCGGTCGCGTACTGCGCGGCGTACAGACCGGCCCTGCGGCCGAAGACCAGCAGGTCCGAGAGCGAGTTGCCGCCGAGCCGGTTGGAGCCGTGCATGCCGCCCGCCACCTCGCCCGCGGCGTACAGCCCCGGGACGGTGCGGGTCGCGGCGGTGTCGGAATCCACGGCGACGCCGCCCATCACGTAGTGGCAGGTCGGCCCGACCTCCATCGCCTCGGCGGTGATGTCGACGTCCGCCAGCTCCTTGAACTGGTGGTACATCGACGGCAGCCGGCGCCGGATCGTCTCGGCCGGCATGCGCGTCGACACATCGAGGAAGACACCGCCGTGCGGGGAGCCGCGGCCCGCCTTCACCTCGGAGTTGATGGCGCGTGCGACCTCGTCGCGGGGGAGCAGCTCGGGGGGACGCCGGTTGTTGTCCGGGTCCTCGTACCAGCGGTCGCCCTCCTCCTCGGACTCCGCGTACTTCTCCTTGAAGACGTCGGGGATGTAGTCGAACATGAACCGCTTGCCCTCGGAGTTGCGCAGGACACCGCCGTCGCCGCGCACCGACTCGGTGACGAGGATGCCCTTCACCGAAGGCGGCCAGACCATCCCCGTCGGATGGAACTGGACGAACTCCATGTTGAGCAGCGGAGCGCCCGCGAGCAGCGCCAGCGCGTGTCCGTCGCCCGTGTACTCCCAGGAGTTCGACGTCACCTTGAAGGACTTGCCGATGCCGCCGGTGGCCAGCACCACGGCCGGCGCCTCCAGTACGAAGAAGCGGCCGGACTCGCGCTCGTAGCAGAAGGCGCCCGCGACCCGCCCCCCGTCGTCCTTCGGGCCGCGCTCTTTCAGGACCCGGGTGACGGTGCACTCCTGGAAGATCTTCAACCGGGCCTCGTAGTCGCCGAACTCGCGGAAGTCCTCCTGCTGGAGCGCGACGATCTTCTGCTGGAGGGTGCGGATCAGCTCCAGGCCGGTCCGGTCGCCGACGTGCGCGAGACGCGGGTACTCGTGCCCGCCGAAGTTGCGCTGCGAGATCCTCCCGTCCGGCGTGCGGTCGAACAGCGCGCCCCAGGTCTCCAGCTCCCACACCCGGTCGGGAGCCTCGCGCGCGTGCAGCTCCGCCATCCGCCACTGGTTGAGGAACTTGCCGCCGCGCATGGTGTCGCGGAAGTGGACCTGCCAGTTGTCGCCGGAGTTCACGTTGCCCATGGACGCGGCGATGCCGCCCTCGGCCATCACCGTGTGCGCCTTGCCGAAGAGCGACTTGCAGATGACCGCGGTACGGGCCCCCTGCTCCCGCGCCTCGATGGCGGCGCGCAGTCCGGCGCCGCCCGCGCCGACCACGACGACGTCCCACTGCTGCCGTTCGAGCTGCGTCATCGGGCACCTTTCATCTGGTCGTCCAGTCGTCTAGAACAGCCGCGGGTCGTCGAAGGCGCCGGACGCCAGCAGGTACACGTAGAAGTCGGCGAGCGCGACGCTGACCAGCGAGGCCCAGGCGAGCGCCATGTGATGGGCGTTGAGCCTGCTGACCCAGCCCCACAGCCGGTAGCGCACCGGGTGCTTGGAGAAGTGCTTGAGCCTGCGCCGACGATGTGCCGGCAGGAGTGGCAGGAGAAGGTGTACGCCCAGATCAGCGCGATGTTGACCAGGAAGACGAGGGTGCCCAGGCCCATGTGGCCCCATGCGTACGTCTCGTCGCGGAAGGCCAGCACGGTGTCGTAGGTGAGGATGCCGGCGACGGGGACGGCGGCGTAGAAGAAGTACCGGTGGATGTTCTGGAGGACCAGCGGGAAGCGGGTCTCGCCGGTGTACTTCCTGTGCGGCTCGGCGACGGCGCAGGCGGGGGGCGAGGCCCAGAAGCCCCGGTAGTAGGCCTTGCGGTAGTAGTAGCAGGTCAGCCGGAAGCCGAGCGGGAAGACCAGGATCAGCAGGGCGGGGGACAGGCCCCACCAGCTGCCGAAGATCTCCCAGTTGGGGCCGCCCTTCATCGGCACGCAGTTCTCCGCCAGGCAGGGTGAGTAGAACGGCGAGACGTAGGGCGCCGCGTAGTAGTCGGCGTTCGCGAAGGCCCGCCAGGTCGAGTACACGACGAAGGCGAGCAGCCCGGCGGCGGTCGCGGCGGGCGCCAGCCACCAGCGGTCCGTACGCAGATGGCGGGCGGCGATCGTGGCGCGCGAGGCGTCATGGACGCCATGGGCGCCGGGGACGTCCGTGCGGGGCTGGGGTTCTGTACCAGTGGCCAACGAGGACTCCGTATGGAGCGGGCAGTCGGGACAGGGCGGGAGCGGGCGACGGGCCGGGCCGGTGCGTACCGCTGCGGTGCGTGCCGCTGCGGTGCCGTACCGCTACGGTGCGTGCCGGTCGCGGGCGCCGAGACCCTCGTCGTCCGAGTCCGTCCACAGCGCGCTGTTGTACGGGTCGTCCGAGATGCCGACCAGGTCGGGGCGCGACTGGGGAGGGTGCAGGGTGGGGGCGGCCTCGGCCAGCAGGACGAGGCTCTCGCGGAGGTGGTTCGCGTCGGTGCGTACGCGCCTGATCTCCAGGCTGCCGCCGCCGACCTGCTTCTCCAGCCGTTCGACCGACTGGACCAGATTGTCGAGGCAGCGCTGAACCGCTGCCAGGTCGTCCTGCAGGGACATGGGATGCCCTCATTTCCACGGTGGCGCGTGGTAACGCTCATGCGCCTGCGAGTGTCGCGCGTCACATCCCTCCTTGTGAAGGGATGTGCAGCGATTCTCGGCGCGCACCGGTCCGTGCGCCCCCTCGATTGGGCCGCACGGGTGGGGGTCGGGGGGCGTGCCGCCGTGTCGCCGACGGCTCACGCGCGGGGTCCTTTTCAGTTGAAGGGTCGTAGATGTGATCACCATCATATGCCGCCAAATGTGAAAAACCGGGCCCATTCCGACAAGGTGTGGGCCGGGCCGGCCCTGGAGGTACCAGCCATGTCCCACGTCGGCGTCCCCCGCGGGAAGGTCCCCCACGGGGAGGCACCCCGCAGGAAGGCACCCCTCCGCACGCCCCGGCGGTCCCGGGCCGTCCACTGCCTCGCGCTCGTCACCGCCGGTGTGCTCACGCTCCCCGCACTGGCCGGCTGCTCCTCGGACGACGAACCGGCGCAGGCGGCGGCGGTCCCCCAGGACATCGCCCCGGCCGGGCGCGACCAGGTGGCCGACGGCGGCACGGTGCGCTGGGCCCTCGACACGAAGCCGGCCACCCTCAACGCCTTCCAGGCCGACGCGGACGCCTCCACCACACGCATCACCGGTGCCGTGCTCCCCTCGCTCTTCACCCTCGACGAGCGCGGCCGCCCGCAGCGCAACGCCGACTACCTGGAGTCCGCCGAGGTCGTCGAGCGCGAGCCCAAGCAGGTCGTGCTCTACAAGATCAACCAGCGGGCGGTGTGGAGCGACGGCCGGGAGATCGGGGCGCCGGACTTCGTGGCCCAGTGGCGTGCGCTGAACGGCAGGGACACCGCGTACTGGACCGCCCGCAACGCCGGCTACGAGCGCATCGAGAAGATCGAGCGCGGCGCCAGTGACCTGGAGGTCAGGGTCACCTTCGGCAAGCCCTACGCGGACTGGCGCTCGCTCTTCACACCGCTCTACCCGAAGAGCGTGACGGGCAGTCCCGACTCCTTCAACGACGGTGCCCGCGCCAAGCTCAAGTCGACGGCGGGCCCCTTCAGGTTCAAGAGCCAGGACCGCGCGGCCGGCAAGGTGACGCTCGTCCGCGATCCCCGCTGGTGGGGGAAGGCCGCGAAGCTCGACACGCTCGTCTTCCGCGCGGTGGCGCGCGACAAGCGCACCGCCGCGCTCGCCGCCGGTGAGCTCGACATCGCCGACATCGGCCGCAGCACCGCGGACCGGATGGCCCTGGCCGCCAGGCAGGCGGACGCCGCCCCCAAGGGGCGGCAGCCGGACCACGGCCCCGGAGCCGCCGTCACCCCCGCCTCCGCGCTCAGGTCCTGGGCGATCGCCCACGGCTCCGCCGAGGAGGAGGCCGAGGCGGAGCAGAAGGCCCGCAAGAAGTCCCGCGAGGCGATCAGGAAGTACGCCGAAGAGCAGGCCGAGCTGCGCGGCTTCTCCCTCCGCAAGTCCCTCGAACCCGCCTACACGCAGCTCGCGCTGAACGGCACGTCGGGTCCGCTCACCGACGACCGCGTACGCCGCGCCGTGGCCCGCGCGCTCGACCGCCGCGCGCTCGCCGAGGTCGTACTGAAGCCGCTCGGCCTGCCCGCCCACCCGCTCGGCAGCCATCTCGCGCTGGCCGGCCAGGAGGGGTACACCGACAGCAGCGGCGCCCTCGGCGACCAGGACACCCAGGCCGTGCAGGCGCTGCTCGCGGACGCGGGCTGGACGCCCGGCGGCGCGGTACGGCAGACGCCGGACGGGGCGAAGGCGGGCAGCGAGGCGGAGAAGAAGAAGGAGAAGAACAAGGGAAGCGGAGCCGACGAGGGCATGTACATCGTCGAGACGACGAGAGCGGCAAGAAGAGCGACAGGAAGAGTGACGAGAAGAACGCGGACGTGAGCGATTCCAAGCCGGGCGGCCGCGCCCACGGCTCGGAACCCGGTACGTACGTCCTGGCCCCGGCGCCGGACGCGGTCCTCCAGAGCCGGGCGCTGCGCACGCAGGCGCGCTTCGTGGACCGGCCGAAGGGCGACGCGGGCACCAAGGACAGCGCCGACGGCCGGCAGAAGGGCGGCATCGCCGGCGCCTACGCCCCGCTCGGCACCGCGGCCCCCGCCGGCGCCGCCCCGGGCCCGCTCGCCAAGGACGGCAAGACGCTGACCCTGCGTTTCGTCCTCCCGGCGGGCCCCGGCTCGGAGACGCTGCGCGCCGTCGGCGACAAGATCGCGCAGATGCTGGAGCGCATCGGCGTACGCACGGAGATCAGCAAGGTCTCCGACGCGAGCTACTTCAAGGACCACATCGCCTCGGGCGACTACGACCTCGCCCTCTATTCCTGGCCCGCCACCCCCTACCCGGCCACCGACGCCGCCCGATCTTCGCCAAACCGGAGCCGGCCGCCGACGGGTCGCTGCTGGTCGAGCAGAACTACACACGCGTCGGTACGGACCACATCGACCAGCTCTTCGACCAGGCCATGGCGGAGCTGGACGAGGAAGCCGCCCGTGACCTGCTGAAGCGCACCGACGCCCGGATCTGGGCCGCGGCCGGATCCATCCCGCTCTTCCAGCGTCCCGAGGTCGTCGCCGTCAGGTCCAACCTCGCCAACGCGGGCGCCTTCGGCTTCGCCACCCCGCGCTACCAGGACATCGGCTTCAAGAAGGCCGAAACCGACGACCGGTCGAAGAAGTAGCGAAGAAGAAGCAGCGAAGAAAACCGAAGGAACAGGAGAACTCGCAGGTCAGGACCCTCAGGATTGGCTCAAGTCACTTGCCCGCCGGCCCTGTCGGCGGGCAGAGTGGCAGATGCCCCTTGACCCGGGACCGCCCCGCACCCCCACCTCCACGCAGGGCTCGAACACACCCTCCGACACAGCTTCACCGGGCCGCCCGGAGCCCTCGCGCGGGGCCGGTACCGATCGCCCGGGAAGCCCGCGCGGTTCGCTCCCCGTACCATGGGGGGTAGCCGTGGCGCGACCGCCCGGCGGGCGTATGAGGAAACGAACCGAATACGACGCCCGATCCCACGATCGAGAGAAGCGCAAGTCACCCATGCCCACGCGCCACGACATCCGTAACGTAGCCATCGTCGCCCACGTCGACCACGGCAAGACCACCCTGGTCGACGCCATGCTCAAGCAGGCCGGTGCCTTCGCCGCACACGCCGCGGAGTCGCTCGACGACCGCATGATGGACTCGAACGACCTGGAGCGTGAGAAGGGCATCACGATCCTGGCCAAGAACACGGCGGTCAAGTACCACCCGAAGGACGGCGGCGACGCCATCACGATCAACATCATCGACACCCCCGGCCACGCCGACTTCGGTGGTGAGGTCGAGCGCGGCCTGTCGATGGTCGACGCGGTCGTCCTGCTGGTCGACGCCTCCGAGGGCCCGCTGCCGCAGACCCGCTTCGTGCTCCGCAAGGCGCTCGCCGCGAAGATGCCGGTCATCCTCTGCATCAACAAGACCGACCGCCCGGACTCCCGGATCGCCGAGGTCGTCGACGAGACGTACGACCTGTTCCTGGACCTGGACGCGGACGAGGACCAGATCGAGTTCCCGATCGTCTACGCCTGCGCGCGTGACGGCGTCGCCTCGCTGACCAAGCCGGAGGACGGCACCGTCCCGGCCGACAGCGAGAACCTGGAGCCGTTCTTCTCCACGATCCTCCAGCACGTCCCGGCCCCCGAGTACGACGAGACCGCCCCCCTTCAGGCGCACGTCACCAACCTCGACGCCGACAACTTCCTCGGCCGCATCGCGCTGTGCCGCGTGGAGCAGGGCGAGCTGCGCAAGGGCCAGACCGTCGCCTGGATCAAGCGTGACGGCACGATGTCCAACGTCCGCATCACCGAGCTGATGATGACCGAGGCCCTCACCCGCAAGCCCGCCGAGAAGGCGGGCCCGGGCGACATCTGCGCCATCGCCGGTATCCCGGACATCATGATCGGCGAGACCCTGGCCGACCCCGAGAACCCGATCGCGCTGCCGCTGATCACGGTCGACGAGCCCGCCATCTCGATGACCATCGGCGCCAACACCTCGCCGCTGGTCGGCAAGGGCGGCAAGGGCCACAAGGTCACGGCGCGCCAGATCAAGGACCGCCTCGACCGCGAACTGGTCGGCAACGTCTCGCTGCGCGTCCTGGACACCGAGCGCCCCGACGCCTGGGAGGTGCAGGGCCGCGGTGAGCTGGCGCTGGCCATCCTGGTCGAGCAGATGCGCCGTGAGGGCTTCGAGCTGACCGTCGGCAAGCCCGAGGTGGTCACCAAGGAGATCGACGGCAAGAAGCACGAGCCGATCGAGCGCATGACGATCGACTCGCCGGAGGAGCACCTGGGCGCGATCACGCAGCTCATGGCGACCCGCAAGGGCCGCATGGAGACGATGACGAACCACGGTTCGGGCTGGGTCCGCATGGAGTGGATCGTCCCGTCCCGCGGCCTCATCGGCTTCCGTACGGAGTTCCTGACGCAGACCCGCGGCACCGGCATCGCGCACTCCATCTTCGAGGGCCACGAGCCGTGGTTCGGCGAGCTGCGCACCCGCCACAACGGCTCGCTGGTCGCGGACCGCGCGGGCACGGTGACGCCGTTCGCGATGGTCAACCTCCAGGAGCGCGGTGTCATCTTCACCGAGGCCGGCACCGAGGTCTACGAGGGCATGATCATCGGCGAGAACTCGCGCGCCGACGACATGGACGTGAACATCACCAAGGAGAAGAAGCTCACCAACATGCGTGCGGCTTCCGCGGACACCACCGAGAACGTGGTCCCGGCCCGCAAGCTCTCCCTGGAGCAGTCCCTGGAGTTCTGCCGCGAGGACGAGTGCATCGAGGTGACCCCGGAGACCGTGCGTATCCGCAAGGTCGTCCTGGACCAGAAGGAGCGCGGCCGCACGGCTTCGCGCGCCAAGCGCTGACGTACTGACGTACTGACACGCCGAAGGCCGGTTGCCGTCACTCCCCGCGGGGAAGGACGGAAGCCGGCCTTCGGTGTGTCAGGACCCTGGAATCGGCACGCACTTATGATCTTCGCCGTCAAGCGGATTTAGGGGCGGGTGCGTCCGGTTATCGGTCGTTGCTCTCCGGAAGCTGCGTTAACAGTCCGTTTCGGGGGTGTCTGTCTGAGATCATTTTGTCCGGATTTCGGGCAGGTGGGCCCGGTCGATGTTGTCAAAACGAGACCCTTTAGGTGTGGTTTACGGGTCGGTGTTACTTAATAGTTGGCTCCATTGAGCTCGGGTCAATGGGTCACGCACTGTGGGGAGTGCCGACTCACGAGCACACTCGGGGTACATGCGACTCATCGCCGTCAGGGGTGTCGGCGACCGTCTGCTTACCCCTCTTGTAGTGATCAGTGGACTCATGAGGAGGAACCCATGCGTGGTGCCAAGAGCGCCAAGTGGGTCGCAGGTGCGATAGTCGTGGCTCTGTCGGCAACGGCGTGCGGTGGCTCGGACAGCGGCGACACGGATGCCAAGGAGAAGGGCAAGCCCGCCGGTTACGTCTCCATCGACGTCGGCGAGCCGCAGAAGCCGCTGATCCCGGCCGACACGAACGAGACGCTCGGCAGCTACGTCATCCAGTCGCTGTTCACCCAGCTCCTGGACTTCGACGCCAAGGGCCAGATCGTCTACACGAACGCCGAGTCCATCGAGACCAAGGACTCGAAGACGTGGACGGTCAAGCTCAAGAAGGGCTGGAAGTTCCACAACGGCGAGGCTGTCACTTCCGAGTCCTACATCAACGCCTGGAACTGGTACGCCAACGTCAAGAACAAGCAGCAGAACGCCTTCTGGTTCGAGGACATCAAGGGCTACGAGGACGTCCACCCGGCCAAGGGTGAGCCGAAGGCCGACAAAATGTCCGGCCTCAAGGCCGTGGACGACACCACGTTCACCATCGAGCTGTCGAAGCCGGTTCCGTACTTCGAGTACAAGCTCGGCTACACGACCTGGGCCCCGCTGCCCAAGACGTTCTACGACGACCCGAAGGCGTTCGGCCTGAAGCCCGTCGGCAACGGCCCCTACATCTTCGAGAAGTGGGACCGCAAGAAGCTCATCCAGGTCAAGGCCAACCCGGACTACCAGGGTCCGAACAAGGCCCAGAACAAGGGTGTCCTCTTCAAGAACTACGCGACCGTCGAGGCCGCGTACCAGGACCTGCTCTCCGGCAACCTGGACATGATCCGCCAGATCGGCCCGAAGGACCTGCCGAAGTACAAGCAGGACCTGGGCGACCGCGCGATCGACCAGGAGTACGCGGCGATCCAGTCGCTCGTCCCGACCTTCTACAGCAAGACCTTCAAGGACATCGACCCGAAGGTCCTGCAGGGCCTGTCGATGGGCATCGACCGCGAGACGATCACCAAGACGGTGCTCAACGGCACGCGCACGCCGGCCACGAGCTTCACGCCCCTCGGTGTCCAGGGCAACCAGAAGCTCGACACGGACGTCTTCACGTTCGACGCGGCCAAGGCGAAGAAGCTCGTCACCGAGGGCGGCGGCGTTCCGGGCAACAAGATCTGGATCCAGTACAACGCCGACGGCGGCCACAAGGAGTGGGTGACCGCGGTCTGCGAGTCCATCCGCAACTCCACCGGGGTCGAGTGCCTCCCGGACGCGAAGCCGGACTTCCAGACCGACCTGGAGGCCCGTGACAACAAGCAGGTCAAGTCCTTCTACCGCGGTGGCTGGGTCGCCGACTACCCGGTGAACGCCAACTTCATGCGCGAGCTGTACGGCACCACCGCCGAGGCGAACAACGGCAAGTTCTCCGACAAGGAGGTCGACGCCGCGTTCAAGAAGGGCGACAACGCCAAGTCCCTGGAAGAGTCGATCAAGCTCTACCAGGAGGCCGAGAAGCTGGTGCTGGAGAAGATGCCGGCCATCCCGCTGTGGCAGTACCGCATCAACGGCGGGCACTCGGAGGCCGTCGACAACGTCGAGGTCGACTTCCACGGTGACCTCGAAGTGACCGGCGTCACCGTCAAGAAGTAGTCCGCTCGCTGACCACCCCTCATCCGGTCAGTACCCGCCACCGCACCGGCGGTAGGCCCGGGGCCGCTTCCTCGATCAGGAAGCGGCCCCCGGCCACAGTTATCCACACGGAGGCAAACATGGGGCGTTATGTCGCGCGGCGACTGCTCCAGATGATCCCGGTCTTCATCGGGTCAACCTTGCTGGTCTTTTTGATGATGTACGCCCTGCCCGGTGACCCCGTGCGCGCGCTCGCCGGCGAGCAGGCCGTGGACCAGGCACAGATCGCCCAGATGAAGAAGGACCTCGGGCTCGATCTGCCGATCTGGCAGCAGTACTGGAACTACCTGACCGGCCTGTTCCAGGGCGACTTCGGTACCCAGATCGCCACCCAGCGCCCCGTCGCCGAGGTGATCGGGGACGCGTTCCCGATCACGGTCCGGCTGGCCCTGTTCGCCTTCGCCTTCACGGCGATCGTCGGCATCGCCATGGGTGTCCTGGCCGGCCTGAAGGCCGACACCTTCCGGGACCGGGGACTGCTGGTGGTGACGCTCCTGCTGATCTCCGTTCCCTCCTTCGTGCTCGGCTTCCTCGCCCAGTACTTCTTCGCCCACCAGTTGGGCTGGGTCGAACCGAACGTGAGCGCGCTGGCGGAATCGCACGAGCTGATCCTGCCCGCCGTGGTCCTGGGTTCGCTCTCCCTCGCGTACGTCGCCCGGCTCACCCGCACCTCGGTCGCGGAGAACCTGCGCTCCGACTACATGCGCACCGCCGTGGCGAAGGGCCTGCCCCGCCGGCGCATCGTGGGCGTCCACCTGATGCGCAACTCGATGATCCCCGTGGTCACCTTCCTCGGCACCGACATCGGCACCCTGATGGGCGGCGCGGTCGTCACCGAGGGCATCTTCAACGTCCAGGGCGTCGGTTACGCCGTCTTCGGTGCGCTGAAGTCGCGTGAGGGCTCCACCGTGGTGGGCATCGTCACCCTCATCGTGGTCGTGTATCTCGTCGCCAGCCTGCTCGTCGACCTGCTCTACGCGGTCCTGGACCCGAGGATCCGTTATGCCTGAGGCGCTCGAAGCCACCGTCAAGGACGGGACGCCGGTCGCACCCGACGCGCAGGTCAAGGCCGCCGACGCGGCCAAGGCCGAGAAGCCGCGCAGTCTGTGGTCCGACGCCTGGCACGACCTGCGGCGCAACCCGCTGTTCGTGGTCTCGGCGATCCTGATCGTGTTCCTGCTGACCATGTCCGCCTTCCCGGGCCTGTTCACCAGCGCCGACCCCCGGCACGCGGACCTCGCCAAGCACTACCTCCAGAAGCCGAACTGGGGGAACCTCTTCGCCGAGGACTGGTTCGGTTACGACGTCCAGGGCCGCTCCATCTACGCCCGCGTCATCTACGGCGCCCGGGCGTCGATCGCGGTCGGTGTCCTCGTCACCCTCCTCGTCACCGTCATCGGTACGGTGACGGGCATGCTCGCCGGTTACTTCGGCGGCTGGATCGACACGCTGCTGTCCCGCGTCACGGACATCTTCTTCGGCATCCCCTTCATCCTCGGCGCGATGGTGGTGCTGACCTCCTTCGAGCAGCGGCACGTCTGGGTCGTGATCCTGGCGCTCGCGTTCCTGGGCTGGACCCAGATCGCCCGTGTCGCCCGGGGCTCGGTCATCACCATCAAGCAGGCCGACTACGTGATGGCGGCGAAGGCGCTCGGTGCCTCCACCTCCCGCATCCTGCTCCGGCACATCCTGCCCAACGCGATCGCCCCGGTGATCGTGGTCGCCACCATCGCGCTCGGCGGTTACATCTCGGCCGAGGCCACGCTGTCCTTCCTGGGCATCGGTCTCGAGGCGCCGACCGTCTCGTGGGGCGTCGACATCTCGTCGGGCCAGGAGCAGCTGCGCAACGCGGCCTACGTCCTGATCATCCCGTCGATCATGGTGTCGATCACCGTCCTGGCCTTCATCATGCTCGGCGATGCGGTACGCAACGCCCTCGACCCCAAGCTGCGCTGAGGGAGGCGTACGTACATGACCATCATCGACAAGACGGCGGACGTTCCCGCGTCCCGAGGTTCGACGGACGGCGGCGGACCGCTGCTCGACGTCCGTGACCTGCACGTGGAGTTCAAGACCCGCGACGGCGTCGTCAAGGCCGTCAACGGCGTCAACTACAGCGTCTCCGCCGGCGAGACCCTCGCCGTGCTCGGCGAGTCCGGTTCCGGCAAGTCCGTGACGGCGCAGGCCATCATGGGCATCCTCGACATGCCGCCCGGCCGCATCCCGCAGGGAGAGATCCTCTTCCGCGGCCAGGACATGCTGACCATGGGCTACGAGGAGCGGCGCAAGATCCGCGGCCAGAAGATCGCGATGATCTTCCAGGACGCGCTGTCCTCCCTCAACCCGGTGCTGTCCGTCGGCTACCAGCTCGGCGAGATGTTCCGTGTCCACCAGGGCCTGTCCAAGAAGGACGCCAAGGCCAAGGCCGTCGAGCTGATGGACCGGGTGCGCATCCCGGCGGCGAAGGAGCGGGTCGACGACTACCCGCACCAGTTCTCCGGCGGCATGCGCCAGCGCATCATGATCGCGATGGCGCTGGCCCTGGAGCCCGACCTGATCATCGCGGACGAGCCCACCACGGCGCTCGACGTGACCGTGCAGGCGCAGGTGATGGACCTGCTCGCGGAGCTCCAGCGCGAGTACAACATGGGCCTGATCCTGATCACCCACGACCTCGGCGTCGTCGCCGACGTCGCGGACAAGATCGCGGTCATGTACGCGGGCCGGATCGTCGAGACCGCCCCGGTCCACGAGCTGTACAAGCGCCCCGCGCACCCGTACACCCGCGGTCTGCTGGACTCGATCCCGCGCCTGGACCAGAAGGGCCAGGAGCTCTACGCGATCAAGGGCCTGCCGCCCAACCTGCTGAAGATCCCGTCCGGCTGCGCCTTCAACCCGCGCTGCCCGAAGGCGCAGGACGTCTGCCGTACGGACGTCCCGGCCCTGCTGTCCGTCACCGAGCGGGACGGCGGCGAGCTGCCGGGGCGCCGCAGTGCGTGCCATTTCTGGAAGGAGCAGATCCATGGCTGAGCTGAAGAAGAACGACGAGGCTGCCGTGGACGCGACCCCCAACGTCACCGCGGTCGAGACCGTCGACGCCGTCAGCACCGAGGAGTCGGTGGCGGCGATCGAGGCCCCGGTCGAGCGCGGGGAGCCGATCCTCCAGGTGCGCAACCTGGTCAAGCACTTCCCGCTGACGCAGGGGATCCTGTTCAAGAAGCAGGTCGGTGCGGTCAAGGCGGTCGACGGGATCTCCTTCGACCTCTACCAGGGCGAGACGCTCGGCATCGTGGGGGAGTCCGGCTGCGGCAAGTCCACCGTCGCGAAGCTCCTCATGACGCTGGAGAAGGCGACCGCCGGCGAGGTCTTCTACAAGGGCCAGGACATCACCAAGCTGTCCGGGCGCGCGCTGAAGGCGGTCCGCCGCAACATCCAGATGGTGTTCCAGGACCCGTACACCTCGCTCAACCCCCGTATGACGGTGGGCGACATCATCGGTGAGCCGTACGACATCCACCCGGAGGTCGCGCCCAAGGGCGACCGGCGCCGCAAGGTCCAGGAGCTCCTGGACGTCGTGGGCCTCAACCCGGAGTACATCAACCGGTACCCGCACCAGTTCTCCGGCGGCCAGCGCCAGCGCATCGGCATCGCCCGCGGCCTGGCGCTCCAGCCGGAGATCATCATCTGCGACGAGCCGGTGTCGGCGCTGGACGTGTCCGTCCAGGCGCAGGTCATCAACCTGATGGAGAAGCTCCAGGACGAGTTCAACCTGTCCTACCTCTTCATCGCGCACGACCTGTCGATCGTCCGGCACATCTCGGACCGGGTCGGCGTCATGTACCTCGGCAAGATGGCCGAGATCGGTACGGACGTGCAGATCTACGACCACCCGACGCACCCCTACACCCAGGCGCTGCTGTCGGCGGTCCCGGTCCCCGACCCGGACGCCCGCGAGGGCCGCGAGCGGATCATCCTCACCGGCGACGTCCCGTCCCCGGCGAACCCGCCGTCCGGCTGCCGGTTCCGCACGCGCTGCTGGAAGGCGCAGGACAAGTGCGCCGAGGAGGTGCCGCTGCTGGCGGTCCCCGAGCGCTTCACGTCCTCGGACACCCCGGCGGCGCACGAGTCGGCGTGTCACTTCGCCGAGGAGAAGGACGTCGTCCACGCGGCGTGACGCTGCCCGGCTGTACACACACGGGGCGCCCCGGGCCATCACGGCCCGGGGCGCCTCCGCTTTTGTTGAGTGCCCGCGTCCGCCGCGCGAACGGGCGCGGTTGAAGTGCGGTACGTACGGCTCTGGGGTGGTATGGGTGCTACGTGAGACCCAAGGACCCCAGGAGGGACTCCATGCGCGGAGCCACGCACGCCAAGTGGGCGGCATGTGCCCTGGCCGCCGCCCTCGCGGCGACGGCCTGCGGCGGCGGTGGCAACGGCGGCGGTGGCGGTGCGTCAGGAGTGGTCAGCTCGTCCTGGGGCGACCCGCCGAACCCGCTGGAGCCCGCGAACACCAACGAGGTGCAGGGCGGCAAGGTCCTCGACATGCTCTTCCGCGGCCTCAAGCGGTACGACCCGAAGACCGGCGAGGCCCGGGACTGGCTGGCCGAGAGGATCGACACCACCGACTCGCGGAACTTCACCGTCACCCTCAAGGACGGCTGGACGTTCAGCAACGGCGAGAAGGTCACCGCCAAGTCCTTCGTCGACGCCTGGAACTACGGCGCGCACCTGAAGAACAACCAGCGCAACGCCTACTTCTTCACCTACATCGAGGGCTACGACAAGGTCCACCCCGAGGAGGGCGAGGCCACCGCCGACACCCTCTCCGGCCTGAAGGTGAAGGACGACAGGACCTTCACCGTCAGGCTCACCCAGAAGTTCTCCACCTGGCCCGAGACCCTCGGCTACAACGCCTTCGCGCCGCTGCCCAGGGCGTTCTTCGACGACCACGACGCCTGGCTGGCCAAGCCCGTCGGCAACGGCCCGTACACCGTCGAGTCGTACACCAGGGGCTCGGTGATGAGCCTGCGCAAGTGGGACCAGTACCCCGGTGAGGACAAGGCGCGCAACGACGGCGTGGACCTCAAGGTCTACACCGACAACAACATCGCGTACACCGACCTCACCGCGGGCAACCTCGACCTCCTCGACGACGTACCGGCCTCCCAGCTCAGGAACGTCCGGGCCGACCTCGGCGACCGCTACATCAACACCCCGGCCGGCATCATCCAGACCCTCGCCTTCCCGTATTACGACAAGCGGTGGAACGCCGACGGCATGGAGAAGGTCCGCAAGGGCCTGTCCATGGCGATCAACCGGCAGCAGATCACCGACACGATCTTCCAGAAGACCCGCACCCCCGCCAAGGACTGGACCTCCCCGGTCCTCAAGGAGGAGGGCGGCTTCGACGACGGGCTGTGCGGCGATGCGTGCGAGTTCGACGCGGCCGAGGCGAAGAGGCTGGTCGACGAGGGCGGCGGCATCCCCGGCGGCACGCTGCGGCTCACGTTCAACGCGGACACCGGCTCCCACCGGGAGTGGGTCGACGCCGTCTGCAACAGCATCAACAACGCGCTGGGGAACGACAGGGCGTGCACGGGCAACCCCGTCGGCACCTTCGCCGACTTCCGCAACGAGATCACCGGCCACAAGATGACGGGCCCCTTCCGGGCCGGCTGGCAGATGGACTATCCGCTGATCCAGAACTTCCTCCAGCCGCTCTACTACACGAACGCCTCGTCCAACGACGGCAAGTGGTCCAACGAGGAGTTCGACCGGCTCGTCGACGAGGCCAACGCCGAGGCCGAACCGGTCCGGGCGGCCGAGAAGTTCAAGGACGCCGAGGAGGTCGTACGCGACGAGATGGCCGCCATCCCGCTCTGGTACCAGAACGGCAGCGCCGGCTACTCCGACCGGATCTCGAACGTGGCCCTGAACCCCTTCAGCGTCCCCGTCTACGACGAGATCACGGTCGGCTGACACCGGGCCGGACGTAGACGCCCCCTTCCGAGGAGCCCTTCATGGGACGTTATGTGAGCCGGCGTCTGCTGCAGATGATCCCGGTCTTCTTCGGCACCACACTGCTGATCTTCCTGATGGTGAACGTCATGGGCGACCCCGTCGCGGGGCTCTGCGGCGACCGGCGGTGCGACCCCGCGACCGCCGCCCGGCTCCGCGTGGAGTTCGGCCTCGACCAGCCCGTGTGGCAGCAGTACGCGACGTACATGGGCAACGTCTTCACCGGCGACTTCGGCACCGCCTTCAACGGGCAGAAGGTCACCGAGCTGATGGGGACGGCCTTCCCCGTGACCGTCCGGCTGGCCGTTGTCGCCGTCGTGTTCGAGGTGGTGATCGGCATCAGCCTCGGCGTGCTCACCGGCCTGCGCCGCGGCCGCCCCGCCGACACCGGCGTCCTGCTCGTGACGCTCGTGGTCGTCTCGGTCCCGACGTTCGTCACCGGCCTGCTGCTGCAGCTGCTGCTCGGCGTGAAGTGGGGGATCGTCGCGCCGGCCGTCTCGTCCATGGCCACGGTCGACGAGCTGCTGGTCCCCGGCCTGGTCCTGGCCTCGGTCTCCCTGGCGTACGTCACCCGCCTCACCAGGACCTCCGTCGCCGAGAACGCCCGCGCCGACTACGTCCGCACGGCCGTCGCCAAGGGCCTGCCCAGGCGCCGCGTGGTCTCGCGCCACCTCCTGCGCAACTCGCTGATCCCCGTCGTCACCTTCATCGGCACGGACGTGGGCGCCCTCATGGGCGGCGCCATCGTCACCGAGCGGATCTTCAACATCCACGGCGTCGGCTTCCAGCTCTACCAGGGCATCGTCCGGCAGAGCTCCCAGACCGTCGTCGGCTTCGTGACCGTCCTGGTGCTGGTCTTCCTGCTGGCGAATCTGATCGTCGACCTCCTGTACGCCGTACTCGACCCGAGGATCCGCTATGCCTGAGCCCCCCTACGGTCCCGACGCGGCGGTCTCGGAGGCCGGAGCCGGCGGCGCGACGGATCTCGCCCTGGACGAGGGCCAGGCGCGGGAGGAGGGGTCCGGCGGCGGCCCGCCGGACCCGGGCCCCGCCGGCAGGCCGCGGAGCCTGTGGTCCGACGCCCGGCGGGACCTGCGCCGCAACCCGGTCTTCGTCGTCTCCGGGCTCGTCATCGTCTTCCTCGTCGTCATCTCGCTCTGGCCGTCCCTGATCGCGAGCGGCAACCCGCTCCACTGCGACCTCGGCAAGGCCCAGGAAGGCTCCCGGCCCGGGCACCCCTTCGGCTTCGACGGCCAGGGCTGCGACGTCTACACACGCACCGTGTACGGCGCCAGGACGTCGGTGACGGTCGGCGTCTGCTCCACCCTCGGGGTGGCCCTCCTCGGCAGCGTCCTGGGCGGTCTCGCCGGCTTCTTCGGCGGCGGCTGGGACGCGCTGCTGTCCCGCATCACCGACGTCTTCTTCGGCATCCCCGTCGTCCTCGGCGGCCTCGTCTTCCTCTCCGTCGTCACCAGCACCACCGTCTGGCCGGTGATCGGCTTCATCGTGCTGCTCGGCTGGCCGCAGATCGCCCGTATCGCACGCGGCTCGGTCATCACCGTCCAGCAGAACGACTACGTGCAGGCGGCGCGGGCGCTCGGCGCGAGCAACTCACGGATGCTGCTGCGGCACGTCGCGCCCAACGCCGTCGCGCCGGTCATCGTCGTGGCGACCATCGCCCTCGGTACGTACATCTCCCTGGAGGCGACCCTCTCCTTCCTCGGCGTCGGCCTGCGCCCGCCCGCCGTGTCCATGGGCATCGACATCTCCGCCGCCTCCAGTTACGTCCGCAACGCCCCGCACATGCTGCTCTGGCCGGCGGGCGCGCTCGCGGTCACGGTGCTCGCGTTCATCATGCTCGGTGACGCGGTGCGCGACGCCCTCGATCCCAAGCTGCGCTGAGGAGCCCCGTCATGCCCGGCCCATTGCTCGAAGTACGTGACCTGCACGTGGAGTTCCGCCTGCGCGACGGGGTCGCCAAGGCCGTCAACGGCGTCGACTGCGCGGTGGCGGAGGGCGAGACGCTCGCCGTGCTCGGCGAGTCCGGTTCGGGGAAGTCCGTCACCGCGCAGGCGGTCATGGGCATCCTCGACATGCCGCCGGGGAGGATCACGGGCGGCGAGGTCGTCTTCCGGGGCCGCGACCTGCTGAAGCTCAGGGAGGACGAACGGCGCGGGGTCAGGGGCCGGGAGATGGCCATGATCTTCCAGGACGCGCTGTCCTCCCTCAATCCGGTGCTGTCCGTCGGCTACCAGCTCGGCGAGATGTTCACCGTCCACCGGGGGATGTCCAGGAAGGACGCGAAGGCGAAGGCCGTCGAGCTGATGGACCGGGTGCGCATCCCGGCGGCGAAGGAGCGGGTCGACGACTACCCGCACCAGTTCTCCGGCGGCATGCGCCAGCGCATCATGATCGCGATGGCGCTGGCCCTGGAGCCCGACCTGATCATCGCGGACGAGCCCACCACGGCGCTCGACGTGACCGTGCAGGCGCAGGTGATGGACCTGCTCGCGGAGCTCCAGCGCGAGCTCGGCATGGGGCTCGTCCTCATCACGCACGACCTGGGCGTCGTCGCGGACGTCGCCGACAGGATCGCGGTCATGTACGCGGGCCGGATCGTGGAGACGGCGCCGGTCCACGACATCTACAAGGCGCCGGCCCACCCGTACACCCGCGGTCTGCTGGACTCGATCCCGCGCCTGGACCGCAAGGGCCGGGAGCTGTACGCGATCAGGGGCCTGCCGCCGAACCTCACGCGCATCCCGTCCGGCTGCCCCTTCCACCCCCGCTGCCCGCTGGTCCGCGACGTGTGCCGCACCGATGTGCCGCCGCTGTACGAGGTGGAGGACGGCCGGGGGAGCGCGTGCCACTTCTGGCAGGAGACCCTCCATGGCTGAGCCGGCCGGGCGGGGCGCCGAGCCGGTCCTGGAGGTGCGGAACCTGCACAAGCACTACCCGCTCACACAGGGCGTCCTCTTCAAGAAGCAGGTCGGCGCGGTGAGGGCGGTCGACGGCGTCGACCTCGGTCTGGCGGCGGGGGAGACGCTCGGCATCGTGGGGGAGTCGGGCTGCGGCAAGTCCACGCTGGCCAGGCTGCTGGTCCGTCTGGAGCGGCCCACGTCCGGGACGATCCTCTACAAGGGCGAGGACGTCACCAGGCTGTCGGGACGGGCCCTGAAGGCGGTGCGCCGCAACATCCAGATGGTGTTCCAGGACCCGTACACCTCGCTCAACCCCCGTATGACGGTGGGCGACATCGTCGGTGAGCCGTACGAGATCCACCCCGAGGTCGCGCCCAGGGGCAGCCGGCGGCAGAAGGTCCAGGACCTGCTGGACGTCGTGGGACTGAACCCGGAGCACATCCACCGCTATCCGCACCAGTTCAGCGGCGGGCAGCGCCAGCGCATCGGCATCGCGCGGGGACTCGCGCTCCAGCCGGAGGTCATCGTGGCCGACGAGCCGGTGTCGGCCCTCGACGTCTCGGTCCAGGCGCAGGTCGTCAACCTGCTGGAGAAGCTCCAGAGCGAGTTCGGCCTCAGCTACGTCTTCATCGCGCACGACCTGTCGATCGTGCGGCACATCTCCGACCGGGTCGGCGTCATGTACCTCGGGCGGATCGTCGAGACCGGCCGGGACGCCGAGATCTACGACCACCCGACCCATCCCCTACACCCAGGCGCTGCTGTCCGCCGTGCCCGTGCCCGACCCGGAGGCCCGCGACCACCGCGAGCGGATCCTCCTGACCGGCGACGTGCCGTCGCGGCGAACATCCCGTCGGGCTGCCGGTTCCGCACGCGCTGCTGGAAGGCGCGGGACCGGTGCGCGCTGGAGGTTCCGGCCCTGGCGGTGCCGGCGGCCTTCCGGGGCGAGGACTCCCCGGCGGCGCACGACTCGGCGTGCCACTTCGCGGAGGAGAAGCACGTCGTCCCGGCGGAGGACGGGCCGGGCGCGCCCGTCGGATGACGGTCGTCCGGGTTAACGGCCGCGCAACTCGGCCGACCCCGCACCGATATGTGGACGGACGACACTGAACATCGTGCGGCCGTGCGGGTGCCGTTGCCCGGCCGGGGACGCCGCCATGTCGTCCCCGGCCGGGTACCCACGCCCCGGGACCCGGAGGGCCAAGCCCGTCCGGCGGCCGGGGGAGGGCCGGCAGGGATTACCTCGGCCCCAGCGACCGCCGCAGGAAGTCCACCTGGAGCAGGAGCAGATTCTCCGCGACCTGCTCCTGCGGCGTCATGTGCGTCACCCCCGACAGCGGCAGCACCTCGTGCGGCCGCCCCGCGGCGAGCAGCGCCGACGACAGCCGCAGCGTGTGCGCCATCACCACGTTGTCGTCCGCCAGGCCGTGGATGATCATCAGGGGCCGGTGCGTGCCGGCCGGCCGGGACAGCCCCTCGTCGGTGACGAGGGAGTTGGCGGCGTACACCTCCGGCTGCGCGCCCGGGTCTCCGAGATAGCGCTCCGTGTAGTGCGTGTCGTACAGCCGCCAGTCGGTCACGGGCGCGCCCGCGATCCCCGCGTGGAAGACATCGGGCCTGCGCAGCACCGCGAGGGCCGCCAGGTAGCCGCCGTACGACCAGCCGCGGATCGCGACCCGTCCGAGGTCCAGCGGGAAGTCCGCGGCCAGTGCGTGCAGCGCCTCGATCTGGTCGTCGAGCGTGAGCGTGAAGTCGTCCCTGACGGCCTTCTCCCAGCCGGGGGAGCGGCCGGGGGTCCCCGCCCGTCGGCCACGACCACCGCGAAGCCCTGGTCGGCGAACCACTGCGAGGTGAGGTGGGCGTTGTGGGCGGCGACGGCGCGCCGGGCGTGCGGCCCTCCGTACGGGTCCATCAGCACCGGAAGCGGGCCGTCCTCCTCCGTGTAGCCCGCCGGGAGCAGGACGGCGCACGGAATCCGCCGCGCGCCCCCTTCGACGAGCCGCCACGCGGGCACGCAGCACGGGTTCCTCGGCGTACGACGTGACCACGGTCTCCTGCTTGCCGTCGCGCACCACCCGCACCACCGTGCCGCTGCTCTCCACGCACGCCGAAGCCAGCACCGTCACCCCGCCCGACCGCACCGCGGAATGCACGCCCGGCCCCTCCGAGAGGCGCTCCACGCCCAGCTCGTCGACCCGGTAGACATGCACCTCGCCGGTCTCCGCGGCAGCGGCCTCCGGGCCCGCCGAGGCCGACACGAGCACATCGCCGTCCGACACGTCCAGCACCGCCCGCACCTGCAACTGCGGCCCGGTCAGCGTCCGGTCGCCGACGGCCAGCACCCGCGCCCCGCCCTCGTCCGCGATCCGTACGAGCCGTCCGTCCGGGGCCCAGACCGGCACCCCGTCGAAAAGATCCAGCCACACCGGGTCCTCGTCCACGTGCACGGTCCGCGTCGCACCGGTCCCGGTGTCCACCGCCAGGTACACCTGGCTGCGCTGGTCCCGCGCCTGCACCAGCAGCAACGGCGCCCCCGCGTCCGACCAGTGGACCCGTGCCAGGTACGGATACCCGGCACGGTCCCACACCACCTCCGTGCGCTCCTGGCCGTCCACCCCGTACAGGAAGAGCCGCACCTCGGCGTTGGGCGTCCCCGCCGCCGGGTACGCGACCCGCGCGGGCTCGCGCTCCGGGTGCGCCGGGTCCGGGATCCACCAGCGCGCCACGGCCGCGTCGTCGGTGCGGGCGACCAGCAGCCGGTCCGACTCCGGCGACCACCAGAAGCCGCGCGAACGGCCCATCTCCTCGGCCGCGACGAACTCCGCGAGACCGTACGCCGTGTTCTCGTCCTCCGGCTCCGCGAGCGTCCGGTCGCCGTCGCCCTCCGCGCCGATCACCCGCAGGGCGCCCTGGGCGACGTACGCGACACGCAGCCCGTCCGCGACGGCCGGGGGTCGAGAACCGGCCCCGCGGCGGGCAGCTCGCGGGCGGTGCCGGCCCGCAGCTCGGCCGCGAAGAGCCGCCCCGACAGCGCGAACGCCGCCAGCTCGACCGCCGTGTCCACGGCGTACGACACGATGCCCGCGGACCCCTCCCGGCTGCGCTCGCGCCGCGCCCTCTCCTGCGCCGACAGCTGCTCGCGGCCGCCACCGAGCAGCTGTCCGGGATCCGCGGCGATGCGCTCCTGCGCGCCCCCCTCCAGATCGAGCACCCAGAGCCGGTTGGCGCGGTCGGTGCCGGACGAAGAACGGAGGAACACCACACGGGCCCCGTCGGGCGACACCGTGAACGCGCGGGGCGCCCCGAGGGAGAAGCGCTGAGTCCTGGCGTGCTGCCGGGGGAAGGAGAGCTGATTCGTCGTCATATGCCCGAAGCTACCGCTCGTGACGCCACTTCATGCGCCCCTCGTGCTGCCGTGCACCGAACAATGCGTACACACGGATAGTTATGATCCGTAGCGCCTGGTGGGTATGAACTTGCCGGGAGCTGTCCGCATGCCCGTTTCGGCCTGAGTAAGTGGAGGTGAACCGCCGTGGCACTCTCGATTTCGGCGGTAGTGCTGTTGGCGATCATCGTCATCCTGATGGTCCGGAAATCGGGACTGAAGGCCGGACATGCGGCGGTTTGCGTATTGCTCGGCTTCTATCTCGCCAGTTCCTCCATCGCTCCCACCATCAACGAACTGACCACGAACGTGGCAGGGATGATCGGGGGCATCAAGTTCTGAGCGGGGCTCGTAGGGTGGTCCCATGACGGACCAGGACCACCCAGCCGTCGTCTGCTTCTCGTGCACGCGCACCCGGACGACGAGTCGATCAACAACGGCGCCACCATGGCCAAGTACGCCGCCGAGGGCGCCCGGGTCACCCTGGTGACCTGCACCCTCGGCGAGGAGGGCGAGGTCATCCCGCCCGCCCTCGCGCACCTGGCTGCCGACCGCGACGACACCCTCGGCGCCCACCGCATCGCCGAACTGGCCGCCGCGATGAAGGAACTGGGGGTCACCGACCACCGCTTCCTCGGCGGCCCCGGCCGCTTCCGCGACTCCGGGATGATGGGCGTCCCGCAGAACCACCGCGAGGGCGCCTTCTGGGCCGCGCCGGTGGACGAGGCGGCGGCGTACCTCGTCGAGGTGGTCCGTTCCGTACGCCCGCAGGTCCTCGTCACCTACGACCCGGACGGCGGCTACGGACACCCGGACCACATCCAGGCCCACCGCGTCGCGATGCGCGCGGCCGACCTCGCGGCCGACCCGGACTTCCGCCCGGACCTCGGGGCGCCGCACACCATCGCCAAGATCTACTGGAACCGCGTGCCGCGCACCTACGCGGAGGACGGCTTCGCCCGCCTGCGCGCGGCAGCGGTGAGCTTCCCGGGCACCGCCGCCGTGGACGACATCCCCGGAGTCGTCGACGACGCGCGGATCACCACGGAGATCGACGGCGCGCCGTACGCCGGGGCCAAGACCGCCGCGATGCGCGCGCACGCCACCCAGATCGCGGTGGAGGGCGGTTTCTTCGCCCTCTCCAACCACCTGGGCCAGCCCGTCCTCGTCACGGAGTTCTACGAGCTGGTACGCGGTGAACGCGCCGTCGGCGGACGCGAGACGGATCTCTTCGCGGGAGTGGACTCGTGACCCCGGGCCGTACCGCCGCCTACCTCCTCCTCGTCGTCCTGGGCGCGCTCACGGGCGCGGCGGGCGTACTCGTCCACGCGGCCTGGTTCCCCGGCGGCCTGCTGCTGGCGCTGCTCGCGGCGGCGGGCGTCTTCTACGGCTCCCTGTACGCCACGGGCGCGAAGGCCGGTGTCGGCGCGTCCGCCGCCGGATGGCTCGTGGCCGTCGTCCTGCTGACCGTCAGCCGTCCCGAGGGCGATCTGCTCGTCGGCGGCTCCACGGTCTCGTACGCCTACCTGCTGGGCGGGATGGCCGTCGCTGTGATCTGCGCCACGATGACGGAACTGCCGCGGCCGGCTGCGGGCCGCGCCCGACTTGGCAAATGACGTACTACTTGAGTCCGTGAACCGACCGCGCCCGCGCGGCCGTCGGGCCCTTTGCCACCCCGGGCGCGGGGCGCCCGTCGGCGGCGGCCAGTATGGTGGTGCGCGCCGCCGGGCCTCCCGCAGTACAGGGTAAGAGCGGGCGAGCGGAGCTAACCGGGAGAACCTGCCTTGAGTCGTGAAACTGACAGTTCGTCCTCCGGCCCCCAGGGGCGTGGCGGAGCCGCGTACCCCTCGGGGACGCCGCCGTACGGATCCCGCCAGTATCCGTCGCCGCACCCCGGGCAGGACGCTCCGGAGGAGACTGCCGGGGCCGCCGCGCGGGCGGAGCCGGACGAGCCCAGGACCGAGACCACGCTGACCACCCGCATCCGGATCAACATCCCCGGATCGCGGCCGATCCCCCCGGTCGTCGTGCGTACGCCCGTGGGTGACGCGGAGCCGCCCTCCTCGCCCGCGAAGGCCGGGCGCACGGGCGCCACGCCCCGCCCGCCCGACGCCGTCGCGGGACACCGCGGCCGCGGAGCCGCGGGAGGAGACCGGCCCCGGCGAGGACAAGCAGCCGCCGGCCAGCGACTGGTTCGCGCCGCGCAAGCCGTCGGCCGCGCCCGCTCCGTCGCCGGCGCCGCCGCTGCCGCCACCGGCCGCG
>RHMC01000091.1 GCA_003719395.1 Streptomyces altiplanensis
GGTCGGCATCTGAGTCCGTACGACGATTGACTGACGACCCGGTTAGGGTTTGACCGAACGGGACGCTGAGTCAAGATCAACCGTTATGTCAGGATTCCGCAAGCCGGGGACGCCATGGGGTGCACGCCGCAACGCCCGGAACCCGGCCTGCGCGGGCAGGCCGGGTTCCGGGGTGGGGCAGGAGGTGGGAGCGCGGTCCGTCAGACGAGCGGACGGACCGCCGTGGGGGCGTGGCCCGGCTCGGTGGCCAGCTCTTCCCACTCGTTGACGCCGTCGATCTGGACGCCCATCGAGATGTTGGTGACGCGCTCCAGGATCGCCTCGACGACGACCGGGACGCGGTACTCGGCGGCGAGCTTCTTCGCCTCCTCGAAGGCCGGCAGCAGCTGGTCCGGCTCGGTGACGCGGATCGCCTTGCAGCCGAGGCCCTCGGCGACCTTGACGTGGTCCACGCCGTAGACGCCGAGCTCCGGGGAGTTGATGTTCTCGAACTCCAGGTTGACCTGGAAGTTGATGTCGAGGTTGCGCTGGGCCTGGCGGATCAGGCCCAGGTACGCGTTGTTCACCAGGACGTGGACGTACGGGATGTTGTGCTGCGCGCCGACCGCCAGCTCTTCGAGCATGAACTGGAAGTCGTAGTCGCCCGAGAGCGCGACGACCGGGGTCTGGGGGTCGGCGGTGGCGACACCGAGCGCGGCCGGGATCGTCCAGCCGAGCGGGCCGGCCTGGCCGCAGTTGATCCAGTGGCGCGGGCGGTAGACGTGCAGCATCTGCGCGCCGGCGATCTGCGAGAGGCCGATCGTGGTGACGTACCGGGTCTCGGGGCCGAAGGCGCGGTTCATCTCCTCGTACACGCGCTGCGGCTTCATCGGCACGTTGTCGAAGTGCGTACGGCGCTGGAGGGTCGCCTTGCGCTCCTGCGCGGAGGCGGCCCACGCGGAGCGGTCGGGGAGCTTGCCTGCGGCCTTGAGCTCCTTGGCCACCTCGACGAACAGCTCCAGGGCGCCTTGGCGTCGGAGGCGATCGCGTAGTCGGGGGCGAAGATCTTGCCGAGCTGGGTGGGCTCGATGTCGACGTGGACGAACGTGCGGCCCTTGGTGTAGACGTCCAGGCCGCCGGTGTGGCGGTTGGCCCAGCGGTTGCCGATGCCGAGGACGAAGTCCGACTCCAGGAAGGTCGCGTTGCCGTAGCGGTGCGAGGTCTGGAGGCCGACCATGCCGGCGTTCAGCTCGTGGTCGTCGGCGAGGATGCCCCAGCCCATCAGGGTCGGGACGACCGGGACGCCGGTCACCTCGGCGAATTCGACCAGCAGCTCGGACGCGTCGGCGTTGATGATGCCGCCGCCCGCGACGATCAGCGGCCGCTCGGACGCGACGAGCATCCGCACGGCCTTCTCGACCTGCTTGCGGGTGGCCGCGGGCTTGTAGACCGGCAGCGGCTCGTAGGTCTCGGGGTCGAACTCGATCTCGGTGAGCTGGACGTCGATCGGCAGGTCGATGAGGACCGGGCCGGGACGGCCGGAGCGCATGAGGTGGAACGCCTGCTGGAAGACGCCGGGGACCTGCGCGGCCTCCAGGACCGTGGTCGCCCACTTGGTGACCGGCTTGGCGATCGACGCGATGTCGACGGCCTGGAAGTCCTCCTTGTGGATCACCGCGGTCGGCGCCTGGCCGGTGATGCACAGGATCGGGATGGAGTCACCGATCGCGGAGTACAGGCCGGTGATCATGTCGGTGCCGGCCGGGCCCGACGTACCGATGCAGACGCCGATGTTGCCCGCCTTGGTGCGGGTGTAGCCCTCGGCCATGTGGGACGCGCCCTCGACGTGGCGGGCGAGCGTGTGGTCGATGCCACCGCCCGCCTGGAGGGCCTTGTAGAACGGGTTGATCGCCGCGCCCGGCACACCGAACGCGTTCGTGACGCCTTCGCGCTTGAGGATCTCAACTGCGGCTCGGGCTGCGGTCATTCGAGGCATCGCGTACTCCTGCTCGGCCAGTCGGAGTGACCCCACCGCTGCGGGCCGGTGAGCCTCACTCCATGGTTTCCATAATGCGGAATTTTGATTCTGCTATACGGAAGCAATCTAAAGTGAGGTCCGGCGTGCGTCAAGAGCGGCAATGACCGAAGCCCCTCCCCAAGGGATCGCTCTTGGTGGACGATGGGCGACGTACCGCAGTCACACGTACCGGAGTCACATGCCGGTCACGTGCCAGTCGCCGACGGTCCGGAGGGGGACGGTCATGGGAGAGAACGTGCCGGTGCGCTGCCCGGCGTGCCGTCGTCAGCACAGCTTCACGGCGCCGGTCTTCCCCTGCGCGTGCGGGGAGCCGCTGGCGCCGCCGCTGTTACGGGGCGCGGCCCCGGAGCGGATCACGCACCGCACCTGGACCGACACGTGGGTAGCCGCGCCTGCGGCGCGTGCGGGCGCCAGGACCAGTGGCCGCAGCCCGAACTGGGGTGTGCGTGCGGTGCGGTGCTCCGCATACCGGTACGCCCCGTGCCGCGCACCGCCACACCGCCGCGGACCGCACCGCCGCCGAGCACGCCGCCGCCCGCCGCCGGGGCCGGACCGGCCGCCGCTGCCGCCGTCGCTCTCCGTCCCCCGCCCCGCTGCCGCCGGGCGCGGCTCTCCCGCGTCCGAGGTTCCGTCCGATGACGATCAGGACCGCGTGGACGCGGTGACCGCGGCGGCGCTCTACCTCAAGTGGCTCGGATTCCGCGACATCATGCAGTCCCCCGAGCGCCCCGCCTCCGGCATAGACCTGCGCGCGCCCGGTCTGGTCGCCCAGGTCGACCCGACCACGTGCCCCGCCACTCTGCGCGACGTCGAGTGCCTGTGGCTCAACGGCCTCAGCGCGTCCGCGGTGAGCGTGTTCTTCTCCCTCGCCGGGTACGCCGACGACGCGCGGGCCGGCGCGGACACCCTCGGGGTCCCGCTCTTCGTCATGGACCTCACGGGAACGCCGCAACCGGTCAACCGCCCGGCGGACGAGCTGGTCAGTACCGGAGCCGGCGCATAGGCGCGGACCCTGCGGCGCGCCCCCGCCGGGCCCGCCCCGCGCCGGACCCGCCCCCGGCGATACTGGTCCCATGCGCATCCGTCACGCCACGCTCGCCGAACTCCCCGCCCTCCAGGCGATCGAGCGTGCCGCCGGCGAGCCCTTCCGCGCCCTGGGCATGGCCGCGATCGCCGACGACGAGCCCCCGTCCCTCGACGCCCTCGCCCGCCACCAGCGGGCGGCCACGCCTGGGTGGCCGTGGGCGCCACCACCGGCTCCGGCTCCGGCTCCGAAGACCACCCGGTGGCGTACCTGCTCTCGGACGTCGTGGACGCGGCGGCCCACATCGAACAGGTCTCGGTCCACCCCTCGGCCGCCCGCCGCGGCACGGGCCGCGCGCTCATCGGCCACCTCGCCACGACGGCCGCGACCGAGGGCCTCACCGCCCTCACCCTGACCACTTTCACGCACGTCCCGTGGAACGCCCCGTACTACGCCCGCCTGGGCTTCCGCGTCCTCTCCGAGTCCGAACTCACCCCGGGCCTGCGCAGGATCCGCGCGGCGGAGGCCGGTCTCGGCCTGGACCGGTGGCCCCGGGTGTGCATGCGCCGCGAGCTGTGAGCCCCGGCGCCGTCGCCGCGCGGCCGGCGCGTGAGCACTACTCGGCGTACTGCTCGCGCAGTTCCACCTTCCTGACCTTCCCGCTGACCGTCATGGGGAACGAGTCCATGACCCGCAGGCGGCGCGGGACCTTGTAGTGCGCCAGCCGGTCGCGGCAGTACGCGGTGATCTCGTCCAGCGTCGGCGGGTCGTCCCGGTCGCGGGGGACGACGCAGGCCAGGATCTCCTCGCCGTAACGGTCGTCCGGGACGCCGACCACCTGGACGTCGGAGATCTTGGGGTGGCCGTACAGGAACTCCTCGATCTCCCGCGGGTAGATGTTCTCGCCGCCCCTGATGATCATGTCCTTGATGCGGCCGACGATCCGGACGTAGCCGTCCTCGCGGATCAGCGCCAGGTCGCCGGTGTGCATCCAGCGGCCCGCGTCGATGACCTCCGCGGTCCTGTCGGGCTCGTCCCAGTAGCCGAGCATCACGCCGTAGCCCCGGGTGCACAGTTCGCCCGCCCTGCCGCGCGGCAGCGTCACGCCCGTCACCGGGTCGACGACCTTGATCTCGACGTGCGGCATGACCCGGCCGACCGTGCCCGTACGGCGCTCCAGGTCGTCGTCGCGGCGGGTCTGGGTGGAGACCGGGGAGGTCTCCGTCATGCCGTAGCAGATGGAGACCTCGGCCATGTGCATCTCGGCGACGACCCGCTTCATCACCTCCACCGGGCAGGGCGAGCCCGCCATGATGCCGGTGCGCAGGGAGGACAGGTCGTACGAGGAGAAGTCGGGGAGGCCCAGCTCCGCGATGAACATCGTCGGTACGCCGTAGAGCGAGGTGCAGCGCTCCTCCTGGACGGCCCGCAGGGTCGCGGCCGGGTCGAAGGACGGAGCGGGCACGACGATGCACGCGCCGTGCGACGTGGCCGCGAGGTTTCCCATCACCATGCCGAAGCAGTGGTAGAAGGGCACGGGCAGGCAGACCCGGTCCAGTTCCGTGTAGCCGATCGTCTCCCCCACGAAGTAACCGTTGTTGAGGATGTTGTGGTGGGAGAGGGTGGCCCCCTTGGGGAAGCCGGTGGTGCCCGACGTGTACTGGATGTTCACCGGGTCGTCGCAGGACAACTCGGCATCGCGGGCCGCCAGTTGCTCCTCAGTGACCTCCCGCGCCGCGTCGAGGAGCACGTCCCACGAACCGTCCTCGATGTAGTGGACCGCCCGCAGCCCGGGACAGTCCGGCCGCACCTGGTCGACCAGGGCGCGGTAGTCGCTCGTCTTGTGGGACTGCGAGGCGAACAGGACGGAGACCCCCGCCTGGTTGAGCACGTACGCCAGCTCGTGCGCCCGGTACGCCGGGTTGATGTTCACCATGATCGCGCCGATCCGGGCCGTGGCGTACTGCACCAGCACCCACTCCGCGCAGTTCACCGCCCAGATGCCGACCCGGTCGCCCTTCGCGACGCCCGTCCCGAGCAGTCCGCGCGCCAACTGGCCGACGGCCGCCCCGAATTCGGCGTACGTCCAGCGGGTTCCCGCCGCCACGTCCACCAGCGCCTCCCGCTCCGGGTACGCCGCGATCGTCCGGTCGAGGTTTCGTCCGATCGTGTCGCCGAGGAGCGGCGTGGAACCGGTCCCGTGCGTGTACGAGTCCGCGTGCACGTTCGCGTCCGTGTTCATCGCAGGTCCCCCTCGTCGTACTCCGCCGCCGAGCCCTTCGCCGTACGCTCGCGCAGCTCGATCCGGCGGATCTTGCCCGACACCGTCTTCGGCAGCTCGGCGAACTCGATGCGCCGGATCCGCTGGTACGGCGCGAGGACCGACCGGGAGTGCTCGAACAGCAGCTTCGCCGTGCCGGGGCCCGGCTCCCACCCTTGCGCGAGCACGACGTAGGCCTTCGGCACGGCGAGGCGCAGCGGATCGGGCGCGGGCACGACCGCCGCCTCCGCCACCGCCTCGTGCTCCAGCAGCGCGCTCTCCAGCTCGAAGGGGGAGATCTTGTAGTCGGACGCCTTGAAGACGTCGTCGGCGCGCCCGATGTAGGTGATGTACCCGTCGGCGTCCCGCGAACCGATGTCGCCGGTGCGGTAGTAGCCACCGGCCATGGCCTTCGCCGTACGCTCCGGATCGCCGTGGTAGCCGGTCATCAGCCCGACGGGGCGCGCGGAGAGGTCGAGGCAGATCTCGCCCTCGCCCACCCCCGGCTCCCCGGTGACCGGATCGAGCAGTTCGATGACGAAGCCGGGGCTGGGACGCCCCATGGAGCCGGCCAGGAGCCGCTGTCCCGGCGTGTTGGCGACCTGGACGGCCGTCTCCGTCTGCCCGAAGCCGTCCCTGATCGTCACCCCCCACTCGCGCCGTACGGTCTCGATGACCTCGGGGTTGAGCGGCTCGCCGGCCGCCAGCGCCTCGCGCGGCGGCGTGCGCAGCTGCCCGAGGTCCGCCTGGATCAGCATCCGCCACACGGTGGGCGGGGCGCAGAAGCTCGTGACACCGGCGCGGTCCATCTCGGCCATCAGCACAGCCGGGTCGAAGCGCGTGTAGTTGTGGATGAAGACGGTCGCCTCGGCGTTCCACGGGGCGAAGAGGTTCGACCAGGCGTGCTTGGCCCAGCCGGGTGAGGAAATGTTCAGGTGGACGTCGCCGGGCTTCAGCCCGATCCAGTACATCGTCGCCAAGTGACCGACGGGATACGACACATGGGTGTGCTCGACGAGTTTGGGCCTGGCCGTCGTGCCGGACGTGAAGTAGAGCATCAGCGGGTCGTCGGCGTGCGTCACCCCCTCGGGCTCGAAGACGGCCGGGGAGCCGTCGGCATCGGCGTACGGAAGCCAGCCGTCGCGGACACCGCCCCCGACCAGAACGCGCGTGTAGTCCCCGGGGACGTCGTCGAACTTCACCGCGTCTCGTCCCGTACGATCACGTGCCGCACCGCGCCGCGCTCGACCCGGTCCCGCAGGTCGGCGGGTCCGAGCAGCGGCGTCGCCGGAATGACCACGGCGCGCAGCTTCATCGCGGCGAGCGCGGTCTCCCACAGCTCCACCTGGTTGCCGAGCATGACCAGGACGCGGTCGCCCGGCCCGACGCCTTGCGCGCGCAGCCAGTTCGCGACCTGCGCGGAGCGCGCCGACATCGCCTCGAAGGAGACCTCCGTGCGCCCGCCGTCCTCCTCCGCGATGTGCAGGGCGGTCCTGCCGTTGCCCTCGGCGATCCGGTCGAACCAGTCGAGCGCCCAGTTGAACCGCTCGGGCCGCGGCCAGACGAACCCCTCGTACGCCGCCTCGTAGTCCTCCCGGTGCCGGAGCAGAAAGTCCCTGGCCGCCCGGAAACTCTCCGTCGCGTCTCGTGCCGTCATGCGTCCTCCTGATCGCCGGGCCATTGCCGGACCGCCCACTGACATCGTGTAATCAGTGACCCGGTTGTCACTACCCCCGTACGGGGGTGAAGGGATGCACTCATGGGGGATGTCGCCGAGGTGGCGGAGATGCGAGCGGCCCTGTCGCGGATGCGCCGGGCCACCGGGCTTCCGGTCGCCTTCGGCGGGCTGCTGCCGGACGACGGCCGCACACTGCTCGTCGTCGAGCTGAGCGGTGCGGCGACAGGCGCGCTGCACGGCCTCGTCGTCACGGCGGGCAGCGGACTCGGCGGGAAGTCCATGGCGCTCTCGCGCCCGTGCGCGGTCACGGACTACCGGTCGTCGCGCCACATCACCCACGAGTACGACATGGCGGTGGCCACCGAGGGCCCTGCGCTCGGTGCTCGCGGTGCCCGTGGTCGTACGCCGGAAAGTGCGCGGTGTGCTGTACGCCGCGCTGCGCGAGGCGCTGCCGCTCGGCGACCGCGTGCTGAGCACGGCGATGGCGGCGGCGCGCGATGTGGAGCAGTCCCTCGTCGTACGGGACGAGGTGCGGCGGCTGCTGGTGGCGGCGCGCGAGCCGGCGGCGGGCTCCGGCACGTGGGAGCTGGTCAGGGGCGTGCACAGTGAACTGCGCGCCCTGGCTCCGCGCATCGTCGATCCGGTGCTGCGCGAGGAGCTCGTCTCCGTCTGCGGCCGGCTGGCGGCCGCGGCCGGTGAAGGCCCGGTGCGCGAGCGCGAACACCGGGTGGTGCTGACGCCCGCGCGAGGTGGACGTGCTGCTCCTGCGTCGCGGCGGGCGCGACGAATGCCGTGACGGGGGAACGGCTCGGTCTGCGCCCCGAGACGGTGAAGGGCTACCTGCGCTCCGCGATGCGGAAGCTGGGCGCGCTCACCCGTCTGGAGGCGGTGGTGGCGGCCCGCCGCGCGGGCCTGCTCCCGTGACCGTCACGGCCCGGCACGCACGGGGCGAGGCGGGGGAACACCGAACCGTACGTCGCGCACGGTGGCCGACGTCAGGGTGGCGAGGACGTGCTCCCCCTCCTGCGCCAGCGCCGCCCGCTGCGCACGGGTGAGCGGGCCGAAGGGCTCGACCGTCAGGGCGGCGGCGCCGCTCCGGGGCTCCTCCTCCAGCCGCCAGATCCCGGCGACGAACCCGTCCACGAGGAACGTGGGCAGGCCCTGGTTGCCCGTCCAGATGCGGGACTTGCACTCCACCGGCACGACGCGGATGCGGTCGGCGTGGGAGAGCAGCAGGTTGTCGTACTCCGGGAGGAAACGGGGCGGTGCCGGGGTGTCCTCCTCGGGGCGGGGCGCGTCGGGGAGGTCGAAGAGTTCGGTGCCGTGCTCGTCCCGGAAGGTGACCAGCCGCGGCCGGAGCCGTTCGAAGGCGGCTCGCAGCCGGGTCAGCCCGCACCAGGTCTGCATGTCCTTGACGGAGGCGGGGCCGAAGGCCGCGAGGTAGCGCAGTACGGTCGCGTCGGGTGCGGGGGCCGGCTCGGGCGCCCGGCCGAACCACTGCTCGGACGTGGTCAGCGCGACCTGGCCGCTCCGCCCCCACAGACCGCGCGGCGTGACCTGCACGAGGGGCAGCAGGCAGCGTGCGGCGACGGTGACGGCGAGCGGTTCGGCGTCGGGCCACTCCTTCAGCAGTACCTCGCGGATCTCCTTCGGGGTCCTGGGCCGCTCCTCGACGAGATCGCGGGTCATCGCCGCCAGCCGTTCCAGGTCCACTCCGGTGAGCCCCTCGCGGAACATCTTGAGTTCGCGCTCGCGCGCGGCCTGGACGAGCGGGCGGAGGGTGAGGCAGTCGTCCGCGGTGTGCGTGTGGAGGGTGGAGCGCAGGGTGACGAGACGGGCGACCTCGCGGGAGGCCATGAGCCCCGACAGCTCCTC
This sequence comes from Streptomyces altiplanensis, assembly GCA_003719395.1. GTDB lineage: Bacteria > Actinomycetota > Actinomycetes > Streptomycetales > Streptomycetaceae > Streptomyces > Streptomyces altiplanensis. The sequence goes on from RHMC01000091.1 coordinate 8,855, forward strand.
GGGGCCGAAGCCGTCGAGGCGGGCGGTGAGCTGGAAGTACGGCGGCCTGGTGTTCTGCGCCTGGAGGCCGACGAGGTGCCCGACGGCGTCCTTGGCGGACATGGCGGTACGCCGCAGCAGGAGCTGGCGCGCCAGGGTGGCGCGATTGAGGGCGCGGAGGCTGAGCACTCGGTGCGCCGGCGCCGGGTTCGTCTGCCGGGTCTGCCGGGTCTGCTGCGTCTGCTGCGTCTGCGTCTGGAAGGCCATGCTTCGCAGGCTATTGACCCTTGCGGACAGCTCCGGTCCGCAAGGGCAGGACGGTGCCGCTGGCATTTGGGACGTATATCCTGCCCGTGCCCGGCTCTCTGCGGAAGGTGAGATCTGCGATGGCGGAGCGACGCGCCCGTCCCGCGCTGTCCCCGAAGAAGCACGCCTGGCGCAGACAGCCCCCACCGCCGGCCGTACCGCCCGCCGGGGACGACCCCACCGCGCCCCCCGACGGCCTGCAGCCCGACGGCGCCGGCATCGTGCACGCCGCGCTCTACCGCGGCGGCCACCGGGTCTCCACGCCCGACTCGCTCGCCGAGACCTTCCGCCAGCTGCGCGAGTACCCCGACGGCATGGCCTGGATCGGCCTGTACCGCCCGCCCGAGGACGAAATCCACTCCCTCGCCGCCGAGTTCGACCTGCACCCGCTCGCCGTCGAGGACGCCCTGGAAGCCCACCAGCGTCCGAAGCTGGAGCGTTACGGCGAGACGCTCTTCGTCGTGCTGCGCGCGGCCCGCTACCTCGACGCCGTGGAGGAGGTCGACTTCGGCGAGCTGCACGTCTTCGTGGGCCAGGACTTCGTCATCACGGTCCGCCACGGCGCCGCGCCCGACCTCTCCGTCGTACGCAGGCGCATGGAGGAGGCCCCCGAGCTGCTGGCGCTGGGACCGGAAGCGGTGCTGTACGCGATCCTCGACTCCGTGGTCGACGGTTACGCCCCGGTCGTCGAGGGCGTGCAGAACGATGTCGACGAGATCGAGACCGAGGTCTTCCGCGGCGACCCCGAGGTCTCCCGCCGCATCTACGAACTCTCCCGCGAAATGGTCGAGTTCCAGCGCGCCACCCGCCCCCTGGTCGGCATGTTGCACAGCCTGATGGCGGGCTTCGCGAAGTACCGTACGGACGAGGAGCTCCAGCGCTACCTGCGTGACGTGGCCGACCACGTCACGCACATCAGCGAACGCGTCGACGGTTTCCGCCAGGCCCTGGCCGACATCCTCACCGTCAACGCCACGCTGGTCACGCAGCAGCAGAACGCGGAGATGCGGGCGCTCGCCGAGGCGGGCTTCGAGCAGAACGAGGAGATCAAGAAGATCTCGTCCTGGGCAGCCATTCTGTTTGCACCCACACTCGTCGGAACCATCTACGGCATGAACTTCGACCACATGCCGGAGCTGCACTGGGTGTACGGCTACCCCTTCGCAATTCTGCTGATGGCAGCGGTGTGTACGAGCCTGTACTTCATCTTCAAGCGGCGGGACTGGCTCTGAGTGATCGCCGTGAGAGCTGCTGCACCGAGGAGGCAAGCCCCGGTCGCAGGTGTCGACGACACCTGCGAGGCCGCCGGGGAGAATGCGGGGAGAATGAAACACGCTCTTGGAGGCGGTCACGAACAATCCGCAAGAGAGTCATGAGCGGAATCAACTCGTCGATGCATTACGGCTGTTGCCACTGCGCCTGCCGAGGTTGAAGAGAAAGTGGCCATGCCGCCCCGCCCCGTCTGCACCAGAACGATTCGCATCGCAAACCGGACTGCTTTCCACCACTTCAGTCACTTGCAAGTGCGCAGGATCACCCCGCCCCGGGGCTGCTTCTTGTGAAGGCGTCACGTATCTTCTGCCTGTGTCAATCGAATGCAAGAATGAGCGGAAATTTGCCATATCGGCCAAACCGCAGGGTGGACCGCTCACAGTCAGGGCTCTGCCGTGACTCGCCACCATCGCCCTGGCGCTCATGACGGTCCGGATCGGCTGGGCAGTCGTCACGGCCTGCGGTGGTCCCGCTGCCGCAACCTTCCGCATTCTCCTCGTCGCACCCTGGGCGGTGTTCCACATCGCGCCCTCGGCGGAGAACCGCCCCTGAGCCCCAGTAGGTTCCTCGCCGGGCTGGTGTGACCTGCCCGTGGTGCGTTGGGCGAGGCTGTCGATCGACGCGACGTGGATCATGGCTTCGGAACTGGCGGCGAGGGCCTCGTAGCATCCTGTGGGGAGGCTGCGGGCTTGTAGCCCGGCCCTGATCTTCATGGGAGAAGCAATGTCGGCTGTGGTCGTCGTGTGTGATGTGATCCACGTGGGTGTGGTGATGTCTCATGGGTAGGCGGGGCAAGCCGACTGACCGTGGACGGCGGGCTACGTCCTCAAGATCTCGGACCGGATCTCGGCGGGCCACCCGGCAAGCGGGCCGGTCGCGCTCCTCCTTGAGCACCAGGTGGGTGCTCGTGCAGCGGGCGCTGACGTCCCGGTCCCTGCCGTCATGGGTTCCGGTCGACCGGCTGCGTGCGCTGATGAAGCGCATGCGGCCGCAGTACCCGCGACCGCACCGGCAGGGTTACCGGCGTTGGATTCCATCCCCGCGCCAGCTGGTGTGCGCCGTACTGGGGTGTGCTGCTCTCCTGATGTCCGTTGTGGGGATTGCCTACTGGCGCACCGACATACCCGAGGACCTGAACTCCTTCGCCACTCAGCAGGACAACATCTACTACTGGGCCGACGGTTCCAAGATGTCGCGCACCGGCTGGGTCAGCCGACAGGACATGCCGCTCGAAAAGGTCCCGGAGGACGTCCGCTGGGCGGTCCTTGCCGCGGAGAACGCCAGTTTCTACAAGGATCCAGGCATCTCCCCCTCGGGCCTCATGCGCGCCGTCACCCGCATGGTCAGCGGCGGTGAGACGCAGGGCGGCTCCACCATTACCCAGCAGTACGTCAAGAACGCCTACCTCAGCCAGGAACAGACGCTCTCGCGCAAGTTCACCGAAATGATGCTCGCGCTGAAGGTCGACGACGAGTTCAGCAAGGACGAGATACTCGAGGGCTACCTCAGCACCAGCTGGTTCGGCCGCGGCACGTACGGCATCCAGCGTGCGTCGCAGGCCTACTACGGCAAGGAGGCGACCGAACTGAACGCCAGTGAGGGGGCGTTCCTGGCCTCCCTGCTGAAGGGCGCCGGCCTCTACGATCCGGCGCTGGGTGAGGGAAACCGCGCACGGGCCGTGGAGCGCTGGAAGTGGACCCTGGACCGGATGGTCGAGATCGGGAAGCTCTCTCCCGCCGAGCGGGCGAAGTACACGAAGTTCCCTGAACCGACCCAGGTGACAGGCGGACGAACGGACTTGAACGGCCAGCAGGGCTACCTCGTCGAACTCGCCAAGTCGTACGTCACCCGCAACGGGAAGGTCTCGGAAGCCGAATTCGACCGCGGCGGCTACCAGATCTACACCACGTTCGACAAGAAGAAGACGGAGGCCCTGGAGGAATCCGTCCGCAAGGCCCGGAAGAAACTCGCACCCAAGGACCGGAAGTCCGACACCTTCGTCAAGACGGGAGCGACGACCGTCGGCGCGGACGGAAAGATCGTTGCCTTGTACGGAGGCCCCGGCTTCCTCAAGCAGGGATTCAACGAATCCAACGCGGTCACGGTTCCTGCCGGGTCCGCCTTCGCGCCTTTCGTCTACGCCGCCGCACTCAGCGACGGCGTCGTACGCGACCGCGACGGCAAGCGCCACCCCGTCACACCCTCCAGCTTGTACAACGGCCAGCACAACGCCCCCGTCATGACACCCGAAGGGCCCTATTGGGACCGTAACGGCAAGATCGTGAAGGGCAAGAACGACGGCGGCACGTCATGGGGCAGCTCCATCAGCCTGGACAAAGCGATGATGAACTCCGTCAATTCGCCCTTCCTCCAGCTCGGCATGGACGTCGGCCTGGACCGGGTCCGCCACCACGCGCAGAACGCCGGCCTGCTGCCCTCCAGCCTGGGCCGGCAGGTGCCCGCCTTCTCGCTCGGAAACTCCACCCCCAGCGCCATCCGCATGGCAGCGGCCTACCAGACCTTCGCCGCCCAGGGCAAGCAGACGGAGCCGTTCTCGGTACTCCGGGTCACCCGCAACGGAGACGAGATCCCACTGCCCGCAGTCCGGTCGCGCCGCGCGTTCACGGCCGAGGTGGCACAGCAGGTGACCGGCACCCTGCAAGGGGTCGTGCAGGAGGGAACCGGGAAAGAGGCACAGATAGCGGCCTGCGGCCGGCGGGCAAGACCGGGACGACGGAGGACAACAAGGCCGCCTGGTTCATCGGATACACCGGGCAGGAGGCCACAGCCGTCGTGCTGTACCGGATGGACCTGCGCAAACTGGACCTGCTGCCGCTGGACGGTGTGGCGGGCTCTTCCGAGGAGGAGCCCGGCAGCCCCCTGCCGGTCGACATCTGGAGGGACTACATGCAGGCGGTAACGCCCCACCCGTGAGGGCGCACCGCTGGCTCCGGGCGGGCACCGGGCCGGGCTCGCCGCCCGGTTCCTACTTGACCAGCGTCTTCCACGAGGGCGCCTGACCGGGGTCGAGCGAGCGCAGCTGCTCCAGGAGCTGAGGGTCCTGGACGTCCATCCAGTCGGCCAGTTCCCTGAAGGAAACGCACTCGACGTCCTTGCGCGGGCACACCTCCCGCATCAGGTCCTCCACGGCGTCCATGTATATGCCGCCGTTCCACTGCTCGAAATGGTTACCGATGAACAGGGGTGCCCGGCTGCCGTAGTAGACGCGGTTGAAGCCGTTCATGTAAGCGCCGGTGGTGGTCTGCTTCCACATGCCGAACTGGGCCGGGTCGCCGTCCGTCTCGCCCTTTGACTGGTTGTAGAGGAAGTTGAAGTCCATCGAGAGCACCTGGATGTCCTTGCCGGGGTAGGGCAACAACTGCAGCGGGAAGTCCCAGATGCCGTTCTTCTTGCTCGGCCAAGCCTGGAATCCGCCCGGCGAACTGGCGTCGTAGCGCCAGTCGAAGTCCTTGCTCGCCGATATGAGGTTCTCCTGGCCCTCCAGGCAGGGAGCACGGCCTCCGACGAATTCGCGGTCGGGGTCGAAGGGCAGGGGTGGCAGGCTGCTGAACCCGGTGTTGGTCTTCCACTTCTTCACGAAGTCGTACGTCTGCTTGATCTCGCTCGACCACTCGTCGACGCTCCAGTCACCGCCGCCCTTGGGCCCGCAGAAGTGGCCGTTGAAGTGCGAGCCGATCTCGTGGCCGTCCTTCCAGGCGTCGCCGAGCTGGGCCAGTGTCGTCCTGATGTGGTCGTCGGTGGGATAGGAGATCGCGGCGGAACCGCGACTGTGCATGGGCGGGTCGTAGAGGTCGCTCTTCGACTTGGGCAGCAGATAGATGCCCGTCAGGAAGAACGTCATGTGGGCGTCACTCTCCTTGGCCACCTGGCGGAAGTGGGAGAAGAGGTGGTCGTCGCCCTCAAGTGCGCCGTCCCAGGAGAACACCACGAACTGGGGAGGCTTCTGACCCGGCTTGAGCTTCTTCGGCTTCAGCTGGCCCGGCTGTGGCCCGGTGTGCGATGTGGAGCCGTCCCCCAGTACCTCGACCTTGCCGTCCCAGCGCTGGGCGCGCTTACGGGCGTTGGGTCCGTTGCCCGCCTTGTTGTTCTTCGCACGGATGGTCGGGTCGTCGGTGGCGGAACTCTCGGCTGCGGCACTGCCGTCCGGGCCGCTGATCAGAGATTTCCCGAGAAAGACCGTGATCAGCGCGAGTACCAGCACGGAGACGGATATCAGTGCGGTGCGGCCGCGCTTGCGTTGGCGGGCTCGTCGGCGGCCACGTCCTCGGGCGCTTCGGCTCATCATTGCTTCTCCTGATGTGAAGGCAAGGCATGTCCGGCACGGCCAGACAAATATAGAACGGGCGATCGGTCCCCCTCCTGCCAGACACGGAGTGGCTGCCTTCCTGGCGCTGCCCACCGTCCCATGCGCACAGGCGCCTGCCCTGCTGAGGGGTAAGAGGCCCGTGCCCCTTGGCGAACGACGACAGCCCGGCAGGGTTGGGCATGTCGAGGCCGGAGTCGCTGGAGCTGAGCTGGATTGCGCAGTCCCTGGCTGTACTGTCCCTGACCGCGGTGTCCCTGACTGCGGTTTCCGGACATGCCGGGCAGGGGCAGAGTGGGCTGAGGCGCATCCCGCTGTGTGGCCGCGAGCGGGCGTCGGCGGACGGGCTCACACCCGGACTTCCGCGTTCAGGGCCCGCCGCCGACCGAGTGCGCCGGCTGTGTCCCGGCGGGCATGGAACGCGCGGACCCGAGGACATTGAGCTGTGCGCCCCGCCCCCCGGCGGCGGAGGGCGGGGCCGTTCGTCAGGTGCGGTAGGCGAAGTAGTTCGCTCTTGGGTAGGAAGCGATGATGCTGGCCACCGACTTCCGGTAAGTGTTGGTGGAGTGGGCGGTCAGATACGGGGTGCCCCGACGGTCCCGGTACGAGACCATCATGGTGTGGTCCTTCGACCCGTCCCGATTGAAGTCCATCTGGAGAACGTCACCGACGCCCATCTCCCAGACGTTGGAGAGGTTGGTCGTCCGCTTGCTGGACAGGGCGAACCATGACCACTCGTTGACGCCTACGAAGGACAGGGTGTTCCCCAGCTTCGGGTCGCTCCACCACTTCCGGTAGTCGTCCCAGGAACCAGGGGCGTGCTTCCAGCCTCCCGCCTTCAGCGCCTGGCTGACGAAGTTGGTGCAGTCGCCGCCGGCACCAGCGCTGTCGTACGAGGGATAGGCAGGGTTGTACCTGCTCCAGTACTTCTCCGCGTACGCGCCCATTGCCGCGTAGTTGAGGCCGCTGCCGTTGCCGGCCGGCTTCGGAGCGGGCACCCGCGAGGGCCGCCTGGTGGACGCGGAAGCAGCCACCGGCAGCCCGTCGGCAGCAGCAGCCTTGGCCTGCGGAGCCTTGAGCGGAGCGTTGACCGCGACAAGGCCGGTGTCAGTAGGCCGTATGCCGGTCAGCGCCCACCTGCCGCCCGAGGTTCGGGTGAAGTCGACTTCGTGGTGCGCCTGGAACCCGGTGGTGGCCGGCTCGTTGCCACGAATTCTCTTGTACGTGAGCGTGGTGGTCTCGGTGACACGGACCGACGCCTTGCCGCCGCGCACCTCGATGTCGTTCACCTTGACCTTGGTGTCGGCCGCGGTGTACGCCTCGCCCAGTTCACGCAGCCGCTTCTTCCGGTCGCGCAGCGAGGCCTCGGTGTGGTCCTCCGACCGCACAAGGCCCGAGGACAAGTGCACGTCGCGACTGGCGAGCGCCCCGGCCCGTCGGCGGTGCGGGGAGCCGTCCAAGAGGGCGGCCGTCCGCTCAGTCAGTACGGCATCCGCAGCCCGCCCGAAGGAGTCGGCGGTAGGGCGGCCGGCGGTGCCGGAGCCGGCGGGAACGGCAGCCTCGTACCAAGAGGCACCCGCGGTGGCGGGCAGCACGACAGCTGCGGCGGCAACCGCCAATGTGGTGCCCACCATGGCCCTGAACGTCGTTTTCTTCACGAAGGTTCTCCCTTGTAACCCCGGCCCGACTCACGGAGCGCGGGAGACGAAATCTTCGCATGAAGTCATACGATGTGAAGAGTCTGTGCGTGTTGCGGAACTGCTACAAGGTGCCGCAGGGGGACGCCTCCTTGGTGGCGGGGGAGAGCAAGCAGACGGTCGACAGCCCCGAGGCTGAGCGTTGGGGATGCCCGATGAGCACTCCAGCAGCGGCTCGCGTCCCGAGTGAGCTGGTAGCTGTCGTTGTCCTGGTACGGAGAGGATGGCTGAAGTCAGCTGTCGTGCTGATGAGTTGGGGCCGGTGTTCGCTCGGGTGGCGGGCCGGTTCGGCCGGGCGGATCTGCGGTGGCGGATGCGGGACCATGTCCGGGTTCTGCTGGTGCGGGCAGCCAGCGAGAACGGCGGACAGCTCGCTGAATCCGCGCGTACCTTGCTGAACGGCTCGGTCCGGGCCGCGTGCCGATCACCGACGGCACCGGGTTCGTATCGAAAGCGGCAGGCCGGACAACTTGCCCAGCCACGGGGAAACGCTTGGCGCGGGAGACGGAAATAACCACGCGGTTCCGCGCATCCGCGAAACCGGATCAGGAGGGGGACGCAATGCCGACGCCTTTGATGGGCCTGCTCCTGCTTGTCAGTGTGGCGGCTGTGCCGGGGTGCATCCTGGCGATCGTTCTCATGCTGAGGGACCCGCCCCGTTCGCTGTCCAGGATCTGTGCGGTTCTCGCCCTGATCTCCGGTTTGTCGGCCACGGCCGTGTACTGCTACGGCTGGTTCTCCGTAGCTCTGGGAGGGCCGTTCCCGGAACTGTGCGAGGACAGGAACGCGTCCGGCGTCCCATGGGCAAGCCTGAAGCAGGATTACTGGCCCCTTCGCAACGCCTGCGTCTATTCCGACGGCTCGACGGTGGAGCACGTTTCCACGTCGGTCAACGGGTTCGTCAACGTGCCGGCCGGTCTTGCCGTCGTCCTGACCTGTGCCGCCGTCTTCCTGTGCTGGCGGGCACGACACCTTCCCGAAGGGGCCTCCTGACCATCGAATTCTCGCGTCGCGCCATACTCAAGCAGCTCACCGGCGTCGCCGCCGGATCCGCACCGGTCTCCGGCGGAGGCGCACCGCCGGCTCCCGCCACCGCCGCGGACACCACGTGGCGCAAACCGGCCTCGGCGAACGGCGACTTGGGCCGAGTCTTCCCGGCCTTCGTCTCCGGCGCCTCCGGCGCGTCCTTGTTGCCCCACGCCGATGACGCAGACGCAGGCGCGGGGCCCTCGGCCGGGGCCGCGAAGGCCGGCAGGGCCGAGGCGCCCAGCCCCACCGCCGCCACGACCGCGACCGCGACCGCGACCGGAGAGTGCCTTGAGCGAGCCGGCCCGGTCACTCACCGGCGGAAGCGCTCTCAAGCCACACCGGGAAGGAGGGAGAAAGAAGCTTGGTCAGTAAATGTCTTCCTTTAGAAGGCATTTGGCCCCTTTCGATCCGTCGGAGCATGGGGCTGGTTCTGGCCCGTTTGGGTCCAGGCCGGAAGGGAAATCGCCCCTCGAACACCACGGGCTCCTGCGGCCCGTGGGACACCAGTGACCGGTACGGCCGCCACAACCGGCTCTTTCCATGGGGGGAAGAATGCGCCACCACCAGCCCGTGCCCGGGACGCACCCCAGACCCCGGACCGCGCAGGGCCCACAGCGCGGCCCGGCCGCTTTGGCAGGGCGCGCCCTGTGCGGGAACCTCGCCCTGGCCATGATCCTCACCGGCACCGGGGCCTTCGTCCACCCGGTGTTGCCGCAGCCACTGTGGTACCTCCCCTGGACCTCCCTCCCCCCGCTCCTGGCCCTGTGGGCGTCCTGCGCGCCCGAGAGAAAAAAGCAGCCGCGGCCCGATCACACCGCCCTCACCCCCACCAGGAACTCGGTCTCGACGAAGCCGCCTGACACCCCCGGGCAGCCCCTGCCGAAGGAAGCGGAGATGAAGGTGCCGGGCAGACCGCGCGCCTTCGAGCACGGGGCCAGCGGTTTCCTCCTCAAAGCGGACGCCCCCGGGAACGGGTGAACGCGCCGCAGGCGGTGCGATCCGGCGGATCGTATCTGTCGCCGAGGGTGGCCGCACGCGTCGTCGCCGGTCTGCGCGCACACCGGGCGGCACGCCCCCGCCGCACGATTGAGCACCTGACAGAGCGAGAACTCGAAGTGCCGGCCGGGCTCGGCGCGGTTCTCTCCAACGCTGAGATCGCCGCCCGGCTGCACCTGCTCGAAGGCACCGTGAAGGCGCACGTCGGCGCGGTCCTCGCCGAACTCGGAGCGTGCAGCCGGGTCGAGGCCGCGATCACCGCGCACGAAGCCGGCCTGGTCCCTCGCGGCCAGTAGACCGTCTCCTGCCCGGTCTGCCTCGGATCAACGGGGGAGCCGGGGGCGGCGGAGCCGGCTCCTCGAGTGACTTCACCTGGGCGCCTTCGTCACCGGAACCGTCCGGCTCGACCACGTGGAGAAGCATTCCGCCTCATGCGGGCCGACGATGTTCTGCGCTCCGTTGTCCCACCGGCCACGGCGCTCCTTACGGGCCGGGGCGGATGACCGCCCGCACGCAGCCGTCCTTCTTGTGTTTGAACATGTCGTACGCCGTGGGGGCCTGGTCGAGCGACAGCGTGTGGGTCGCCAGATGCGAGGGCTGGATCTCTCCGGCCTCGATGCGCTCCAGGAGCATCGGGATGTAGCGCTGTCCGTGCTGCTGTGCGCCGCGTACGGTCAGGCCCTTGTTGATCACCGCCCCGAGGGGGAACTTGTCGACCGCGCCGGCGAAGACGCCCAGGATGAACACGGTGCCCGCCTTGCGGCAGGCGTGGATGGCCTGGCGTACGGCGGTGGGCCGGTCGGTCTGCAGGCGCAGCTGCTGTTTGGCCTGGTCGTACAGGTGCATGGGGCCGTCGCTGTGGGCTTCCATGCCCACGGCTTCGATGCAGACGTCCGGGCCGCGGCCGCCGGTGCGTTCGCGGAGTTCGGCGGCGACATCGGTGGAGGTGTAGTCGATGGTCTCGGAACCGATGTGCTTCTCGGTCATGGCGAGCCGCTCGGGGAGGCGGTCGATGGAGATGACGCGCTCGGCCCCGAGGAGGATCGCCGCCCTGGCCGCCATCTGTCCCACGGCGCCGCATCCCCATACGGCGACGACGTCGCCGGGCTTGACGCCGGCGAGGTCGGCTCCCATCCAGCCGGTGGGCACGGAGTCGGAGACGAACAGGGCGCTGGTGTCGTCGATCCCTTCGGGCACGGCGAAGGCTCCGTAGTCGGCGAAGGGGACGCGCACATATTCGGCGTGGCTGCCGCGCAGGCCGCCCATGGCATGCGAGTAGCCGAAGATTCCGCCCGCCTCGTAGCCGAACAGGGCCTGGCCGATCCCGGGGTTGGTGTTGGTGTTGTCGCACAGGGACCACAGGTCGTTGGCGCAGTACCAGCACCGTCCGCAGCCGACGAACGAGCAGACGACGACCCGGTCGCCCGCCTTGTGGCGGCGTACTCCGGGACCCGTCTCCACGACCTCACCGAGGAACTCGTGCCCGATGACGTCCCCGGCCCGCATCGCGGGGATGTACCCGCCGATCAGGTGCAGGTCGGAGCCACACGTCGTCCCGGCGATCAGTCGCACGATCATGTCCTGGTCGTTGCGGAGCTCCGGGTCCGGGACCCGCTCGACGGACAGCTTGTTCACGCCTTCCCAGCACAGAGCCTTCACAGCACTCCCTCCCCGCCCGAACGGCGGCTCAGCAGACCGACGACCTTGCCCGCAGGGGTGTGGTGCGTGGTCGGCGGGGTGTCCGGCCGCATGACCTCGCCCGCTTCCAGGAGGGCCTTGGCGTCCCGCAACGCAGTCCGGACCTCCTGACGCGGATCCTTGCCCATCAGCCTCGCGGGCACAGAAGTCACCAGGGCAGGGAGCGTTTCCTTCAGGCGTACCGCCAGCTCCGTGCCCCGGTTCCCGGGGGCGGGGAGGACCCTGGACTCCAGCCTGTCGCCGAACCTGTCCAAGGGCGCGGGCAGTGCGCCGCCGGGTTGTACGTCTGCCGGCGGACGGTTGATCGTCACCGTGAGCCAGCGGTCACCGGCCCGGTCTCCGTTCACCCGTGGCGGCCGGGCCCGGCGCAGGGCGAAGACCCCGGCGGTCAATGCGGCGAGACCGAGCGCCACCCGATTCAAACGTCCCACGTCGCACCTCCGGTGTTGCGGCGAAGCCCGAGTCACGGACCCGGGTGCCCCTGCGCCTGCGGAGGAAACAACCGGTGCGAGCTCCCCCGCGCGAGCCCGGCACCCGTACCGCCCGCCGAGCCCCCGGAACGTGCCGACCAGGGCCGGGGCCGCCGACCCGGCTCCCGGGGCCGCCGGCCCACGGTGCCGGCCGGCGGGCCGGTGCACAGGGCACGCAGCCGCGCGGCGCGGGAACGGACCCGATCGGCGGTCCACGCGGCGAGACCTGAGCCGTACGCTGAACGCAGACAGCCATCTCGGGCTTCTCGTTTTCGTCTGTCGCGCAGCAGGACGGCGGCCCTCTCCTCGTCGAGGCCGACGGGCGGACGCGGGCTGTCCCCGTCCGAGGGGTCCTGCCATGACCACGCTCCATGATTCCGCGCGCATGCTCACCGCGCTGTTGCGCGCCAGTCACCTGATCACCTTCGGGCAGCTGCCCGCCCTGGTGGACCGGCATGCCGCCGGAGCCGGTCTGCACCGGGCGCGCATCTTCGTGGCCGATCTGCGGGAAGAGGTGCTGCGCGAAGCCACCGGAGAGGGGATCGACGCGGGCCTCGGGGGGCAGGAGATGCGCATCGACGCCACCTTGCCCGGCCGGGTCTTCCAGATCATGCAGGGCTTGTCCACCCCCGTCGGCAGCCGTCTGCAGCACTGGCTGCCGATTCTGGACGGCACCGAACGGCTCGGCGTGCTCCGCGTCGAAACCGACGCCGAACCGGACGGGGCGGGCCACGACAGCATGCGGGACCTGGCATCGCTGCTGGGCCTGCTTCTGGTCTCCAAGCGCCACCACAGCGATTCCTACGCCCGCCTCACCCGTGTCAGCCCCATGTCGGTCTCCGCCGAGATGCAGTGGACCCTGATGCCGCCGCGCACCTTCGCCAACGAGAGGGTGACCATCGCCGGCGCCATGGAACCCGCCTACGCCACCGCGGGGGACGCCTTCGACTACGCCCTGGCCGGCGACACCGCCCACCTGGCCGTCTTCGACGCCATGGGCCACGACACCGCCGCCGGTCTCATCGCCAACCTGGCCCTGGCCACCTGCCGCAACCAACGGCGTCAGGGCGCCGGACTCGCCGAAGCCGCTCTGACCATCGAAACGATGCTGCTCGAGCAGTTCACCCTCAACCGGTACGCCACCGGCATCCTGGCCGACCTCGATCTCGCTACCGGATTGCTCACCTGGATCAGCTGCGGGCATCATCCGCCCGTCCTCGTCCGCGGCGGTCGCTGGACCACCGCCCTGGACTGTGCCCCCTCCCACCCGCTGGGGACCGATCTCGGACTCCCCGTCGTCCCGTGCCGGGAGCAGCTCGAGCCCGGTGACCGGCTCCTGCTCTACACCGACGGCATCACCGAGGCCCGTGACGCCCACGGCCACGAATTCGGGCGTGACCGCTTCGTCGACTTCATCATCCGCCGGCAGGCCGACGGCCTTCCCGTCCCCGAAACCCTGCGCCGCCTGGTCCGCGCCGTACTCGACCACCACGACGGCAGGCTCACCGACGACGCCACCGTTCTGCTCTGCGAATGGCACGGGCCCGAGTGAAGCCACCGCTGCCCCTCTAGACGCGGTCCCCCGCAGGTGAGCGCCGTGGCGCGTCGAGACCATGCAGCCACGTTCCCGCGACTACGGCGCGTGGGGTGGACGGCCCAGGATGTCGGCGGTGATGTGGGCCAAGGTCCGTCCGGTGCTGAAAGCACGGGCCCGCAGGAGAGCCAGTGCGTCCTCGGGACCCACCCCCGCCACGCGGCCACCATGCCGATGGCACGCCGCGTGTCGGACCAGTGGGCGCGGGCGACGTCCAACGACCCCAGGACGTAGTCGCCGAAGTGCACCGGGAAGGCGTACACGGCCCGGACCTCGGGGAGTCGTTCGCGCGTGCCCGCCCCGAACAAGGGCCACGGAGTGGGCGCGCCGTGCAGGTCGTTCACCCCCACGGGCTCGCCGCCGGCCGCCGCGCTGATGCAGGGCCCCAGAACCGGTGCGGGGGCCGGTGCCGCCCCGCCGGGGTCATTGACGGCCTTTTCCTGTTAGCGCTAACATCCAAGCGCCGAACAGGACCGCGCCCGCCCCTGGTCCAGTCCCCGGTGCGTGCACCGCCGCCGCTGTCCACCGCGTACGCCCGGCTCGTCACCGAGGGCGGGGCACCGTACGGTCTCCGCTTCCCAAAAGCGCCGCACCCGGCGCACTCGGCACACCCGGCGACAACCACGAATGGACGGGCGATGAACGAAGCAGTGACCAACTGGGCAGGCAACATACGGTTCGGCGCACAGCGGTTCCACGCCCCCGCGTCCGTCGAGGAGTTGCAGGAGCTGGTCGCCGGGAGCCGTTCCGTGCGCGCGCTGGGAACCGGTCACTCGTTCAACGCGATCGCGGACACCCGTGGCGACCTGGTGTCCACGTCCGGCCTGCCCAAGGTGATCGACATCGACCGGCGGGCCGGGACCGTCACGGTGAGCTCCGGCCTGCGCTTCGGCGAGTTCACGGGAGCGCTGCACGAGGCGGGGTTCGCCCTGCACAACCTCGGGTCGCTCCCCCACGTCTCGGTCGCCGGCGGCCTGCCGCCACGGGCACGCACGGCTCCGGGGTCCGCAACGGCAGCCTCGCCTCGGCCGTGCGCGCGCTCGACTACGTCTGCGCCACGGGCGATGTGGTGTCGCTGGCCCGCGGCGACGAGCATTTCGCCGGTTCGGTGGTCGCCCTGGGCTCCCTGGGAATCGTCACCCGGCTGACGCTCGACCTGGTGCCGGCCTTCGACGTCCAGCAGTGGGTCTACGAGGGGCTGCCCCACGAGGCGCTGCGCCGGGGGTTCGACGAGGTGATGTCGGCGGCGTACAGCGTCAGCCTCTTCACCCGGTGGCGGAGCGACCGGATCGATCAGGTGTGGCTCAAGCAGCGGGTGGGCGCCGAGGGGCCGCGGCCCGCGCCGGAGCAGTGGCTCGGGGCGGCGCTCTCCGACGGCGCCCGGCATCCCGTACCCGGAATGCCGCCGGAGTCGTGCACCCCGCAGTCGGGCGTCCCCGGCCCCTGGCAGGCCAGGCTTCCGCACTTCCGGCTCGAACACACTCCGAGCAGTGGCGACGAGCTGCAGTCGGAGTACTTCGTGGCACGCGAGGACGCCGCCGCCGCCTTCGACGCACTGCACCGGGTCCGGGAGCGGATCGCGCCGCACCTGCAGATCGGGGAGATCCGCAGCGTCGCAGCCGACGACCTCTGGCTGAGCCCGGCCTGCCACCGCGACTCGGTGGCCTTCCACTTCACCTGGCTGCCCGACACGGCCGCCGTGACGACGGCCCTGCGCGTCATCGAGGACGCACTGTCGCCCTTCGGTGCCCGGCCGCACTGGGGGAAGCTCTTCACCGCCGGCCCGGAGTCCGTGCGCGGGCTCTACGAGCACTACGGCCGCTTCGGGCAACTGATGGCCACATGCGATCCGACGGGGAAGTTCCGCAACGACCTCGTCCGGCGTTACTTCGCGTAGGAACACCGGCGGCCGATGGGCCTTGTGGCAGCGTCAGCGTCCCACCACCTTTCAATGTTACCGCTAACACCGACCCTCTCGACCATGGCACTCCCTCGCGGTGCTGCGATATGGAACGGTGATCTCAGGGGCCTTGACGTCGGTTCTGTTAGCGTTAACACTCTTGTAACGCCAGGTCGGAGAGACGGCCGGAGCCAGCACGGGCGAGCCCGTCGGAGCAGCCGCCGGACCGGATGCAGCCAGCGGACCGAGCCCGTACGTACGGCCCCGTCCGCCTCCCGGCACAGCGCCCGACCCGTTCCCGCTCGACAGACCCGAGGCCCCCGCCGAGGTCACGCCGATCACGGCATATCACTGGAGGAAAAGTGCGGAAGGTTTCGACAGGCCTCGCTGCGGCGGCTCTCACACTGACGCTGGCCGCCTGCGGCCAGAGCGCCAACGGCGTCGGCCCCTACGCGGACAAGGGCGACGACAAGGGCGGCCTCGTGGGCATCGCCATGCCCACCAAATCGTCGGAACGCTGGATCAACGACGGCAACAACATCGCCAAGCAGTTCCGGGCCAAGGGCTACAAGACGGACCTGCAGTACGGCGACAACGTCGTGGAGAACCAGGTCTCACAGATCGAGAACATGATCACCAAGGGCGCCAAGCTGCTGGTGATCGGCGCGATCGACGGCTCCTCGCTCACCGACGTGCTCCAGAAGGCCGCCGACGCGAACATCGAGGTGATCTCCTACGACCGCCTGATCCACGGCACGGAGAACGTCGACTACTACGCGACCTTCGACAACTTCAAGGTCGGGGTCCTTCACGGCACGTACATCGTCGACCGGCTCGGCCTCAAGGACGGCAAGGGCCCGTTCAACCTCGAGGTGTTCGCCGGCTCCCCGGACGACAACAACGCCACCTTCTTCTTCAAGGGCGCGATGAGCGTCCTCAAGCCGTACATCGACGACAAGAAGCTGGTCGTCCGGAGCGGACAGACCAAGTTCAACCAGGTGGCGACCCTGCGCTGGGACGGCGGTGTCGCGCAGTCCCGGATGGACAACCTGCTCAGCAAGGCGTACACGTCGGCCCGGGTCGACGCGGTGCTCTCCCCCTACGACGGCATTTCGATCGGCATCCTGTCGTCCCTCAAGGGCGTCGGCTACGGCGGTGCGGGAAAGCCGCTGCCGATCGTGACCGGTCAGGACGCCGAACTGGCCTCGGTGAAGTCCATCATCGCCGGCGAGCAGACCCAGACCGTGTACAAGGACACCCGTCAACTGGCCCAGGTGGCCGTGCAGATGGGCGACGCCCTGCTCACCGGCGGCAAGCCCGAGGTGAACGACACCAAGCAGTACCACAACGGCGTCAAGGTCGTCCCGGCCTACCTGCTGCAGCCGGTCAGCGTGGACAAGGGCAACTATCGCAAGGTGCTGGTCGACTCCGGCCAGTACACCGCCGACCAGCTCAAGTAACCACGACCGGCCCGTCCAGGGCCGTAGAGCCGGTGGTACGGGCGGGGGCGACAGGCCACGGCCGGCCGCCCCGCCCGTACCTCCCCGAGTCGAACGGATGCACCACCATGGCCGGACCCCTCCTCGAGATGCGTTCGATCAGTAAGTCCTTCCCCGGTGTCAAAGCTCTCTCCGACGTCGAGCTGAGCGTGGCCCCCGGCGAGGTCCACGCCATCTGCGGTGAGAACGGCGCCGGCAAGTCCACCCTGATGAAGGTGGTCAGCGGCGTCTACCCGCACGGTTCCTACGGGGGCGAGATCCTCTTCGACGGCGAACCGTGCGCCTTCAAGGACATCCGGGCCAGCGAGCAGCGCGGCATCGTGATCATCCATCAGGAACTCGCCCTGATCCCCTACTTGTCCATCGCGGAGAACATCTTCCTGGGCAACGAGCACGCCACGCGCGGCCTCATCAGCTGGCAGCGGACGCTCACGCACGCGAAGGAACTCCTCGCACGCGTCGGTCTGCACGAGAACCCGCAGACCCGGATCGCCGACATCGGTGTGGGCAAGCAGCAGTTGGTCGAGATCGCCAAGGCCCTCGCCAAGGAAGTCAGGCTGCTGATCCTGGACGAGCCGACGGCCGCGCTGAACGACGAGGACAGCCGCAAGCTGCTCGACCTCATCCTGGAGCTCAAGGCCCAGGGCATCGCCTGCATCATCATCTCGCACAAGCTGAACGAGATAGCCCGGGTCGCCGACGCCGTCACCATCCTGCGCGACGGCCGGACCATCGAGACGATCGCGGTCGGCGCCGAGGGGATCTCCGAGGACCGGATCATCCGGGGCATGGTCGGGCGCGACCTGGAGCACCGCTACCCCGAGCGCACCCCCGACATCGGCGAGGTCGCCTTCGCCGTCGAGGACTGGACCGTACTCCACCCGATCGACCTGCACCGCAAGGTCGTCGACGGCGCGTCGGTCAACGTGCGGCGCGGTGAGATCGTGGGCATAGCCGGCCTGATGGGCGCCGGCCGCACCGAGCTCGCGATGAGCGTCTTCGGCCGCTCCTACGGTCGCCGCACCGGCGGCCGGGTGCTGATGGACGGCAAGGAGATCCGGACCCGCACGGTGCCGGAGGCCATCAGCAACGGCATCGCGTACGTCACCGAGGACCGCAAGCACCTCGGGCTCAACCTGATGGACGGCATCAGCCGCAACATCTCGCTGAGCGCCCTCGGCAAGGTCTCCCGGCGCGGCTGGGTGAACGAGCACGAGGAGACGAAGGTCGCGGAGAAGTTCCGCGCCACGATGAACATCAAGGCTCCCACGGTGTTCGCGGAGACCGGCAAGCTGAGCGGCGGCAACCAGCAGAAGGTCGTCCTCAGCAAGTGGATCTTCTCGGAGCCCGAGGTGCTGATCCTCGACGAGCCCACCCGGGGCATCGACATCGGTGCGAAGGCCGAGATCTACACGGTGATCGCCGACCTGGCCGCCCAGGGCAAGGCCGTGCTGGTCATCTCTTCGGAACTGCCGGAACTGCTCGGCATGTGCGACCGGATCTACACGATGGCCGAGGGCCGGATCACCGGCGAGGTCGACCGTGCGGACGCGACCCAGGAATCCCTCATGCGCCTCATGACCGTGAGCGCGGCAACCCAGAACGAGCAGGTGTAAGGCATGGCCCAGGTGAAGACAGAGAACATACCGGCGTCCGCCCCCGACGCCGGGCCCTCCGGCGGGGGCGGTGTCGGTGCGCTGCTGCTGGAGACGCTGCGCGGCAACATCCGGCAGTACGGCATGCTGGTCGCGCTCGCGCTGATCGTGGTGCTCTTCCAGATCTGGACCGACGGCACCCTGCTCAAGCCGCTGAACATCACCAACCTCATCCAGCAGAACGGCTACATCCTCATCCTGGCCATCGGCATGATGATCGTCATCATCGCCGGGCACATCGACCTGTCGGTCGGCTCACTGGCCGCCTTCGTCGGCGCCGCCTCGGCCGTGATGATGGTCAAGCACGACATGCCGTGGCCGCTCGCCCTGGTGATCGCGCTGCTGATCGGCGCGGTGGCCGGTGCCTGGCAGGGGTTCTGGATCGCCTACGTCGGCATCCCCTCGTTCATCGTCACCCTGGCCGGCATGCTGCTGTTCCGCGGCGGCACCCAGATCCTGCTGCAGGGCCAGTCGGTGGCTCCCTTCCCCAAGGGCTTCCAGGAGATCAGCAGCGGCTTCCTGCCCGAGGTCGGCCCGTACACCGATTACCACAACCTGACCCTGCTGCTCGGCCTGTGCGTGCTGGTCGTGGCCGTCCTCCAGGAGATCCGCGGTCGCCGCCAGGCGGCTTCGTACGGCCTCGAACTGCTCCCCATGGGCTTCTTCCTGGCGAAGCTGGCGGCGATCACCGCGGCCGTCGTGGCGTTCACCCTGCTGCTCGCGAGCTACCACGGCGTCCCGATCGTCCTGCTCATCCTCGGCGCGCTGCTCGTCGCCTTCGGTTACGTGATGCGCAACTCCATCCTGGGCCGCCACACCTACGCGATCGGCGGCAACGAGGCGGCCGCCAGGCTGTCCGGCGTGAAGAGCAAGCGCATCGTCTTCCTGGCCTTCGTCAACATGGGTGTCCTGGCCGCGCTGGCCGGCATGGTCTTCGCGGCGCGGCTCAACGCGGGCACACCGCAGGCCGGCATCAACTTCGAACTGGAGGCCATCGCGGCGGCCTTCATCGGCGGCGCCTCGGCCTCCGGAGGCGTCGGCACCGTACTGGGCGCGATCATCGGCGGCCTGGTGCTCGGCGTGCTGAACAACGGAATGTCGCTGGTCGGCATCGGAACCGACTACCAGCAGGTCATCAAGGGGCTGGTGCTTCTCGCGGCCGTCGGCTTCGACGTCTACAACAAGCGCAAGGTCGGTTCCTGATCCTCCGTCCGGTCTCCTGACTCCGCCCGGTCCCGGTGACCGGGCGGAGTCGTTTCTGTGCGGGGCCCGTCCGTACGGGACCGCAC